>DATKVR010000110.1:0-57497 GCA_035529955.1 Gallionella sp.
AGCGAATGGAATGCGGCCAAGAAGGACACGCTGGAATATACGCTATACCGCATGGTGTGCGATGGAGAGATCACGCTCAAGGAAGCGCAGAACGAAGTCGCCTCCAATTGGATCGAGGCGCACAAGCGGTACGTTCATGGCAAGACCCGGCATGGATACCGTCGGGTAGATTGATTTATCGACTACTTCTCTGGCTTCCATTGCCCATATTTTTGCGTTCAGCGGGGCACCCGAATACTATTATTGTCATCCTATAACCAAAATAAAAAACGTGTCATTTTTATTGTGCAAGTTTTATTATTGCGTTAATATGAATCACCGCATACCTACAGAACGGTGAGAAGCATTTACACCCACTCGCACCTAGTTCGCATCCTGAAAAGGAATAAGTGAAATGAAAAAAACCTACACCCTCGACGAAGCCTGCGCCTACCTCAATGTATCGAGCGGATCGATGGCCGACCTCATCGCCACAGGCGAACTGCCCGCCGCCAAGATCAGCAAGAGCTGGGTACTGCGCGAGAGCGATCTGGACAGCTACCTTGCCGAGCAAGTGAGCCTACAAACCGAACAACGCCGCGCGGCCTATCAAGCCGGGCGCGTGGTCAAATTCAAGCCAGCCGTGGCGGAAGTGCGTAGAAGGCTGCGAGAGAAGCCGGTGTTGCCGGCAATACCGGTGGCGATGAGGTCATGAGAGGAAGAGCAGGATAGCTGATTGCAGCACTGGTGGCGACGGCTGGTCTTCCGGTGCTGGAATTTCGGAAACGGGAAGATGACGATCCGGTGTGGCCGATGAAACTCGAACCAGACAACCGAGGGCGAAGGGCGAAGAAGGACGCAATCGCCCTCGCCAAAACCGAAGCGAAGCGAAATCGGAAAGGTGCAGAGGCTGGCTGCCACATCGCATAACGCAGAATAGACGGCTCACCATAGCCGCTCCGCCAAGTTCGACCCGCGCAGGTTGGCATAGCGCATCAGCATTTTCATGGACGAATGGCCTGAGATTTTCGCTATCTCCAATTCACCAAGGGTGGTGCGCTCGAACAATCTGCTCACGGCTTCATGCCTTAAGTCGTGGAATCGTAAATCTGCGCATCCGGCCGCACTGAAGATTCTCGCCCACTGCTGGGATACCTTGGTCGTCGTAGCCTTCAATGCACCAGCAGTCATCTTCCCATCCCAGAACGGGAATATCTGATCCCCTTCGTGGACTGTCAAGTAATCCTTTAGAGTTGCCAGCGCGACTGAACTCATCGGCACTTGGCGTTTTGATCCATTCTTTGTTAGATCAAGAAATATGGTGCGCTGCCTAATATCAACCTGATCCCGTGTCAGCGTATATATCTCCCGCATTCGCATAGCTGTCTCTAGTGCCAGCACAATCATCAGCCTCAAAGCATCAGCATGGGGCAACGCTAAAGCCCTTTCCCTGCCCTCCGGCTTCTCTTTGCTGATGATGGCCAGGATACGGCTTTCCTCTCCTTCCTGAAGCCTCCTATCGCGTTCTACGTCCTTCAGCCCATTTGCTGTGGTTGAATAGCGTTTAGGCAGCACCCTGAGCGGGTTGCTGTCCAGCATTGTATTCTCTCTCCGCAACACCCAATCCAGACACCGGGCAAGTGCTCCTACCCGCTTACGGATTGACGAAGGAGACAATCCGCTAACCTGCAACTCCTTAATCCATTCCTCAGCCCATGCGTACTTGACCCTGGAAAGATCGATCCCTTTTAGAACCATGTGAAAACTGTTTAGTATCTGTATGTCCTCGTCCGTCACATGAACAGCATCGAGATATTCCGCTATCGCCATGCTGAGTGTGGTGACTGGCTTGGTTTTTTCCTTAAACTCGTCCGGCACAATGCCTTTTGCCAGCAGCTTTTCAAGATGGGCGACATACATATCCCCTTCGACTTCATCATGGAATGTCAAGCTGAGTGGTTTTGGAAGCACACCTTTCTTCTTGACGATGTACTCCCAACTCCCAGTGCCACGCTGCCGCTTCGATGCCATTTGCTATCCTCGGTTATGATTATTACAAACTTGCGTGAACGGATTTTCGTGCGAAAGTCGGTTGGTTTTGCCACCCCGCAGGTTGGATTTGGGGTGGATTATGAGGGTTTATTGAAGAAATACGCAAGCTTTTTTAATGGTGCCAGAAAGCAATAACCACGCCGTAAGTGGCGTGGTTATTGGGTTTGTATTTGGAGGCGAGACCCAGAATCGAACTGGGATGGGCGGATTTGCAATCCGCTGCATAACCATTTTGCTATCTCGCCGCACTGCGAATCAACAGCTTAAAATGAACGAGGGAAAGCCAGAATGCTTTCCCTCAGATTTGGAGCGGGAGAAGAGTCTCGAACTCTCGACCTCAACCTTGGCAAGGTTGCGCTCTACCAACTGAGCTACTCCCGCAAAACGAGTTGCGCATTATAGGGATATTCAAATTTCTGTCAATAATTTCGCTCGATGTAATCAGTCAAATATATCGCCCAGCTTGAACAGGCGGGAAAAATTTTCAGTCGTGTGGCTCGCCACTTCGTCCAGGCTGATACCGCGCAGCATGGCAATCTCCGCGGCGACATGCTTCACATAAGCCGGTTGGTTGAGCTTGCCGCGATGCGGAACAGGCGCCAGATACGGTGAATCGGTTTCGATCAACATACGCTCGAGCGGCACGCGCCGCGCGACTTCCTTGAGTTGTGTCGCGTTCTTGAAGGTGACGATTCCGGAAAAGGAAATGTAAAAACCCATTGCCAGCGCGGCTTCGGCGACTTCCCATGATTCGGTGAAGCAATGCATCACGCCGCTGGCCTCCGCGGCATTTTCTTCCGCCATGATGCGCAGGGTGTCGGCTGCGGCTTCGCGGGTATGGATGATGAGCGGCTTGCCGGTTTCGCGTGCTGCGCGGATATGATTGCGAAAACGCTCGCGTTGCCACTCCAGATCGCCCTTGAGGCGAAAATAATCCAGGCCGGTTTCACCGATGGCAATAATCCTGGGATGCTGCGCCAGTGCGACCAGTCGGGCCACATCGGGTTCTTCAACGCCTTCGTAATCAGGATGCACGCCCACCGAGGCATAGATGTGCGGATACTGCTCGGCAAGGGCCAGCACCTGCGGAAAATCCGCCAGATTGACCGAAACACACAATGCGCTGATTACTTCGTTGTCGCGCATTTTCGCCAGCACATCGTCGATGTTCGCGGCGAGCTCCGGAAAATTGATATGGCAATGGGAGTCGATGAACGGCATGATTATTCGAGCAGGAGTTGGCGATACGCCAACAGCAGCGATTCATAAAACAGCTTGGGGTTGAGGGTGTGTTTCGCTTCTCGTTTTGCTGTTTGCAGGTGTTTCTGCAAGCGTGCCAGGTTCAACGCTGATACCGGTCCAACCAGATTTTTAATGACGGATTCTTCACCGGGATGATAGCGCAGCTTGCCGGCCAACTTCATCGAAGTCAGATCGTAGCACCATTGTTGCAGCCACTGCACCACGATTACCTGCTCAGTTTTTTGCAGCGCTTCAGCCAATGCGAACACATCAAGCGAGACGGGTTGGCGCACCGCGCGCAACATCATGTTGCGTTCTGCGCCGCCCAGCTGTTCATCAAGCTGGACCGCCTGCAGCGGTGCAAAACCCGAGGCGGCAAGAACTTCTGCGGGATTTTTTACACCCTGCCCGCCCAGCCAGCGAATGGCGCTGTCGGCATCCGGCGCAGGCAATGCGAAAGCCAGACACCGGCTCAAGATGGTCGGCAATAATTGTTGCGGCTTGTGTGATACCAGGATGAACAACAATCCCGGAGGAGGTTCTTCAAGGCTCTTCAGCAAGGCATTGGCAGCATTCGGATTCATGCTCTCTGCAGGATGTATCACAATCACGCGCCTGCCGCCTTGATGGGCGGTCATGCCGAAAAAATCCGCCAAACCGCGAATTTGCGCGACCGAGATTTGCTTGCTGGGCTTTTTTCCGGATTCGGTCTCCTCGCCATCAAGACTCAGGGATTCTGGTTGCAAGATACGAAAGTCCGGATGTGTGCCCTGCTCGAACCAGTGGCATGACGGACATTTCCCGCATGCAAAATTCGCTTCGCCGGGATCCTGGCACAACAAGCTTTGAGCATAATTGATCGCAAGCGCCAGCTTGCCGATGCCCTCGCTTCCCCTGAACAGCAGGCCGTGCGCCGGACGATTGCGCAGCGTCTGCAAGCGCGCCCAGTCATTTTTTTGCCATGGATAAATTTCTTTCATATCAAATAATTGAAATTATCTCTTCAAGTTTTAGTTTAACCTTATCCACGCTCTGCGATGCATCAATGACAGCATATCGATGCGGGTGTTCCTGTACGCGTCTGTGATATCCAGCGCTCACCCGTTCGAAGAACTCGGCCTGCTCCTGTTCAAAACGGTCCAGGGAGATGTTATTCGCCAGACGTTGTCGGGCAATCTCGACCGGAACGTCGAAAAACAGTGTCAGGTCAGGCTGCAGATCGGGGTGTACCCATTGCTCGAGCTGGCTTAGCTTTTCCCAGCTCAAGCCTCTTCCGCCACCCTGGTAGGCGAAGCTGGCATCGCTGAACCGGTCCGAAATTACCCACTTTCCGGCGCGCAGTCCCGGCCGGATCACTTGTTCGATGTGTTCCAGCCGGGCAGCAAACATCAGCAACGCTTCGGTGCCGATGTTCATCCGCTGGTTCAGCAGGATTTCGCGCAATTGTTCGCCCAGCGGCGTGCCGCCCGGCTCGCGGGTGACCACCACATCGTGACCGCGTTGCCTCAGCACTTCGGCAAACCAGGCGATATGGGTACTTTTACCTGCGCCGTCCACGCCTTCAAAGGTAATGAATTTACTCATTTAGATCATAGTTAACAGTTGAACACGGTCATTCGATAGTTGGCATTGTCCGTTTTCGGGTGCTTTGATTCGGCAAAATGGAATCCGCAGGCGGCATCCTGCCTATTTCTGGTATCGATTCACCGCGCGATTGTGCGTGGCCAAATTGTTGGAAAATTGCGAACTGCCATCGCCGCGCGCAACAAAGTAGAGTGCATCGGTCTGCGCCGGGTGCAATACAGCCTGCAAAGCAGCCATACCGGGCAGGCAAATCGGTGTGGGCGTCAAACCCCTGCGCCTATAAGTATTGTAAGCAGTATCTGCAAGCAAATCACGCTTGCGCAGATTTCCGTCGAACTTGTCACCCAGCCCATAAATCACCGTTGGGTCGGATTGCAATAACATGTTTTTTTTCAGCCGGTTCACAAACACGCCAGCGATCATATTGCGGTCGCCGGGCGTCCCGGTTTCTTTCTCGACGATGGAAGCGAGTATCAGTGCCTGGTAAGGCGTTTGAAACGGCAGGTTCGTACCCCGCGTTAGCCAGACCTGCTGCAAGTTTTTTTGCATGGTCTGATAGGCGCGCTTTAATATTTTCAGGTCGCTGCTGCCCGCTGCAAAATAATAGGTGTTTGGGAAAAACAGGCCCTCGGCATGCATTTCTGTCGCGCCGATATGCTGCAATATTTCTTCGTCGCTCATATTTTCCGAATCATGAGTGATATCCCGATTGGCATTTAGCGCTTCACGCATTTGTTTGAATGTCCAGCCCTCGATCACACTAATCTGGCTCAGGCTGACCTCGCCGGAACTGATAATTTTCAACAGTTGAAGCGGCGAAACAGGATGTTCCAGCGCGTAGTTACCCGCTTTCAGCTGTCCCGATTTTCCCAGCAATCGGGCAAGCCAGTCAAACTTCCAGCCATGATCCAGCAACCCCGATTGTTGCATTTCCCGGGCGGTGCTTTTCAGGCTGCTGCCTTGTTTAAGTGAAAATTCAAACGGGGTGACTGGCAGCGGTAATGGGCTGAGTGCGTAATAACCGGCACTTGAGACACCCAGAATCAAAACCAGCGATAGTAAAGTAACAAAGATCTTCATCAGTTGACTGCCTCTTCTGACCAGGTTTGCCGGATCTTCATCGAAACCGGGAAACCCGTCCAGTGCTGCTGCTCGAGTTCTCGTATCGGCCACAATCCGATGATACTGTTTACCACGAACAGTTCATCTGCTTGCAACACCTCATCCAGACCGACATTGCGGATTTGCATTGGCATATTGTTCAGTTTCGACCAGCCGATCACGCGGTCTCTCTGCACTCCCGCCACGCCGCTACGCGTCAAATCCGGTGTAATCAATTTACCCCGGGACACAACAAACAGATTGCTGCGCGTTCCTTCTATAACATTGCCATCTGCATCCAACAACAAGCATTCGGCAATTTCGGGGTCAAGCAAACGCGCTTCGCTGTATTCCGCTGCCGCCATAACGTTTTCCAGACGATTGAGATGCTTTATTCCCGCCAGGCGAGGTTGCCAACCCAGGCGTAGTTTGCATAGTTTTGCTCTTATCCCGCGTATTGCCAGGTCGGACGGGTAGTCGGGCAATGGGGAAAGGTCCCAGAAATGGGTGATATTCGGATCGTCTGGCGGCGCATAGCCACGTGTTCCTTGCCCGCGTGTGACAACCAGTTTCACCACACCCTCGGGGTGTTGCTCAAGCAGACCATCCAACTCGGCGGATAGAAGTTCAACAGCCGGACAAGCTATGCCCAGAGCGATGCAGTCGTGTTGAAGTTTCTGGTAGTGCAGCGTCCAATGTTGCGCCTGGCCCCGGATCGCGCGCAAGGTGCGAAACACCCCGTCTCCATAGAGCAGACCACGATCACGTATGCTGATCGAATCGCCAGGCTTGCCATTGACCAGCATCGCGGCGAAAACTAGACCTTGCGGAACACCAGGGTTCCGTTGGTTCCACCGAAACCGAAGTTATTGTTCATGGCGACATCGATCTTCATGTCGCGTGCAACATTCGCACAGTAGTCCAGATCGCACTCCGGGTCTTGCTCAAAAATATTGATGGTCGGGGGTGAAATTTGATGGTGTAACGCCAAAGCGCAAAATACCGACTCGATCCCCCCTGCACCGCCCAGCAGGTGTCCTGTCATCGACTTGGTAGAATTCACTACAATCTTCTTGGCATGGTCACCAAACGCCAGCTTGATGGCATCGGTTTCATTCTTGTCGCCCAGAGGGGTCGAAGTACCATGCGCATTAACGTACTGCACTGCTTGCGCATCCAAACCGGCATTACGCAGCGCATTCAGCATGCTGCGCTTCGGACCATCGCTGTTCGGCGAGGTGATATGGTAGGCATCGCCGCTCATGCCGTAGCCGGCCAATTCCGCATAGATCCTGGCACCGCGCGCTTTGGCGTGTTCGTATTCCTCCAGCACCATCACCCCCGCACCCTCGCCCATCACGAAGCCGTCGCGATCCTTGTCCCAGGGACGACTTGCCGTGGCCGGATCATCGTTGCGTGTGCTGAGTGCACGTGCTGAAGAAAAACCGCCCACCGCCAGTGCGCACAGGGTTGCTTCTGAGCCGCCCGCAATCATCACATCCGCATCACCATACTCGATGATGCGCGCCGATTCACCGATGCAATGCGTGCCGGTTGTACACGCCGATACCATCGCCAGATTGGGCCCTTGCAATCCGTACATCACGGACAGGTTCCCGGAAATCATGTTGATAATGGTGCCCGGAATGAAGAACGGCGATATTTTGCGCGGCCCTGCTGCGAGGTAATCGCTGTGCGTTTCCTCAATCATCGGCAGACCGCCGATGCCAGAGCCGATATTTACGCCGATACGCTCGGCATTCTGCTCGGACACTTCCAGTCCCGAGTCCTTGAACGCCTCCATTCCGGCAACCAGCCCGAAATGGATAAACCGGTCCATGCGCCGGGCATCCTTGGCGGAAAGAAATTTTGTTGCATCGAAATCTTTGACTTCGCCCGCAATTTGAGCCGCCATATGGCTGGCGTCAAAACGGGTGATCCTGGTTATGCCGGATTTCCCCGCGACGATATTCTGCCATACAGCGGGAATACCTATTCCCACGGGGGAAATGACTCCTAACCCGGTAATGACGACTCTACGCTTTGACAACAAATTGACTCCGCCAGACAGAAAGGATGGACCAACAGAAAATGAGGGTATATGAAATAAAGAAGCGGATTACTTCTGGTGTGCCAGGACGTAGTCGATAGCCTGTTGTACGGTGGTGATTTTTTCTGCGTCTTCGTCCGGTATGTCGCACTCGAACTCTTCTTCAAGAGCCATTACCAATTCCACTGTATCCAGCGAATCCGCTCCCAAGTCATTGACAAAAGAAGATTCATTCTTGACTTCAGACTCGTTTACGCCCAGTTGTTCGGCAACGATCTTTTTAACACGTTGTTCAATAGACATCTTATTTCTCCCACCCAGATTAAAGTTCAAAAAAACAGCGACATTGTATCAAATTTGCGAAAAAATCCAAACAACTTGTGTTCTTTACCGAGTTATCAAAATGGTATGCACAGAGGCATTCCGAATATTTGGAATTATTGGGATCAGCTGCCGGATACTTCATCAGCGGGTGGCTGGGGCTGGGATTGAGCATTTTCTGGCTGTTCACCCTGCGGTGCAATTTTTCGTTGCCGTTTCTCTTCCTGTTTCTTTTTCTTGGCGAGCTCTTTCTGGCGTTTTTCGAACGAGTAATTTGGTTTGGCCATTTGCAATCCTATTATTTATGGTCGAGGCATACCATGATAACAGGTACGCTGGTTTTGTTTTTGAATCCTTGAAGGAATTGCACGAACAGTTCGCCGGCATGATTGAAATAACCTTGCTAGCACAAACCAGTTGGCATCGAACTGAGGCTATTCGCAGACATCTTCCGCTATGGCGGTGCCGAAAACACCGCCACGAATACCGGCTGCCGCACAAGGGTGGACGCCCTTCGGCCACAACCTATTCCATATACATCCCGCCATTTACATGCAATGTAACTCCGGTGATGTATGCCGCTCCCGGACCTGCCAGAAAAGCCACGGCGGCGGCGATATCGGCGGGTTGACCGAGCCGTTTCAAGGGAACATGTTCGACCAGTTTGCTGCGTTGTTCTTCACCCAACGCATGCGTCATGTCGGTATCGATAAATCCAGGGGCAACGCAGTTCACGGTGATATTCCGGCTGCCGATTTCCTGGGCAAGGGACTTGGTGAAACCGACCATGCCCGCTTTGGAAGCGGCGTAATTGGCCTGCCCCGCGTTTCCCATGCTGCCGACCACCGAGGAAATACTGATGATGCGCCCTCCTCTTGCCTTCATCATGGCGCGCAGCACGGCGCGACTGAGACGGAACACAGATTTCAGATTGGTCGCCAGCACATCGTCCCATTCCTCGTCGGTCATGCGTGCCAGCAGATTGTCGCGGGTGATGCCGGCGTTGTTCACCAGTATCGATATTTCGCCGAATTGCTTGCGCAATTCGGCCAGGACCTGTTCGGTTTGATCAGTGTCGTTGACGTTCAGTGCCATGCCGGCTCCCTTGATACCGGCAGCATCCAGATAGGCACTAATTGCCAGTGCACCGGCAGTGCTGGTGGCCGTGCCGATCACGGTCGCGCCCTGCCTGCCCAGTTCCAGCGCGATGGCCTGGCCGATGCCGCGACTGGCTCCGGTTACCAATGCGATCTGTCCTTGCAGTGTCATGTAGGTGTCTCCTTATGCGAGTGCGGCCAAAGCCAGCGTCAGTGCTGCGCCGTCGTTGATAGCTAAAGCTTGCTGCTCGGTGGCGATGCGTTTGTTCAATCCGGCAAGCACTTTACCTGGGGCGCATTCGACATTGTGGGTGATGCCCTGTTTTCCGAATTCCAGTACGGTTTCAACCCAGCGTACCGGAGAGTACAATTGGCGTACCAGGGCATTCTTGATCGCAGCCTCATCCGTATAGCTTTTCACATCGGCATTGTGAAGCACAGGAATGGCCGGGGCGTGCACCGTTACGCCAGCAAGATAATCCCGCAATTGCTCAGCCGCGCCCTCCATTAACTTGCAATGCGACGGCACGCTCATCGGCAGCATGATCGCGCGCTTTGCACCCCTGGCCTTGGCCAGCTCCATGCCACGTTCGACTGCGGAACGATTCCCGGCGATAACCACCTGTCCGGGTGAGTTGTAATTCACGGCTTCCAGTACTTCGCCCTGAGCTCCCTCTGCGCAAACGGCACGCACCGCATCGTCATCCAGCCCGAGTATCGCGGCAATCCCGCCCACACCTTCCGGCACGGCCTGCTGCATGCATTGCGCACGGTAGCGCACCAGCGGCAATGCATCCGCAAAACTCAGCGCACCGGATGCGACCATCGCGGTATATTCACCCAGACTATGCCCCGCCATGATGGACGGGGTTGCGCCATGCTGTGCCTGCCAGGCGCGATATACCGCCACACCTGCGGTCAGCATAACGGGTTGGGTATTGACGGTGGCGCTCAGGTCTGCATCACTGCCTTCCTCAACCAGTTGCCATAAGTTTTGTTTCAACACCTCGGAAGCTTCGTCGAAAGTGTCGCGCACTACCGGAAAATCGGCATAGCCGTTCATCATGCCGCGTGATTGCGATCCCTGGCCGGGAAATACGAAAGCGAATTTAGTCATATCTAGAATCTACCACCTGATCAAAACGGCACCCCAGGTAAATCCGCCACCCACGGCCTCCAGTAAAATATTCTGCCCTGCCTTGATACGGCCATCGCGCACCGCCGTATCCAATGCCAGTGGAATCGATGCCGCCGAGGTATTACCGTGGGTCGCCACAGTAACGATCACGTTGTCCATACTCAAGCCGAGTTTCTTTGCTGTTGCTTCCATTATTCGGATGTTGGCCTGATGCGGCACCAGCCAATCGATGTCGGAACCCTGTAACTGGTTTGCTTCAAGTACTTCCTCGACCACTGAACTGAGCACTTTTACGGCAAATTTGAAAACTGCCGGACCTTCCATCTTGATGAAGGGATCGCCTTGTACCAAACCATTATTGATGCTGCCCTCGGCTTTCAACATGTCGCGATGACTGCCATCGGCGTGCAGTTTGCTTGCAATAATACCGGGCGTTTCGGAGGCCTGTAGCACGACCGCCCCGGCTCCGTCGCCAAACAATACGCAAGTGGTGCGATCATTCCAGTCCAGAATGCGCGACAGCACTTCAGCACCGACCACTAACGCCGTTCTGGCCTGGCCGCTGCGTATGTACAAGTCCGCAGTGTTCATTGCATACACAAAGCCGCCGCATACCGCCTGCATGTCGAATGCGGCACCATGGTTTTTGATCCCGAGCTTGTCCTGAAGGATGCAGGCAGTGCTGGGGAAGATCTGGTCGGGAGTAGTGGTCGCGATGATCACCAGGTCAATTTGGTCGGCACTGATGCCCGCAGCCTTGATCGCCTGCAGGCTGGCTTGCAAGGCGAGATCGCTGGTCAGCTCATTGTCTGCCGCAATATGCCGTTCGACGATACCACTGCGCGAGACGATCCAGTCGTGCGAGGTATCAACTAACTTTTCCAGGTCAAAATTGGTCAGCACCTTGGCCGGCAAATAACTTCCGGTACCGATGATTTTTGAATACATCAGGAAACCTCCGCTGCTTTCTGCAGATTTGAATGATGCCATATTTCGATATGCTCGCTGATGTGCTGCAACATGCCGCCGCGAACTTCTTCCGCCGCGCGTTCAATGGCACAGCGAAAAGCGAATATATCTGCCGAACCGTGGCTCTTCACGACGATACCCTTCAATCCGAGCAAACTCGCACCGTTATAGCGTCGATGGTCCACCCGGCGCTTGAACGCATTCAGCACTGGCATTGCCACCAGCGCAGCCAGCTTGGAGAATATGTTCCTGCCAAACTCTTCACGCAAAAAACCGCCCAGCATCTGCGCCAGTCCTTCGGTGGTTTTTAACGCCACGTTGCCGACGAAGCCATCGCACACCACCACGTCGGTCGTGCCTTTGAAGATGTCATTGCCCTCAACGTTTCCGTAGAAATTCAGGTCGCTGGCACGCAGTAACTCGGCGGCCTGCTTGACCACTTCGTTACCCTTGATATCTTCGCTGCCGATATTCAACAAGCCGACGCTGGGATTGGGTTTGTGCTCCAACGCGGTAACCAGTGTCGAACCCATCAAGGCAAATTGCAGCAGGTGCTGTGCGTTGCAATCGGTGTTGGCGCCCAGGTCGAGCATGCAGACTTGGCCCATTTTGGTTGGCAAGTACGACGCGATTGCAGGACGATCGATGCCCGGGATAGTTTTCAGCACATATCGGGCCGTTGCCATCAGTGCACCGGTATTGCCCGCGCTGACGCAGGCCAACGCTTCTCCATTTTTGACCAGATCGATGCTGACGCGCATTGAGGAATCTTTTTTGCCACGCAATGCGGATTGTGGCTGTTCGTCCATGCCCACCACTTCGCTGGCAGGATGAATGCGCAAATGCACCCCGGCTTTCATGCCCAGGGCGCGTAATTCGGCTTCAACGGCATTGGGGATACCGACCAGAATAATGGTATCGTCGGGGAACTGCTTCAGATACTCAACTGCTGCGGGGATGGTGACCGTCGTGCCGTGGTCGCCTCCCATCGCATCGATAGCTAATGTGACATCCACTAAACGATCCTCGGCAAGGCTAACAAAAAGAAAACGCAGCCGACCTTGAATGATCGGCTGCGCCACTTGAAGGTTTATTCGCCCTTGGTCTTGACTACCTTCTTGCCACGGTAAAAGCCGGTAGGGCTGATGTGGTGGCGCAAGTGGTTCTCACCCGTAGTTGGCTCGATCGCAGTCGCCGGGTTGGTCAAAAAATCATGGGCGCGGTGCATGCCGCGCTTGGATGGGGACTTCTTATTCTGCTGAACTGCCATGTTAACGACTCCTAAAAAACTGTTTAATTACGTTTCAATTTCGCTAAAACCGCAAACGGATTTTGTTCATCCACCCGCGTATTTTTGCCATCTGTCGCCTGACAAGCACCCAACTCGTGTTTGGGTGCGATTGGCAGGCTTAACAAAATCTCTTCTTCCAGCATATCAAACACATTCAGATGCATATCTGCCAGGATGCTGTCGAACCCTTCTTCCTCGTTTTCTGCTTCATCATCCAGTGCATCGAGACCTGCCTGATCGCGGAGCAACAAGCGCGTAGCAAGCCGTACCGGATAATCGAAGCCATCCAGACAACGCTGGCAACGCAACCGGCACAGGCCAACCACGCCCACATCCAGGAATTGCATCCCTTGTTTATCCACGCCACCTTGCACTGTGTAATGCAAAACCCCCTGGGGAGTTTCCAGTGCATCCAGCAAGCGGGGCAATTCGGCAATCGGCAATTCACCGCTTAAATGCTTCCCGTTTCGGGCAAAATCCAGGCTATCGATGAAAGGCCGTGCATACATGAGGCGCGCATGATATATTTTTCGCCGCTTCCTGTCAAAAATCCCAAGGAATATCTTTGAATTCTCAGTTGCTTGTCCTCGCTTCCAGCTCAATTTACCGCAGCCAACTGCTCAAACGGCTGAATCTTCCGTTCGATACCATGGCACCAAACGTGGATGAAACGCCCTTGCCGCAAGAATCTGCACGTGCAACCTCGGTGCGGTTGGCTCAGATCAAAACCAGGGCGGTGGCCGGCAAATACCCGGACGCGCTTATCATCGGCTCCGACCAGGTTGCCCTGCTGGATGGCAACCAGCTTGGCAAACCCATTACCCACGACAATGCGGTCCATCAACTGCGCGCCATGCGCGGCAAGACCACGCACTTTTATACCGCGCTGACGCTGCTGAACAGCAGAACCGGCCATATGCAAACCGAAGTGGCTGAAAATTTTGTCACCCTGCGCGATCTCAGTAATGACGAAATAGAAGGTTACCTGCTCAAGGAACAACCCTATCACTGTGCCGGCAGCGCAAAATCCGAAGGACTTGGAATTGCACTGATCAGCCGGATGAGCGGTGACGACCCGAACGCGCTGATCGGCCTGCCACTGATTATGCTGGTTGAAATGCTGCGACGTGAAAACGTACGGTTGTTCTGAAATGGCAAAGAAGACGGGCACGCTTTACCTGATTCCCTGCACGCTGGGTGATACTCCTGCCGAACAGGTGTTGCCGCAGCACGTTATCGGCTTGGCGCGCAAGTTGCAACATTTTGTAGTGGAACAACCCAAGACCGCCCGGCAATTCCTTTCCGCACTCAAACCCGAGCAGCCGATCCAGGCGCTCCACTTCGACACGTTAAACGAGCACACCGCCGCGATCGAGTTACCAAAACTGCTGGCCCCGCTGCTGGCAGGGCAGGATGTGGGGATTATTTCAGAGGCAGGTTGCCCGGGAATTGCCGATCCAGGTGCCGATTTGGTCAATCTGGCACACCGTAGCGGCATTCGCGTCGTACCGCTGGTTGGCCCTTCCTCCATATTGCTGGCGTTGATGGCTTGCGGATTGAATGGGCAGTGCTTCGCCTTTCACGGCTACTTGCCGATAGCAGAAGCGGAGAGAAACAAGATGATTTCAAAACTGGAAGCCGAGTCTTCAAGACTCAAACAAACCCAGCTATTCATCGAAACCCCATACCGCAACGACAGGATGTTGAGCGCCCTGCTCGCCCAGTGTCGCCCGGAAACGCAATTATGTGTCGCCACCGACATCACTTTGCCCAGCGAGCAAATCCATACGCTCGCTATCGCACAGTGGAAATCGCAGCCTATGCCGCAACTGAACAAACGGCCAAGCTTGTTTTTGCTGCTGGGGAAAAGTTAATTTAGTTGCCGAACACCCCGCTTTCTGGTATTAAAGCGGACTTTATTTTTATCCCGTTGGAGAAGTGCAATGCAGGTACAGCCACAAAAACCCGTCGTCCCTTACAAACCCAAGAAGGGCGAGGCTTACATGAACCCAAAGCAGCTCGACCATTTCCGCCAGATCATGAACGATATCAAGGCGGGTTTGGGCAAGGATATTGACCGCACCGTACATACCATGCAGGATGAAGCAACCGTATTCGCCGACCCGAATGACCGTGCCACGCAGGAATCCGACATGGGCCTGGAATTGCGCAACCGTGACCGCGAACGCAAACTGATCAAAAAAATCAATGAGATGCTTGCCAAGATCGATGCCGGCGAATATGGCTACTGCGATAATTGCGGTGTCGAGATCGGCCTGAATCGGCTCGAAGCAAGACCTACTGCCACGCTATGTATCGACTGCAAGACCCTGGATGAGATACGAGAAAGACAGGTAGCCAAGTAATCGCTACCGGTTTATAAAATTGCCGCGCCTATAAAAAAAGCCCCGCCATTTTGGCGGGGCTTTTTGTTGAGCCGACTTTACTCGTTACCCGGCAGTTGCTGCCGGTGCATCCAGCAAGGCTTTGATGCTCAGCTTCATGCGTCCCTTGTCGTCGACTTCAAGCACTTTAACGCGCACGATTTGACCCTCTTTAAGGTGGTCGGCAACACTGACTACGCGCTCGTGAGCAATCTGTGAAATATGCAACAAGCCATCCTTGCCCGGCAAGACGTTCACCAATGCGCCAAAGTCGAGCAGTTTGACTACCGGTCCTTCGTATATCTTGCCTACTTCCACATCAGCAACGATATCTTCGATGCGCTTCTTGGCCAATTCACCGGCTTCGCCGCTGACACAGGAGATGGTGATGTTGCCGATGTCGTCAATGTCGATCGTTGTGCCGGTTTCTTCGGTCAAGGCACGAATCACGGCACCACCCTTGCCGATCACGTCGCGAATCTTTTCCGGATTGATCTTCATTTTGATCATGCGCGGTGCGAATTCGGAAACTTCAGTACGGGCACTTGGCATGGATTGCTTCATCAGACCCAGAATGTGCATACGGCCTTCGCGGGCCTGGATCAACGCAGCCTGCATGATATCGCGCGTGATGCCGTTGATCTTTATATCCATCTGCAAAGCGGTCACACCTGTTTCAGTACCGGCCACCTTGAAGTCCATATCGCCCAGATGATCTTCATCGCCGAGGATATCGGTCAGTACCGCGAAGCGATTGCCTTCCTTGATCAGCCCCATGGCGATACCCGCCACATGAGCCTTGAGCGGCACACCGGCATCCAGCAATGACAGACAGCCGCCACACACCGAAGCCATCGAACTGGAACCGTTGGACTCGGTAATTTCCGAAACCACGCGCATCGCATAGCCGAAATCTTCTTCGCTGGGCAATACCGCCACCAAGGCGCGCTTGGCCAGGCGGCCATGGCCGATTTCGCGGCGCTTGGGCGTGCCCACGCGGCCTGTCTCACCGGTGGAATACGGCGGGAAGTTGTAATGCAGCATGAAACGGTCGGTATATTCTCCCTGCAGTGCATCGATCTTCTGTGAGTCGCGCATACTGCCCAAAGTTGCAATGACGAGGGCTTGCGTTTCGCCGCGGGTGAACAAGGTTGACCCGTGGGTACGCGGCAATACGCCGCTACGGATGGTGATGGGACGCACAGTGCGCGTATCTCGACCATCAATACGCGGCTCGCCGCTGAGTATCTGTCCGCGCACAATCTTGGCTTCCAGTGCGCTGAACAAATCATTGACGTGATTCTTCTGGGCTGCCATGACTTCTGGCGACATCGCTGCCATCACTTTGTCGCGGATCGCATCAACCGCCACGGTGCGAGCCTGTTTGGAACGTATCGCGTAAGCCTGCCCAAGTTCAGTCTCGGCGAGATTGGCGATTTGTGCGATCAATGCCTCGTCCTTGGCTGGCGCAGACCATTCCCACGCATCTGCACCCACCGCATCGGCCATTTCGTTGATCGCCTGAATGACCACCTGCATCTGCTCGTGTCCGAACATCACCGCGCCCAGCATGATCTCTTCAGACAACTGTTGTGCCTCGGACTCAACCATCTGCACAGCGCGGTCGGTGCCGGCAACCACCAGGTCCAATTGCGAAGTCAACAGTTCGGTAGCGGTCGGATTGAGCAGATACTGGCCATTGGCATAACCCACGCGCGCAGCACCTATCGGGCCGTCGAACGGGATACCGGACAATGCCAGCGCGGCAGACGCACCGATCATGGCCGGGATATCGGAATCGATCTCTTCATCCGAAGACATCACCGTTGCGACGATTTGCACTTCGTTGTAAAAACTTTCCGGGAACAGCGGACGCAACGGACGATCAATCAGACGAGAGGTCAGGATTTCCTTTTCGCTGGGGCGTCCTTCGCGCTTGAAAAATCCGCCGGGTATCTTGCCCGCAGCATAAGTGCGTTCCTGATAATCCACGGTGAGCGGGAAAAAATCCTGTTCCGGTTTGGCATCTTTTCTACCGACCACGGTGACCAGCACCACGGTATCATCCAGGCTGACCATCACTGCCCCGCTGGCCTGACGCGCAATCTCGCCAGTCTCCAATGTGAGTTGATGGTTGCCGAACGCGATTGTTTTTTTATAGTGACTCAAGATAGACCTCTCTGTGCATGGCATGTCGCTCAATCGCGACATAACGTTGTGACCAAATAAAAATTGACCGAACGAAACAACACGGGTCGCTAATGCGACCCGCTGTAGACAAACTCTTACTTGCGAATTTCCAGGCGCTGGATCAACGCGCGATAACTTGCATCATTCGTGCGCTTGAGATAATCAAGCAGCTTGCGGCGACGGCTGACCAAACGCAGCAGTCCGCGACGAGAATGGTGATCCTTTTCATTGTCTTTGAAATGCTCGGTCAGGTAGGTAATTCGTGCGCTGATCAATGCAACTTGCACTTCGGGGGAACCGGTATCACTCTTGGCTCGTTGATAGTCGGTTACGATTTGCGCTTTTTGCGCGGCGTTAATTGCCATTGGTTTTGCTCTCCTAAAAAAAGTGCAACATTCTACCCTTTAACTGGGTTGTTACTCAACCACAATATTTCCGTTCAAAATGGCTTGGGCAGCTTGTTTTGCCACATTGGACAGCAGCCTTTCGGGAGCGAGGCGTCGTCCCTGCAACAGCCCCACACCGATGAATCCCATCGGACCATGCAGGCTGATCTTGCCATCCGGCAGTCCGGTATCCAGCCCCAGCCTTTGTCCTTGAGCCAGGCGCTGGACCTGGACAGCATCCAGTTGCAGCTTGGGCATATCGGGCATCAGGCTTTCCAGCGGCAGGATACAAGCATCGCGTTCGGCATCGGTCATCGCCTCCAGGTGCTGCAAGGTATAACTGTTTTTCAAATCAAAATGCGCAATCGCGGTACGGCGCAGTCCGATCAGGTGCGCACCACAGCCCAATTCCTCGCCGATATCTTCGGCTAGGGTACGTATGTAGGTCCCTTTGCTGCAACGCACGGTGATGTCCATCTTGTTGCCGGAAAACGAATTCAGCAGCAACTCGTGTATCACCACATTGCGCAGCTGGCGTTCTATGGTTTCGCCCTTGCGGATATATTCATAGAGCGGCTTGCCCTGATGCTTGAGCGCACTGTGCATGGGCGGGAGCTGTTGGATATCGCCGCGAAATCTGTCTAACACCGCATCGATCTCTGGCTGTCCGATGTCGACCGGGCGCTGTGCTGTGATCTCGCCCTCGGCATCGCCCGTAGTGGTGGATTCCCCCAAAAGCAACAATGCTCGATAGGTTTTGTCGGCATCCAGCAATTCATTTGAAAACTTGGTTGCTTCGCCAAAACAAATCGGCAGCAGGCCGGTGGCAAGTGGATCCAGCGTGCCGGTATGCCCGGCCTTTTCGGCCTGAAACAGACGGCGGACCTTTTGCAATACGGTATTCGAGCTTAACTCCAAGGGTTTGTCGAATATCAGCACGCCGTCCAATGGGCGATAAATTCGTGCCATTAGCGCAACTTCGGGAAACTACTGCTTGTCGTCGTGGTGATGATCGCTGGCGACCGCCTGATCAATCAACTGCGACAAATGGCTACCGCGCTCTACGGAAGCGTCGAAGACAAAATGCAGCTGTGGCATGACGCGCAGTTTGATGCTGTGAGCCAGCTGGCTGCGCAGAAACCCGCTGGCGTGATCCAGCCCCTGCTGGGCTTCATCGTGCTTGCCATCCAGGCGGGTGAAAAAGATCTTGGCATGGGAATAATCGCCTGCCACCTCGACACCTGTAATCGTTACCAGCCGCACGCGCGGATCGTTGATCTGCAGGCGCACCAGTTCGGCTATCTCGCGCTGGATCTGCTGGGCTATCCTGTCAGTTCGGGTGAAATTGGCCATTTATAGCGCGCGCGCCACCTCGACGATCTCGTAGGCTTCAAGCTTGTCGCCCACCACCAGATCGTTGAAATTCTTTACCGACAATCCGCACTCGAAATTGGCTTTGACTTCCTTCACGTCGTCCTTGAAGCGCTTCAACGAATCCAGCTCGCCTTCGTGTATCAGCTCGCCGCCGCGCATCACACGTACCTTTGCTCCGCGTTTGATCACGCCATCCAACACCATACATCCGGCGATGGTACCCACCTTGGAAACGGTGAACACCTGGCGCACTTCAACCGTGCCCATGACGCTCTCACGCTTCTCGGGAGCGAGCATGCCGGACAGTGCCGCCCTGATCTCATCCACCATCGCGTAGATGATGTTGTAGTAACGGATATCCACACCGGAGGATTCGGCAAGCTTGCGCGCAGCTGCATCGGCACGCGTGTTAAAGCCGATGATAATCGCCTTGGAAGCCAAGGCCAGATTGACATCCGACTCGGTGATCGCACCTACTCCGCCATGGATCAGGTTGACCTTGACTTCGTTGGTGGACAGCTTTTGCAAAGATTGCGCGATCGCTTCGGCCGATCCCTGCACATCTGATTTGACGATCAGCGACAAGATACCCACTTCGCCTTCGGCCATCTGTTCGAACATGTTTTCCAGCTTGGCAGCCTGCTGCTTCGCAAGCTTCACGCCGCGATACTTGCCCTGGCGGAACTGGGCAATTTCGCGGGCGCGCTTCTCATCAGCCAATACCATCAATTCTTCACCCGCCACAGGTACTTCGGACAAACCCTGTATCTCTACCGGAATGGACGGTCCCGCCTCGCTGATCGTCTTGCCGGTTTCATCCAGCATTGCGCGCACCCGGCCGAATACCGAACCGACCAGCACCGCATCGCCGCGCTTCATCGTGCCGGACTGTATCAGAACGGTCGCAACCGGCCCCTTGCCCTTGTCCAGACGCGCTTCGATCACCAGCCCCTTGGCGTGAGTGCTGCGCGGTGCTTTCAGCTCCAGCACTTCAGCCTGCAGCAATACGCCCTCGAGCAACTGGTCGATTCCCTGGCCGGTTTTTGACGAAACCTCGACAAACATCGAATCACCACCCCAATCTTCCGGCGTAACACCTTCGGCGGCCAGTTCCTGTTTGACTTTTTCAATGTTGGCATCGGGTTTGTCGACTTTGGTAATCGCCACTACCAGCGGCACTTCGGCAGCCCTCGCATGCGCGATGGCTTCCCTGGTTTGCGGCATCACACCATCGTCTGCAGCCACCACCAGAATCACGATATCGGTCGCTTTGGCGCCGCGCGCACGCATCGCGGTAAACGCCTCGTGGCCCGGGGTGTCGAGGAAAGTAACCATGCCGCGCGGGGTATCGACGTGATACGCACCGATGTGCTGGGTTATGCCACCCGCTTCACCTGTTGCGACTCGGGTGCGGCGAATGTAATCGAGCAACGAAGTTTTGCCGTGGTCCACGTGTCCCATCACCGTGACGACCGGAGCGCGCGGTTCCAGCACCAGGTCGTGATGCTCTTCGGTATCCATCAAATAGGCGTCCGGATCATCCAGCTTGGCAGCCTTGGCGACGTGGCCCATTTCTTCAACCACGATCATCGCAGTTTCCTGATCAAGTACCTGGTTTATGGTCACCATCAAACCCATTTTCATCAATACCTTGATGATCTCGGAGGCCTTGACAGACATCTTCTGCGCCAATTCAGCAACAGTAATGGTTTCCGGAACAGCCACTTCATGCACGATAGGCTCAGTCGGCAATAAGAATGCGTGCTCAGGTTCGGCGGTGTGCTTGGCGTGCTTGTCATGGCGCGGCGCACGTATGGGGGTGGTCCAGACACCCGGCTTTTCACCGGTTTTGACCGGGGTGCGTTTCTTGTGCCCTTTTTCGTCCCACGGGCTGCTCTTGACTTCCGGTTTTGGTTTTTTACTCGGTTTGGCAATCTTGTCCCCGGGCTTCGGAGTCGGCTTGTGCAACGTCCCTTCAGCCAGATTCGCCGCCGTAGTCACCGCTACAACGGGTGCGGCCTGTTCTACCTTAGCCACCTCCGCTACGACGGGAGGCAATTCAGGCTCAACTGTTTTCTTGGAGGATTTGCGTTTGCTGCGTTCCTGTTTGGCTTGCACTTCTGCAGCCTGGCGTGACGACAGCTCAGCTTGCAGACGTGCTTCTTCTTCACGCGAGGCCAATTCCTGCTCACCCACTATCTTCGCGGCCTTTTCCTTCTTTGGCTCTGCAACAGTCTCAACAGGTTCTGCGGCAGCTTCAGTGGCTGCGTTCGGCGCGACCACTCGGCGTTTGCGGACCTCTACTTGAATGGTGCGCGCACGACCGGAGCTGTCAGCTTTCTTGATTTCGGTGGTTTCGCGACGTATCAGTGTGATCTTCTTGTTCGGCTTTTCAGCACCATGTGCCTGACGCAAGTGCTCCAGCAATTTTGCTTTGTCTTTTTCCGACATCGAGTCGGATTCCTGCTCCTTGGATATCCCGGCCGCTTTCAGCTGCTCAAGCAGCAACGCAACCGGCAATCCCAGTTCAGTCGCAAATTCCGCTACATTCAATTTTCCCATTGCTATCCTCTAATCACCTTGTCAAGCAAACCATGGCGCGCGTGCAGTCATAATCAAAGTGTTGGCACGTTCGCTATCCATACCTGACAGCTCCACCAACTCATTCACATCCAGATCTGCCAATTGTTCCTGTGTCGTCACGTCCTTGGACGCCAAGGTACGGGCAGTTGCCTCATCCATACCCTCCAGCTTAAGCAAGTCCTCGATACCATGTTCAACCTTTTCTTCGCTAACAATCGCCTCTGTCAGGAGTGCATTCCGTGCGCGGCTGCGCAATTCGTTTACGGTCGCCTCATCGAAAGATTCTATTTCAAGCATTTCTTCCAGTGGCACATACGCAACCTCTTCCAGCGTACTGAAGCCTTCCTGGACCAGAATGTCGGCAACCTCTTCGTCCACATCCAGCTTGTCCATGAATATTGCACGGGTATTCGAGAACTCTTCGTTGTGTTTTTCGCTGGATTGCTCGACCGTCATGATATTCAGCTCCCAACCGGTCAATTCACTGGCCAGGCGCACATTCTGGCCGCCCCGTCCGATTGCCTGGGCCAGATTTTCTTCCTCGACGACCACATCCATGCTGTGCCGCTCTTCATCCACGACGATGCTGCTTACCTCCGCCGGAGCGAGCGCATTGATCACATAGGTGGCCGGATCTTCCGACCAGAGTATGATATCCACACGTTCGCCGGCAAGTTCGTTGGTTACGCCCTGAACACGCGATCCGCGCATCCCGACGCAGGTACCGATCGGGTCGATGCGCGCATCATGGGACTGCACCGCGATTTTGGCCCGTGAACCGGGATCTCGGGCAGCACTGACGATTTCCAGCAGCTTTTCCTCAATCTCGGGAACTTCCAGTTCGAACAGCTTGACCAGCAATTCCGGCGAGGTACGCGACAGGATAACCTGCGGGCCGCGCGCACTGCGATCGACGCGCAACAGGTGGGCCTTGACACGATCCCCGACACGAAGGTTTTCCTTGGCGATCATTTGGTCGCGCGGCAGCAACGCTTCGATCTTACCGAATTCAATGATCGCGTTACCGCGCTCCAGCCGTTTTACGGTACCCGATACCAGATGCTCCTTGCGTTCCATGAAGTCGGCCAATACCTGCTCGCGCTCGGCATCGCGGATCTTCTGAAAAATAACCTGTTTGGCAGCTTGTGCACCGATGCGGCCAAAATCAATCGATTCCAGCGGCTCCTCGATAAATTCGCCGATCTGGATATCAGGTTTGCGTTTTTGCGCCTCTTCCAGCTTGATGTGCAGATCGGGTGTTTCAAAAGTTTCGTCATCCATTACTTCCCAGCGGCGAAATGATTCAAACTCGCCAGTATCGCGATTGATCAAAACACGCACGTCCGCCTCGTCAGAAAAACGCTTCTTCGTCGCAGACGCCAGAGCCGATTCGAGCGACTCGAACACCACGTCCTTGTCCACGTTCTTTTCACGGGACAACGCATCCACCAACAACAAAATTTCACGACTCATACCATTCTCCGGCTATCTGCTAGCTTTCAAGCTAAAAGGTCGGCACTAAACGCGCCTTATCCAAATTCGACAACTCGATTGTTACCGGGCTGCCCTCCACATCCAATTGCAAAATCCCATCGCTTACCCCCGCTATCATGCCCACAAAATTCTTGCGTCCATCCAGCGGCATGCGCAGCTTGAGCTGAACCTTTTCTCCGGCAAACCTGGAAAAATCAGCTTCCTTCTTCAGCGGCCTGTCCAATCCCGGCGACGACACTTCCAGGCGGTCATAGTCAACATTTTCAACCGTAAACAGCCGTGTCAACTGGTTACTGACTATTTGGCAATCATCCACCGAGATGCCTTCAGGTTTGTCGATGAACACCCGCAACATGCCGCGCCCGGACCGTTCCAGATCCACCAACTCATAGCCCAAACCGTTTACCGTCGTCTCGACCAGCTTCACCACATCCATAAATTCGTGACCCACAAATGAAAAACGGGCTCGAAGCCCATCTCAAAACGCGCCGCATTGTAGCAAAACTTGCGGAGAAAAGGAATTAGATTAATGCGGATATCTAGAAATCATCCTGATAACGCACTGTGATCGGATACCGCCAGTCCTTTCCATAGCTGCGTTCAGTGATGCGTATGCCCACCGCAGACTGGCGGCGCTTGTATTCGCTGATGCGGATCAGATGCACCACTCGCCGGACATCGGCTTCGGCAAAACCAAGCGCGATGATTTCCGGAATCGAGCGATTCTGTTCGACATAGCATGCCATGATGTTATCCAGCACATCATAGGGCGGCAGGCTGTCCTGATCGGTCTGGTCCGCACGCAACTCGGCGCTCGGCGGGCGCGTGATGATACGCTCGGGGATCACCCTCCCCAGCGTGTTGCGATAGCGTGCCAGACGATACACCAGCGTTTTGCTGATATCCTTCAAAACGGCAAAGCCTCCGGCCATATCGCCATAGAGCGTGGCATAGCCAACCGTCATTTCGGACTTGTTGCCCGTGGTCAAAACCAGCGAGCCCAGTTTGTTGGACAAGGCCATCAGCAGCGTGCCGCGTATGCGCGCCTGCAGGTTTTCTTCGGTGGTATCCGTAGCACGCCCGGCGAAACTGGTTTTCAGCCCGGTCAAATAGCTTTGGAACACCGCCTCAATGGCTAACTCGTCATAACGTGCGCCAAGAATTTTTACCATCTCGCGTGAATCGTCCAGGCTGATTTGTGCGGTATAAGGTGACGGCATCATCACCGCATGAACCTTGCCGGCTCCCAGCGCATCGACTGCTATCGCCAATGTCAGTGCGGAATCGATGCCGCCCGACAATCCCAGCAACACGCCGGGAAAGCGGTTCTTGCTGATATAGTCGTGAACGCCAAGACACAGAGCGCGATAGACATCAGCTTCCTGGCCAGATTCGGCAACCATTTCCCCCAAAGGCCTCAAGTCGCCTTGAATTTCCAGAACTGACAATCCCTCTTCAAATACGGAGCACTGTACGGTCAGCTCACCATTGCGATCCATTGCAAACGAACCACCGTCAAAAATCAATTCGTCCTGTCCTCCGACCATGTTGGCATAAACCACTGACATACCCGTCTCGGTGATCCGTTCACGAACAACACGATGACGCCATTCCAATTTGCCAATGGCGTAAGGGGAAGCATTCAGCACCAGCAGCACTTGCGCACCGGCTTCCCGCGCACGATGAGCGGTATCCGGTTCCCATACATCTGCGCAGATATTCAGCGCAAAACAGATGCCTTCCATTTCAAATACGCAAGGTTCGCTGCCATGATCGAAATAGCGCTCCTCGTCAAACACCGAATAATTCGGCAGTTCATGTTTCAGATAAGTTGCTGCAATCACCCCATCTTTGAGCAGTGAAGCAGCGTTGTAACGATTTCCATTCTGTTCATGCGGGTGTCCCACCACCACAGCGATACCGGAAATCTTTCCTGCGAGCTCATCCAGTGCCCGAGCGCAGGCATGGTAAAAACCTTCACGCAGCAGCAGGTCTTCGGGCGGGTAACCGCACAAGCCGAGTTCGGGGGTCAGCAACAATTGCGCATCCTGTTGCCTGGCCTGCTCGGCGAATTGCAGAATCTTGGCAGCATTACCCGCCAGATCGCCTAACACGGAGTTAATTTGCGCAATCGCCAGTTTCATTGTCGTACTGAAAATTTATTTTGGATACGTATCTTACCATCGCGACTAACCCTGTCATGAACAGAAAAATTTGCTTTATTCAGCCGTTTTACAGGGTCAGTTACTGGTGTCGTCGACAGGCAATTCATCCAGGGTTGAATCAATCAGTTTTTGTGGCAGGTGTTTTGAGGGCTTAACACCCAGGTTTTTGAGCTGCTCTGCCTGGCGGATGACATTGCCCCGCCCCCCTGAAAATTTGTTAAATGCACCATCATAGGCGGACTGCGCCTGTTTCAGTTTTGTGCCGAGGTTTTCCAGGTCATCCACAAAGCCGACCAACTTGTCATAGAGTTTTCCGCCCTGACTGGCGATTTCCTGGGCATTGCGGCTTTGCTGCTCCTGCCGCCACAGATGCGCCACAGTGCGAACCACGAACAGCAGGGTGCTGGGGCTGACCAACAGGACGTTTTTTTTCCATGCGTCCTGCCATAAATCGCTGTCATGCGAGATGGCCAGCATGAAGGCGGGCTCCACCGGGATGAACATCAGCACGAAATCGAGCGATTGCAAACCATACAGCTGCTGGTAGTTTTTCCCTGACAACTCCCGGATGTGGGCGCGTACCGAATCCAGGTGACGCTTCAAAGCGGCATCGCGCTGATGATCTGTTTCGGCATTGGCGTGTTCCTCATAAGCCGTCAGCGAAACCTTGGCATCAATGATCAGGTGTCTGTCTTCGGGGAGATGCACGACCACGTCCGGTTGGGCACGTGAACCGTCTGCACGGGCATGGCTTTCCTGCACGTCATATTCATGGCCCTTGCGCAAACCGGAAGCTTCCAGAACCCGCTCCAAAATCAGCTCGCCCCAGTTTCCCTGTGCCTTGGCCTGGCCTTTGAGCGCGCTGGTTAGATTGTGAGCGTCCTTTGACAACTGGTTGTTGAGTGACATCAGCTGCTTGACCTGCTCGGCCAATGCAGAACGGTCTTTCCCTTCCTGAACGTAGACTTCCTGTACTTTCCCCTGGAATTCGGTGATCTTGACCTTCAGCGGCTCCAGCAATTGATTCAGGTTGGTCTGATTCTGTTCGGTAAATCGCTTGGATTTGTCTTCCAGAATCTCGCTGGCCAACGTTTTGAAACGGTTGGATAGCTGCTCCTCGGCATTCTTCAGCAGTTCTATTTTTTCCCCGTTCTGGGCACGCTCCGATTCCAGATTGGTGGTCAGTTCGGCCACCTGATTGCTCAATCGCTGTTGCTCAGATGTTAGTTGGTCACGAAGTGCGGCAAGAATTTCTTTATCTCTTGTTAGCCGATTGGCTGCTTCTTGCGATGCGATCAGTCGCTCGTTAAGGCGGGCGATTTGAACCTGGTGTTCATTTGTCGCAAATATTCCCGCAGATGCAATGCGTTCACGCAATGCCAGCCAAATGGCGCCCGCACCCAAAAGCAGGCCAAGCAAAAGTGCAACGAAGATACTGACCATGGGCCCCATGAGTTTTTCCTAATCTAACTTTCGTGCCAGTATAAACCAACCGCCAGTCCAAAATAAAAAGGGATGCCGGAGCATCCCTTTACCTTGCATGAATGCAAACTAAGCGCTAGCTGCGTCCGGCGCGTTTACGTTCGTTCTCTGTCAGAAAACGTTTGCGCACACGAATCGAGAGCGGCGTGATCTCAACCAATTCATCATCATCGATAAACTCCACTGCTGATTCCAGCGTCAACCGCACCGGCGGTGTCAAACGCACCGCTTCGTCGGTGCCGGAAGCGCGCACGTTGGTCAGTTGCTTGCCCTTGATCGGATTAACCACCAGATCATTGTCACGGCTATGGATGCCGATAATCATGCCCTCATACAATTTGTCGCCGGGAACAACGATCATGCGACCACGATCTTCCAGTTTCCACAAGGCATAAGCCACGGCTTCGCCCTTTTCCGCAGAAATCAGCACACCGTTGCGGCGGCCCGGCATTTCGGCCTTGACCGGCGCGTAGTCATCGAACACGTGAGCCATGATGCCGGTGCCGCGTGTCATGGTCATGAACTCGGACTGAAAGCCGATCAAACCGCGTGCAGGAATGCGGTATTCCATGCGCACCCGGCCATGCCCATCAGGCTGCATGTCCTGCAGATCGCCGCGGCGGCGACCCAGTTCTTCCATCACTGCGCCCTGGTTGTTGTCTTCCACGTCTACGGTCAGCACCTCGAACGGCTCGCACTTCTCGCCGTTGATTTCGCGATAAACAACACGCGGTTTACCCACGCCCATCTCGAAGCCTTCGCGGCGCATATTTTCCAACAGGATGGTCAGGTGCAATTCCCCGCGCCCGGACAGCAGAAAGACATCGGTGTTATCGGTTTCTTCGACACGCAACGCCACATTCACCAGCAATTCCTTGTTCAGACGGTCGCGAATCTGACGACTGGTGATGAACTTGCCTTCCTGTCCGCACAAGGGAGAGGTATTCACCATCATGTTCATGCTCAGGGTTGGCTCGTCCACCTTGGGCATGGGCAAAGCTTCCGGCTTGCTCACGTCCGCCAGCGTTACGCCGATGCCGATCTCGTCAATACCGTTGATCAGAACAATGTCGCCTGCCAGCGCTTCATCCAGCAACACGCGTTCGATACCGCGAAAACCCAGCACCTGGTTGACGCGCGCTTTCTTTGAGGATTTGTCGCCATTCATGACCATTACTTCCTGGCCTGGCTTGATACGCCCGCGAGTCACGCGACCCACGCCGATGCGGCCCACGAAGCTGGAATAGTCCAGCGCGGAAATTTGCAATTGCAGCGGTTCTTCAGTAGCGGCAACGCTGGGGGCGGGCACATTATTCAACACGACATCAAGCAGCGGGAACATGTTGTCTGTGACAGCATCCAGTTCAGTCTTCGCGTAGCCATTCAATGCAGAAGCATATACAACAGGGAAATCCAGTTGTTCGTTGGAAGCACCCAGTTTGTCGAAAAGATCGAACGTCTGGTCAACCACCCAGTCGGCGCGCGCGCCCGGACGGTCAACCTTGTTGATCACCACGATAGGGCGCAAGCCTAAAGCCAGCGCCTTTTTGGTAACGAAGCGGGTCTGAGGCATCGGCCCGTCTACCGCGTCCACCAGCAACAAGACGCCATCCACCATGCCCAGCACACGCTCCACTTCGCCGCCGAAGTCAGCGTGGCCCGGTGTATCCACGATATTGATATGCACACCTTTGTATTCTACAGCGCAATTTTTTGCCAGAATGGTGATGCCCCGTTCCTTTTCCAGGTCGTTGTTATCCATGACGCGTTCCGCGACATGCTGATGGGCGGAGAAAGAGCCCGCTTGACTGAGCAGCTTGTCCACCAGCGTGGTCTTGCCGTGGTCAACGTGGGCGATAATGGCGATGTTACGGAGTGGGCGTGACATGAATACAGCCTTGCATATGAAAAGGGCGCGCATTCTAGCACAAGGCGCGGCACGATAAACTTTAGCTGGCTTTTATTTTTTCCATCCGTATAATGCGCCGCTTGTCGCCACTAAAGCGGCATTAGTTCATCGTTTTCTGACCTATCTCTCGCGCATATGTAATTCGCGCCTGTCTATAAAAGCTCAATTATGAGTTTTCCGGTTAGCAACGATGTTTTATGCGCCGGTTACCTCCTCCCCGTTCTACGGGCTGTATTACCACCTGCGCTCACCTTAGGGAATTGCTGATAGTTCGCCATGCCGGATTCACTTCGGCATTCAGTTATTGTTGACTGGATGCAGCCGTGCACCCGATATGCGATGCGGAATCCCTTTGATCATAAAAAGGAAGCAAGATGTCATTTGAAAATTTGAATTTAAACGCCGCAATACTCAAGGCGATCGCCGAAACCGGCTACACGGAACCAACGCCTATCCAGGCGCAGGCCATTCCCGAAATCATGGCCGGACACGACCTGATGGCCTCATCGCAAACCGGTAGCGGCAAGACCGCCGCTTTCATTCTGCCCGCACTGAATCGTCTGGCCACGCCATCCGCATTGCCGGGCAAAGGTCCGCGCGTGCTGGTATTGACCCCGACCCGTGAACTTGCACAGCAAGTCTGCGATGCAGCGACCAAGTACGGCAAGAACATGCGCTTCAAGATCATCAGTATCCTGGGCGGCATGCCTTACCCGGTACAAAACCGTTTATTGTCCAGTCATGTGGATATTCTGGTTGCCACACCCGGTCGTTTGATCGACCACCTGGAACGCGGACGCATCGACTTCTCGCGCCTGGAAGTGCTGATTCTCGACGAAGCAGACCGCATGCTGGACATGGGTTTTGTCGACGATGTGGAACGCATCGCCAAAGCGACTCCAGCCACCCGCCAGACTCTGCTGTTCTCAGCCACGCTTGATGGCGTGGTCGGTAACCTGGCCTCGCGCCTGCTCAAGACACCTAAGAAGATTTCCGTCTCGGCAGCCAAGGACAAGCACGAAAACATCGAACAACGCATGATGTTTGCCGATGACGTGGCACACAAGAACAAGATGCTCAGCCATCTGTTAACCGATGCTGAGATGAACCAGGCTTTGGTATTCACTGCAACCAAGCGTGATGCGGATACCATTGCGGACCAACTCTCTGCACAGGGTCATTCCGTCGCGGCGCTGCACGGCGACATGAACCAGCGCGAACGCAATCGCACCCTGCTCAACATGCGCAACGGAAACGTGCGCATTCTGGTTGCTACCGATGTGGCCGCACGCGGTCTCGACGTGCGCGGCATTTCGCATGTAATCAACTTTGACCTGCCAAAATTCGCCGAGGACTACGTGCACCGTATCGGTCGTACCGGCCGTGGCGGCTCGTCAGGTATCGCGATTTCGTTCGCATCGAACCGCGATGCACAGCTGCTGAAGCGTATCGAACGCTACACAGAGCAAAGCATCAAGATGCACACCATCGAAGGATTGGAGCCCAAGTACAAACTGCGCACCGGCCCATCCTCTGACCGTCCGCGCAGCAACAACGGTCCGCGTCGCAGCAACAGTGGCGGTTACGGCGGTGGCAACAATGGCGGTTTTGGCGGCAATCGCACGGGCGGCGCCCCCGGAAAACCCGGCAGCGGTTTTCACCACAGCACTCCCGACAGCCGTCATAGCCATACCGGACGCAAAGAAGGCCAGTGGCAGGGCCAAGCCAATGGCAACACCGGGAATACCCTGGGTGTCAGTCAAGGTACCGGCCAACCGCGCAGCCAGGAACGCAGCTTCGGCAACAATCGCGGCGGCAACAGTGCTCCGCGTCGTACCGGTGATCGCCCCAGTTACTCACTCGGCCGCGGCAACAATGGCAATACGCGTTAAGGCAATGCGCTGACGTAAAGCAGATAGCTGTAAAAAAACACGCCCCAGGGCGTGTTTTTTATTGTCTTCAAAAAATCAGATGTATTCCTTCATGCGTGCCCGTACTGTCTCACGCGGGAACAATGCCAACACGGCATCTACTGACGGTGTATGTGTCTGGCCGACCAGCATTACGCGCAATGGCATTGCCAGTTTGGGCATTTTCAAATTGTGCTTGGCCAGCAATTCCTTGATCAGTGCGGCCAAAGAGGGTGCCTCCCAGGCTACGTCGGCAATGCGTTCGGCAAGTTCGCGCAACGCCGGGAGAACCTCGGGCACCAAGTGCGCATCGAGCAATTCCTGAGGCGGATGTATATCGGCATAAAAAACCTCCGCTTCGTCCGCCAACTCCAGCAAGGTGGCAGTACGATCTTTATACAAAGCGATCACTGCCGCCAGTTGTGGTGCATCGCTCACTCTTACGCCGCGTTCGGCCAGATGCTGGCGTACCAGACCATCCAAACGCGTATTGTCAGCCAGCTTGATGTAATGCTGGTTCAACCAGCGCAGTTTTTCCGGATCGAACTGGGCGGCAGATTTACTGATGTGGCGCAGATCGAACCATTCTATGAATTGCTTGGTCGAGAAAATCTCTTCATCGCCATGCGACCAACCCAAACGCGACAGGTAATTGATCAGTGCTTCCGGCAGGAAACCATCCTCGGCATATTGCATCACGCTCACCGCGCCATGCCGTTTCGACAACCTTTCCCCATCGCTGCCCAGAATCATCGGAACGTGCGCGTATTGCGGCAGTGCCGCTCCCAGCGCCTTGAGTATATTGATCTGGCGCGGCGTGTTGTTGACGTGATCGTCACCGCGGATAACCTGGGTGATCCCCATATCCAGGTCATCCACCACCACACAGAAATTGTAGGTCGGCGTGCCGTCGGCACGCGCGATGATCAGATCGTCAAGTTCGCTGTTTTCGAACACGATCCTGCCCTTGACCATGTCATCCCAGGCAGCCACACCATGGGTTGGATTCTTGAATCGAACCACAGGCTTGATGTCTGCGGGAGGCGCCGGCAAGACCTTGCCTGTTTCCGGGCGCCATTTGCCATCGTAGCGTGGTTTCTCGCCGCGCATGCGCTGCGCCTCGCGTAAAGCATCCAGTTCCGCCGGGGTGGTATAGCAGTAATATGCGGTACCCTCGCCCAGCATCTGTTGCAACACCTCTTTGTAACGCTCCATGCGCTGCATCTGGTAGAACGGGCCTTCGTCGTAACCAAGGTCCAGCCAGGACATCGCGTCCAGAATCGCCTGCACCGATTCCTGAGTGGAACGTTCCAGATCGGTGTCTTCGATACGCAAAACAAAGGTGCCGCCCAGTTTGCGCGCATACGCCCAGGAAAACAAAGCAGTGCGGGCACCACCGATATGAAGATAACCGGTCGGACTGGGAGCGAATCGGGTGCGTATGGTCATGAGTTAAACAATCAAAGCAAAATAAGGGGCGCATTTTACGGGCTTTACACATTGCCCGCACTAAGTTGTCGTGGGCATTGACCCGGCTTATCGCGTTATGCTTTAATTCGCGCCCTCTTTCCGGCAGTTAGCTCAGTGCTAGAGCACCGCCTTAACACGGCGAGAATCCGTATAATTATCATTTACAATTAACAGGATATTTAGGCAGTTAGATCCAGGACTCCGGCAGGTGTTCCAAGATAATTTGGGAGGTTAGCTCAGTGGTAGAGCGTCCGCCTCACACGCGGAAGGTCGCTGGTTCGACACCAGTACCTCCCACCACCTTCTCAGCTGAGGATGTTCCTTGGGGTAGACTATATTCAGGCGCGTCTTGTCGCTGCGTGCCAATAACGGACTTCAATTTTATACTCCATTAGTTTCGCGGGAGGATACTGGCATGAACCCACTGTTTCAACACAGGCGCCAGAGATGAAAACAGAACTCATGCTTGTCTTCATGGCTGGTGTTGTACTGTCTCTTTTCCTTTTCATCATTGAAATTGCGGCAATGCGTAAGTTTGCATCAAGACTCAGAACACGGCTTGTGCGTTTATATCAGGCAAGAAGGATTTTGAGGCTCCTTACCGAGACATCCGCTATCGCTGCATTTTTTATTGTCCAACCGTTTATCGTTGCATTTCTGGTGACCATGGCGCTAGATCAATTAAATTACAATTTTTCCAAGAACGTCATTCAGGAGATTGGGCAGTTATTTTCAAATTAGTCGGCTGTCCCTGGAAGTTAAAATTCATAGCCCTCAGCGTCAGACAATGCGGGTTCGCCTGAGAATTCTACTATCGCCGCTTTCTTTTCTGAAAACGTATAGATGATTATCATTTCTAGGCACATTAGCGCATGGGGGTCGCTAGCGTGCATAGCTGGTTAAAATAATTAACCGGGTTAACAGTAAGATTCACGCGGCACGGATAACTGGTTTCAGCCAGTACCGCCTACCAATAGCAATCCAGATGCTCAAAACAAAAGGCCCGGCACTTTCGTGCCGGGCCTTCTTAACAACTCAAGAATCGATTACGAAGCTTCTTGGATGTTCGAAGCTTGCTTGCCCTTGGGGCCTTGTGTCACTTCAAAGCTGACCTTCTGGCCTTCTTTGAGAGACTTGAAACCGCTCATGTTGATCGCGGAAAAGTGCGCGAACAAATCATCGCTGCCATCGTCAGGTGTGACAAATCCGAAACCCTTTGCATCGTTGAACCATTTAACAGTACCTGTTGCCATGTGTATTACTCCTACTCACTAAAAAACGGGGAAATCCCCCGCAAAACTATTTGAATCGAAGATTGCACATGGAAAACCAGTATTGCAAAGACTTTGAATCAAATACCTAGATGTCTTTTACGCTGGTTTGGTAGGTATCGTCAAGGTAAATCGATATTAATTTGATCCGTCAGTTAAAATTCCTGAAATTTACTTCTGGCGTTCCCAGACTATGGATATATTTAGCCTGCTTTTTCTGATAGTGCTGGCCGCGTTTGGGTGGTTTTGGTTCGACAGCATGTATGCGCTCGAAATCGCCCGAAAAGCGGGCAGGCGCATCTGCGACGATGCGCATGTCCAGTTTCTTGATGATACGGTCGCCGGTACCGCACTTGCTCTGGTACGCGACAAAACCGGGCGCAGGGCGTTGCGACGCACTTATCGGTTCGAATTCAGCGAAACCGGCAACACCCGGCTTGAAGGACAGTTGATTCTACTCGGCGACCGGATCGAGTCGGTGACAATGGAGCCTTATCAGATGTTGCCTGATGAACAGTAGCGATACTTTTCTCCGGGCAAGCAATCCGGCATTTACCGCAACAGGGCCGAATTGCTTCAACCCCGCTACCGACATTAATTGCTGTCTCGAGTGCGCATAATTTGTATCAACCGACCCGCATCTCCAGCATCAGATGATTGACCCGTTTGACGAAGCCGGCCGGGTCGTCCAGTTGCCCGCCCTCCGCCAGCAATGCCTGATCGAACAGGACGGCAGCCCAATCATCGAAATACTTATCTTCTTCCTTCAAGCGCATTACTACCGGGTGCGTAGGGTTGATCTCCAGGATAGGGAGGGTCGCCGGCAATTTCTGCCCGGCAGCCTTGAGCATGCGTGCCATATTGCCGCCTATGTCATGCTCGTCTGAAACCAGGCAGGCGGGCGAATCGGTCAGGCGATGCGTCACGCGGACTTCCTTGACGCGACTTTCAAGTATCTTCTTGATCCTGTCGGTCAGCTCCTTGTGCTCACCTGCCTGCTTCTCCTGCTCCTGTTTTTCTGATTCATCTTCCAGCTTGCCCAGATCCAGACCGCCCTTGGCCACCGACACCAGTGCTTTGCCATCGAATTCGGTCAGGGAACTCGCCACCCATTCATCCACGCGATCCGAAAGCAAAAGAACTTCGATGCCCTTCTTGCGGAACACTTCCAGATGCGGACTGTTCCTGGCAGCATTGAAGGTTTCGGCAGTGATGTAATAGATCTTGTCCTGCCCTTCCTTCATGCGGCCGATGTAATCTGCAAGCGAAACGTTTGCCGCGTCGGTATCGGCATGGGTCGATGCGAAACGCAACAGACCGGCGATCTTGTCCTTGTTGGCAAAGTCTTCCGCCGCACCTTCCTTCAGCACCTGGCCGAATTCGCCCCAGAACGCGGCATATTTTTCCTGTTCATTGGCTGCCAACTCCTCCAGCAAGCCCAGCACTTTCTTGGTGCAACCGGCGCGCATCGCCTCGATATCCTTGGACTCCTGAAGGATCTCGCGTGAAACATTCAGCGGCAGGTCGCTTGAATCCACGATGCCGCGCACGAAGCGCAGATAGGCCGGCAGCAGTTGCTCGGCATCATCCATGATAAACACACGACGCACGTAAAGCTTGACGCCATGGCGGGCGTTGCGGTCCCACATATCGAACGGTGCACGCGCCGGGATATAGAGCAACTGGGTGTATTCCTGGCGGCCTTCGACACGCGCATGGGTCCAGGCCAGCGGATCTTCGTAATCATGGCCGACATGCTTGTAGAATGCCTTGTACTCGTCGTCGGAAATATCATTCCTGGAGCGCGCCCACAATGCGGAAGCCTGATTGACGGTTTCATCCTCGTCAGTGATGACCTGGCCGTCGTCTTTCCATTCTTCCTTCTTCATGATGATGGGCTGGACGATATGGTCGGAATATTTGTGGATGATGGAACGTATCTTGTGGCCACTGAGCAGGTCGTCCTGGTCGGTGCGCAGATGCAGCGTGATCTCGGTGCCGCGAGAGGGCTTGTCGACCATCTCGATGGTGAATTCGCCGCCGCCATCGGATACCCAACGCACGCCCTGGTCAGCCTGCTCTCCGGCACGGCGCGTCGTAACAGCGACCTTGTCGGCCACGATGAAGGCGGAATAAAATCCGACACCGAACTGGCCGATCAGATTCGCATCCTTCTGCTGGTCGCCGCTGAGTTTGGTAAAGAATTCCCTTGTGCCGGACTTGGCGATTGTGCCGAGATTGTTGATGACCTCGTCACGGCTCATGCCTATGCCGTTGTCGCTGATCGTCAGAGTACGTGCATCCTTGTCGTAACTGACGCGTATCTGCAGTTCGGAATCGCTTTCAAACAGGCTGTCATTATGCAGCGCCTCGAAGCGCAATTTGTCGCAGGCATCCGATGCGTTGGAGACCAACTCGCGCAGAAATATCTCGCGGTTGGAATAAAGCGAATGGATCATCAATTGCAGAAGTTGTTTGACTTCCGTCTGAAATCCCATCGTTTCGCGATTGGCAGCAATATTTTCAGTCATATGAATCCCTTAAAATCCGTTAATACGAAAACCCTGGAGCAGAATGGAGTCGTTTCGGGCAATTTCAAGAGGTATGCCACATATTCACGTCCCGACTTTCCAGGTTTTGCATTTTCCGCGTGAATTCATCTCATGGCCTAAAGCTTGACCCTGCCCAACCGCAACGCATTTGTAATCACGGATACCGAACTGAAGCTCATTGCGGCAGCGGCAATGATGGGTGACAGCAACAAGCCGAAGAAAGGGTACAGCACCCCTGCAGCAATCGGCACACCCAACATGTTGTAGAAGAAGGCGAAGAACAGGTTCTGGCGGATGTTGCGCATGGTAGCCTGACTCAAATGACGCGCCCGGACGATGCCGTTCAGGTCGCCCTTGATCAGTGTCACTCCGGCGCTTTGCATCGCCACATCGGTGCCGGTGCCCATCGCGATACCGACCTGGGCCTGGGCCAGTGCCGGCGCATCGTTGATGCCGTCGCCCGCCATCGCGACGATGCGACCTTCCGCTTGGAGTTTCTTGATAATCTCTGCCTTTTGTTCCGGCAGCACTTCGGCTACCACGCGTTTGATGCCCAATTTATTCGCGACCACTTCGGCCGTGGCGCGACTGTCGCCGGTGAGCATGACCAGTTCCAGGCCGGCAGCCTGCAGGGCGCGCACCGCTTCCGGTGTGGATTCCTTGATCGGATCGGCCACGCCGATCAGCCCCGCAGGCTGGCCATCGACGGCCATGAACATCACGGTCTGACCTTCTGCGCGCAGCGCATGGACACGTTCGATCAGATCACCTATATGTATTTTGAGCTCGGCAAAATATTTCTGATTGCCGATGGATACCTTCCGGCCTGCCACCAGACCGCTGATGCCCTTGCCGCTGACCGATTGGAATTCCTTCACCTCGGACAAGGTCAGGCTGCGTGCTGCCGCCCCCTTGACGATGGCATCCGCCAGGGGGTGTTCACTGGCACGTTCCAGGCTGGCTGCCATTTGCAGAATTTCGTTGTCGTTAAATCTTGGCAGCGCCACGACCGAGGCCAGTTTTGGTTTTCCCTCGGTCAGGGTACCGGTCTTGTCGGTTACCAGCGTGTTCACCTTTTCCATGATTTCCAACGCCTCGGCATTTTTGATCAGTACGCCCTCGGTCGCACCGCGCCCGGTTCCGACCATGATCGAGATCGGCGTTGCCAGTCCCAATGCACAGGGGCAGGCGATGATCAGCACCGACACGGCCGCGACAATCGCGTGGGCGAATCTCGGTTCGGGCCCCCACACCATCCAGACCGCAAATGCCAACAAAGCCGAGAGCACCACGATGGGAACGAAATAGCCTGATACCGTATCGGCCAGCCGCTGTATCGGCGCGCGCGAACGCTGCGCTTCGCTGACCATCTGGATGATCTGCGCAAGCAGCGTGTGCGAACCAACCTTTTCTGCACGCATCAGCAGGCCGCCGGTTCCGTTCATCGTGGCACCGATCACCTTTTCTCCCTGTTGCTTTTCCACTGGAATCGGTTCACCGGTCACCATGGATTCATCGACCGAACTGCTGCCTTCCAAAACCCGGCCATCCACCGGAATCTTTTCGCCGGGACGCACACGCAAGGTGTCACCGACCTGCACCTGCTCCAGCTTGATGTCTTCTTCCTTGCCATCGCTGCGCACGATACGCGCGGTCTTCGGCGCAAGACCCAGCAACAGTTTGATCGCGTTGTTGGTGCGGCTGCGCGCTCTGAGCTCCAGCACCTGCCCCAACAGCACCAGCACGGTGATCATTGCCGCCGCTTCAAAATAGATCGGCAAGGTGCCATCCGCGCGGCGCAGCGTCTCCGGAAATATTTCCGGCAGGAACGTGCCGACCACGCTGTAAGCCCAGGCCACGCCGACGCCCAGCGAGATCAGCGTGAACATGTTCAAATGCCAGTTGACTACGGACGCCCAGCCGCGCTGGAAAAACGGCCAGCCGCCCCACAGCACGACCGGCGTCGCCAGCAGGAATTCGGCCAGCTGCAAGTGCCCCGATGTGATCATATGCGGCACCAGTCCCTTCCACATATCGCCGGCCATTGCCATCACGAACACCGGCACGGCCAATGCCAGGCTGAACCAGAAACGCCGAGTCATGTTGTCCAGTTCGGGATTGTCCTCCTTGGCTGCGACCGTCCTCGGTTCCAGTGCCATGCCGCATTTCGGGCAAGTACCGGGTGCATCCCGAATGACCTCGGGGTGCATCGGACAGAAATATTCGGTGATGTCCGGCTTGGGCAGCGCATCCTCGGGCTCCAGCGCCATGCCGCACATCGGACATGCACCCGGCTTTGACTCGCGCACTTCGGGATCCATCGGGCAGATGTACACTGCGCCCGGTATCGCAACCTGGGGCTCAGCCGGAGCCGGATGAAGGTATTTCTCGGGATCGGCAGAAAACTTCGCCTGGCACTTGGGATTGCAAAACAGATAGGTCTTGCCAGCATGTTCGTGGCGCAACGGCGAATCAGGCTTCACCGTCATGCCGCACACCGGGTCCTTGATCTCGCCCGTATCGGTCATGCCGCCGATAAGATATTTGTCCGGGTCGGCCGAAAACTTGGTCTGGCACTTCGGACTGCAAAACCGATAAGTCTTGCCGTTATAGTCATGGTGCAACGGAGAGTCCGGTTTCACCGTCATGCCGCATACGGGGTCTATGTGTGTTTTCGTCCCTGACTGTTTTTTAGCAGATGGATGGCTCGTCATGATAATTCCCCTGTATTTTGAATATCCTTATTTGAGTCCGCCCCGTAATATCCATGACTGGTATATTTGGTCAGCCCAGCAACTGTGAAAATTGGAAATCAGCGCAAGCTTCTCATCATCGTTCAATTTGCCATTGAAGCCGGTCATTTTTCCTCCCATCGGGACACCGCCCCGGTCTATGGCTTTCTTCAAGATGCTCGGAGATAACACCATCATGCTTTTAAGCATAAATACACCCGCTCTTGTCGCACTGTACTCGGATTTTCAGGACGTGCTGCTTTGCTCGAATTCCTCACGTTCAATTTCACCATGCGCCTTCCGCTCCCCGAGTAGATCGGGTGCGTTTTTTCACGAACGTAACCCCTACTTTTTGCCGTGACCAATATGTATTTGCCCAACCCTACAAGAGCAACGTTCAATGCACCCAAGATCACACGGTCTGGGCGGGAGCTTAAAATTGCTATAATAAATCAGGCTCCTGCTGAAACAAATAATAGCAACAAGGCTGATCCAGCTTTCACCATATAAAAGCGATAGAACATAATTGTTGCATGAAATTCCATAATTGGACGTTATTGCTGCCCTTGGCATAACAGGCGCAAAGTAAAATGGGTAACGGCTGCAGCATGCATTTTTGAATAAGAGGCTTCGGGTATCGGGGGGTTACAAGTTGGATGATTCGGATCACAAGGAAGTCTTGCGTTTTGCCCGAACCCCGGCCTTGCCGGGCGTCGAGCTGATGACGGCACGCGGCAGTCCGCATGCCTGGCGGGTTTACCACGAACAATATGCCGTGTGCACCGTTGACAAGGCAACGGCCGATATCCGCTACCGCCGCAATTTGCACCAGATCGCCAACCGCAGCACCTTGTTATTCGAACCGGGCGAAACACACCTGACTCAGCCCGTGACCGTGCCACAGGATTTTCAAGTGCTGTTCTTCACTCCGGAGTCGATGCAACAATACAGCGATGAGATGGAAATGCCGGGTAGGCTGCATTTCAAGCCGGATTGCAACATCGATGAACAGTTGTTACTGTCCTGCAAGCGGCTGCATGCGGCAATCCTGGAGGATGCGGCAGCAATCGAGCAGCAGAGCCTGCTGGCAGATTGCATCGGGACACTGTTCAGCAGCCACGCGGAAAGGCGTGGGCAGACCATGCTGGGTGCAGAAAAACTACCACTACTGCGTGCGCGCGACTTTCTGATTGACCGTTACGCCCATACATTATCACTGGACGAAATTGCCGCAATTGCCGGGTTGAGCCGCTTTCATTTTCTGAAGGCATTTACTGCCCAGTTCGGCCTGCCGCCGCATTCCTACCAGATTCACCTGCGCATCGAGCGCTCGCTGCCGCTGCTGCGCCAGGGAGTGTGTTTGTCCCATGTCGCAGAGGCGATAGGGTTCAATGACCAGAGTCATTTCATTCGGCATTTCAAGCGCATCATGAGGGTCACGCCGGGACGCTACAAAGGCCTAATGCCGGTTTCCCGCAGATCACTCTAGCTGTTGTCCTGCTTCCTGCAACAGCAGCGATCGGATACCTTATTTTTTACTTCAGCAATCCATACTGAATCACGTAATAAATCATCTCGGCGTTATTTTTCAATTTCATTTTTTCGAGGATATGCGCACGGTAGGTGCTGATGGTTTTGACGCTCAAAGAAAGCGTGGTGGCGATTTCGGACGCCTTTTTCACGGAACCGAGCAGTTTCAATACCTGGAACTCCCTGTTGCACAGATTTTCATGCAATGGCTTTTCACGGTCGGTATTGAAGCCGGACCAGCATTTACCGGGTTGATCGATCTGTGCCGGCTCGCGGCTATGCCTGAATGTGCGGATCAGCCGTACAGTTTGCGTCCGCGGATACGGGCGCGATGCGCCCTGCGTTGTTCACCCTCGGTGAGCGGCTTGGGCTTGGACCCTTCGAACGGATTTTTGCTGGAGTTGTACTGGATCTTCAGCGGTGTGCCTTTGAGCTTGAATATCTCGCAGAAAGTGCGTTCAAGATAGCGGCTATAGCTGGCCGGCACATCGTCCAGGCCGCTGCCGTGTATCACGATCAGCGGCGGGTTGCTGCCGCCCTGGTGGGCGTAGCGCATTTTCGGTATGAAGCGCCCGCTCTTGGGCGGTGCCTGTTTTTCCAGCGCGCCGATCAGGGCACGGGTTAGTTTCGGGGTGGACAGCTTGGACATCGCCGCCGCATAGGCCTCGTCCACTGATTTCAGCAAGCCCGGTATGCCGTTACTGTGCAGCGCGGAGATGAAATGCAATTTGGCAAAACTCAGGAAATGCAGCTTGCGTTCGATGTCGCGCTTGACCTGGTCGCGGTGGTGTTCGTCCAGGCCGTCCCACTTGTTGACCGCCAGTACCAGCGCGCGCCCCGCCTGCAGCACATAGTCAGCCACATGCGCATCCTGCTCGGTGATCTGGTCGCGGGCATCAACCACCAGCACCACCACGTTGGCATCCTCGATCGCCTGCATGGTCTTGATCACGGAGAATTTCTCCACCGCCTCTTCGACCTTGCCGCGCCGGCGCACCCCTGCGGTGTCGATAATGGTGTACTGCTTGCCGCCGCGCTCAAAGTCAATGTAGATACTGTCGCGCGTGGTACCCGGCTGGTCAAACGCGATCACGCGCTGTTCACCGAGAATGGCATTCACCAGCGTCGATTTGCCGACATTGGGGCGGCCTACAATGGCCAGCTTGGGCGGGTGCTCATGCTCGGTTTCTTCCTCTGCTTCCGGCGGAAAATTCTCCAGCGCGATCTCGACAACCCCGGTGACATTGTCGCCATGTGCGGAAGAGATTGGAAAAGGTTCGCCCAGTCCCAACTCGAAAAATTCCGCCGTCACCTTGGCGCGCGCCATCCCTTCAGCCTTGTTGACCAGCAGCAGGATCGGCTTGCCGGTCTTGCGCAACTGTTCGGCAATGATCGCGTCCTGCGGCGTGCAGCCGGCGCGGCCGTCGACCAGGAACATCACCACGTCGGCTTCATCCACGGCCTGGCGGCTTTGCCTGGCCATTTCGAACATGATGCCATCCTTTGCAACCGGCTCAAGTCCGCCGGTATCCACCACCAGAAAAGGCCTTTCCCCAACCCGGCCCTTGCCGTAATGTCGATCACGGGTCAGTCCCGGCTGGTCAGCGACCAGTGCGTCGCGACTGCGCGTGAGGCGATTGAACAGGGTGGATTTGCCCACGTTTGGACGACCGACCAGAACCACTGTGGGCAACATACTGGAATCTTTCCTTATTTGAGTGTCAGCGAATACATTTCGCCACCGCGCGTCTGCACCAGCAGTCCGTCATCCAAACCCATCGGCGTCGCCTCGATCGCTCCACCGTCCAGCTTGATACGTGCGGCAAAGCTTCCGTCATTGAGATTCAATGCATGCAGGTATCCTTCCAGGTCGCCGACCACGGCATAGTTTCCGAACACGTAAGGTGCGGTCAGACTGCGATACAACAGATCCGCATTCTTCCACACCATCGCACCGTCGGTTTTATCCAGAGAAATCACGGATCCGGTCGAATCGCTGAGGTAAAGATATTTGCTGAATATCGTCAGGCCGGTATAGCTGGAAATGTCCCGGCTCCATAACTGATTGCCTTGCGCAGTGTCAAAACAAGCGGTTCGCCCCTGAAACGAAACGGCGCAAACCTGATCATCATCCACGACCGGGTCGCTGGTCACATCACTGATGCGTTCCAATTCCGTATTGCCGCGCGGTTGCGACACCAGTGTTTCCCATAGCACCTCACCATCGCTGATGCGTATCGCGGCCAGTTTCCCAGCCGCAAATCCGGCAAAGGCTACACCCCTCTGTATGGCTACGCCCGCATGACTGCGCACAACCAGTGCCGGTGTGCTTCGCTCGTACGTCCACACCTGTTTGCCGTTTTCGGCGTTCAATCCGGCGATCCGCCCATCGCCGCTGCGCACCATCACAATGCCGTCGGCAACTTTCGAAACGTTAAGCACTTCGCTGGATACCAGGCTTTTCCATCTGAGCTTGCCATCCTCGCCGTATGCCAGCACATCACCCTTGTTGCTGCCGACGAACACCATGCCGTCGCCACTGGAAACGCCGCCGGAAATCACCATTCCGGTTTCGATACGCCAAATCTCCTTGCCGTTGGTACGATCCAGACGCAGCAAACTTCCTTTACCCGTAGCGCAATATATCGCATCCTTGGTCAGCGTTGTCTGCAGCAAATCCGGCCCCTGATTGCCTATGCTGGTGTGCCAGCGCACGTCAAACTGGGCAGTCTGCTTGAAATTGAACAGTATGGCCGGCTCGGCATCTTTTTTTACACCGGCCCAATCGGGTCTGGAATCCTCCGTTGAGGCACAACCGCCCAGCGCGGCCAGCATCAACAGGCCCGTCAAAATCCCGAATTTAACCCTGAAACCTGCTCCCTTTGGGCGGGCACTGCCAATGCGCGCAATCATTTTGCGGGTCCCAGGGCATCAAGTTTCATCTGGATCAGGCTGCGGTACATGCTTTGCGGATCAATCTTTTCATAGGCCAAGTTGTATGAACTCCTGGCTTCATCGGTCTTGCCCTGCGCGCTCAGCACGTCACCCTTCAAATCCGAATACAGGCCATCAAACGAGTCGGGATGTTTGGCATCAAGCAAGGCGAGCGCGTCCGCATATTTTTTTTCATCCAGCAGCAGGGCCGCAAGGCGCAGTCTCGCCACATCCTTGAGCGTGGCTTCCCCGGCATTATCGATCACCCAGCGCAATTCGGTCTTGGCTCGTGCTGGATCATTTGCCTGCTCATTCACCCGCGCAGCCAGCAATTCTGCACGCGCTGCATAGATGCTGGAGCCGAACTTGTTGGTTACCGCGGCAGCGGCATCGTTGATACGCTTGGTATCGTTGCTGGCAAGTTGCTCGATCAATTGCTGGTACAAAGTGGCCGCACCAGTTGACTGCTGGCTCTGGTAATACTGCCAACCCCGCCAGCCGCCGGTCGCGACCACTATAACCAACAGCGCGCCGAGTATCTGGTTGCGGTTATCCTTCCACCATGTCTTGAGGGCTTCAAGTTGTTCCTGTTCCTGCAAATCCAATGTTGCCATTTCGTCTACTCCCGCTTGATAAATATATTTGTTGCTCTAATACAATGCAGCTCCGCCTGCAGGAATCGTTCTGCAGTGCAATGAAAATCGTTTGCTAGCATTTCAGGAACCGCACCACGGTCGCGGTGAGATTTTGCACGGTCACCCGCTCCTGTTCGCCTCCCTGCATCGGCTTGACGCTGACCTCATTTGCCTGCGCTTCGTCATCGCCGATCACCACCGCCACCCGGGCAGCGCTGGCATCGGCCTTTTTCATCTGCGACTTGAAACTTCCGCCTCCGCAATGCAGCAGCACCTTCAAATTGCCGTCGCGCAATTGTTCCGCCACGGTGCTTGCGAGTCGACCGGCCAATTCGCCCTGATGCACCACGTACACATCGACAGCCTGCCTGGGCAGCATCATGCCATCCTCCTGCAGCAACGCAAGCAACCGCTCGACGCCCATCGCAAAACCGGTTGCAGGGGCTGATTTTCCGCCGATCTGTTCGACCAGTCCGTCATATCGACCACCGGCACAGATCGTTCCCTGGGCACCGAGTCGGGTGGTCACCCACTCGAACACGGTGCGGTTGTAGTAATCCAGCCCGCGTACCAAGCGCGGGTTGATCTCGAACGGCACATCGTGGTGCTTGAGTATCGCCTGAACCTCGTCAAAGTGACGTAGCGCATCATCTTCCAGTTCGTCCATCAAACTGGGCGCACCGCTGATCAATTCCTGCATCGACGGATTCTTGCTGTCCAGTATGCGCAACGGATTACTGTGCAGACGGCGCGTGGCATCGGCATCCAGCACGTCCCTGTGCTGCTCGAAGTAGGCGATCAACTTGGCACGATGGCGGTGCCGTGATGCGGTATCGCCCAGGGTGTTCAATTGCAGAGCGACATCGCGCAGACCGAGCTTGTTCCACAGCCGCGCGCACATCAGGATCTGTTCCGCATCGATATCCGGGCCGGCAAAACCCAGCGCTTCCACGCCGAACTGGTGAAACTGGCGGTAACGCCCCTTCTGGGGACGCTCATGGCGAAACATCTGCCCGCTGTAATACAAACGCTGCGGTGCGTTATACAGCAAATTGTGCTGCAGCACGGCACGAACGCATGAAGCGGTCCCCTCGGGGCGCAGCGTCAGCTGATCACCGTTGAGCGCATCGGCAAAACTGTACATCTCTTTTTCCACGATGTCGGTCACTTCGCCGATGGCGCGCTTGAACAAGTCTGTCGGTTCGACCAGCGGCATGCGGATGTTGCGGTAGCCGTAGCTGTGCAGCCAGTCGCGCACCACGTCCTCGAACCATAACCACAATCCCGCCTCGTCCGGCAGGATGTCATTCATGCCGCGCAAGGCTTGCAGGGTTTCGTTACTACTCATCTTTTCTGGGATTTCTCTAATCGGTGTGAAGCGGGATGCGGCGCGGCGCGTATTTGCGCGCCACATAGCTGTCCACGATATCGGTAAATTCACCGGCGATATTGTCACCGCGCAGGGTCATGGCTTTTTCACCGTCGATATAGATCGGCGCGGCGGGACTCTCGCCGGTTCCGGGCAGACTGATGCCGATGTTCGCCAGCTTGCTTTCACCCGGGCCGTTGACCACACAACCCATCACCGCCACGGTCATGTTCTCCACGCCTTCATACTGTTCGCGCCACAGCGGCATCTGCGTGCGCAAATGGGTCTGAATGCTCTGTGCCAGTTCCTGAAAAAAACTGCTGGTGGTGCGTCCGCAACCGGGGCATGCCGTCACCATCGGCGCAAATGCGCGCATCCCCAAAGTCTGCAGGATTTCCTGTCCGACCAGCACTTCCTGGGTGCGATCGCCGCCCGGCTCCGGGGTCAGCGAAATACGGATGGTGTCGCCTATGCCTTCCTGCAACAGCACGGACAACGCGGCAGTCGAAGCGACGATACCCTTGGAACCCATGCCCGCCTCGGTCAAACCCAGATGCAGCGCATAGTCGCACTGTATTGAAAGCGCGCGGTACACCGCGATCAGATCCTGCACATCGCTGACCTTGCAGGACAGCACGATGCGGTTATGCGCCATGCCTAACTTCTCCGCACGCTGCGCACTCTCCAGTGCCGAAGCAATCAGTGCGGCACGGGTCACTTCACTTGCTTGTTTGGGCTGCGCAAGACGCGAATTTTCGTCCATCATGCGCACCACCAGTTTCTGGTCCAGACTGCCCCAGTTCACCCCGATACGCACCGGCTTGTCATAGCGGATCGCGGTTTCGATCATCATCGTGAACGGGTCATCCTCCTTGCGGTTACGCCCGACGTTGCCCGGGTTGATGCGGTATTTCGCCAGTGCCTGCGCGCAATCGGGGTAATCGGTGAGCAAACGATGGCCGTTGTAATGGAAGTCGCCCACCAGCGGTACATCGCAGCCCATACTGTCCAGGCGGGCACGAATGTTGGCCACCTGTGCGGCTGCCTCGGGGCTGTTGACGGTGATACGCACCAGTTCCGAACCGGCCTTGGCCAGCTCAAAGACCTGCTGCGTGGTGGATTCGACATCGGCCGTATCGGTATTGGTCATGGATTGCACCACGACTGGCGCACCGCCTCCCAGCATAACCTTGCCGACCAGCACCCGTTGCGACGGGCGGCGTTTAATAATGGTATTGCCCATGCTCACTCCAGCGTAATCCGCGCCACTTCGCTTGAAGAATTGGTATGTGGCGCCAGATCGACCGACTTGCCGTCCTGGTACAAACGCGTTGCTGCGGCATGGCCGATCACCAGCGACAGCGGCAATTGGCCCTTAATACTCAATTCGCTGCCGGGTGGATTGATCTGCGACGAAATCAAATTCCCATTTCCGTCCGTGATTTCCGTCCACGACTCTTCGTCGAACACCAGATGCAACGAAGATAATTTCCCCTTTGCTACAGTGCGGACAGGCGTTGTGGCCGCCGTACCGCTCGCAGCGCCGGTTTTGTTCGCGGTGCTTTTATGTGTTGCCGAAACTGCCGATCTTGCCGGCGACACAGTTTCAGCGGGAACGGCTTTCGCTTTTTGGGGGGCGGGTTTCTCCGTGCTGGACTGGTGCCTGGGCTCTGCAGGGGGTGGCTCTGTCTTTCTATGCTCCTTGGCGGGAGGCGGCTCAATCTTTCTGCGTTCCTCGACACGGGGTGTATGGATCACTTCTGCCTCGGCGGGCAGGGATACCGGAGCTTCAATCTTCACGACAGCGGCATGCTTGACCGGCGCTGTAAAATGCCACACAGCAAATCCAGCCACGACCACGGCCATCAGCAATGCTGCGGCCAGCATAATCATGTTCTTTTGCGCGGTATAGTCGACCGGAAACGGTACATTGACCGAAGCCGGGACCAGTTCCGGTGTCGAAGACTTTGTTTGCGGCAACGCCGCAAACAAAGTCTCAGCATCGAGGTTCAGTATCTTGGCATAACTGCGCACAAAACCGCGCAAGAATGCAGTTTCAGGAAGATTCTTGAAATCATCTGCTTCCAGAGCCTCGATTTGGCGGGGTGCAAATTTGGTCTGGGCAGCCACATCCGCGATGCTCATGCCCAGTTGATTGCGCGCCTCGCGCAGCATCGCACCCAGCGATGGATGCGGCATCGCCGATCCGGGATTAACCTGCTCTGGCTTATTTTCCGGAATCTGTTCCATCACTCACCGTTATTCAGCATTTGGGTTTCACTCGCATCGGGGAAACGATTGCGCAATTGGGTGGCATAGCTGTCCGCTGTATTGCGATTGCCGATCTTGCGATTGATCTTTATGCCAAGCCAAAGTTGCTCCGCGGTAAGGTTGTCTGACTTTTGCGCAAGATCGGCAAAATATTTTTTGGCCGCAAAGTAATGCATGTTGGTATAGTTCAAATCGGCCAGCGCAAACAGGGTTTGCACAGAATCAGGCTGCGCCTGCAACGACTTTTGCAGGAAATATTCGGCATCCTTGTTGTTGCCGGCTTTTCTGGAACACAGGCCGGCGTTCAGGTAGGCACGGCCTGGTGTCGTGTACAAGGGGTTTTTAATTGCATCCATGAATTGGGGAATGGCTTCTTTTGCCCTGTCATTCTGGCACAAGAACCAGCCATAGTTATTATGGGCGTCGGAGTTGGTGTTATCCAGGGACAGGCTGTGCTGGAAGTCTGCATCGGCGTCCTTGTTCTCGCGCAGGGCCATATGCACCAGCGCGCGGACATTGTATGCAGGTGCATAGTCACGGTCGGCATTCAATGCTTTCTTCAATTCATCCAGCGCGATGCCGTACTGTCCCCGCTGATAATACAAGCCAGCCAGTTCAGTGTGCACTTTGGCACTCTTATATGGCTGCGAGTTTTCGGAAGGGGTACTGCAACCCGCCAGCAGCGCCCACGAAAAAAATACCAGGATCAGTTTGTTCACGGTATGCCTCGACATTTTAGTTATACAGCACCTGTAGAGCGCTGCAGCGTCCTTTTGGTTCTATCCATGACCTGACCGGCCAGCTGCCCGCAGGCGGCAGCAATATCGTCGCCGCGCGTCTTGCGTGTGGTCGTTACGATATTAGCCTGCATCAGCACATCGCGGAAACGCTGGATTGCTTCGGGACGCGAGCGCCGGTATTGTGTCTGCGGAAACGGATTGAACGGGATCAGGTTGAATTTGCACGGCACGTCGCGCACCAGGCTGACCAGATCACGGGCCTGCTGCACCGAATCGTTCACGCCTTCCAGCATCACATATTCAAAGGTGATGAAATCACGCGGCGCACGCTCCAGATAACGCTGGCAGGCGGCCAGCAACACTTTAAGCGGATACTTCTGGTTGATCGGCACCAGTTCGTCGCGCAGCTTGTCATTCGGCGCGTGCAATGAAACCGCCAGGGCCACCGGGCACTCATCGCGCAGCCTGTCCATCGCCGGCACGATGCCGGAAGTGGACACCGTCACGCGCCGGCGCGACAAGCCGTAAGCCTGGTCGTCCAGCATCAATCGCAATGCGTTCACGGTGTTATCGAAATTCAGCAATGGCTCACCCATCCCCATCATCACCACGTTGCTGATTTTCCAGTTGCCCTCTTCATCCTTGCCCAGTTGATGATTCGCCCACCACAGTTGGCCGATGATCTCCGCCACGCTGAGGTTGCGGTTGAAACCCTGCTTGCCGGTCGAACAGAAAGAACAGTTCAGTGCGCAACCCGCCTGGCTGGAAATGCAAAGGGTTCCGCGCGTTTCTTCGGGAATGTAAACCGCTTCCACGGCATTTCCTGTGCCGACGTTGAGCAGCCACTTGCGGGTACCGTCGTCGGATAATTCTTCACGCATCACCTCGGGCGGGGTAATGCAGGCGGATTGCGCGAGCTTGTTCCGCAAGGTTGCCGCAATGTCGGTCATCGCGGCAAAATCGGGCTCCCCGACCTTGTATATCCAGCGCATCAGCTGGCGGGCACGGAACGGCTTCTCGCCCATTTCCGTTAAATAGCCGGCCAGCGCATGCGCATCAAAGTCGAGGAGGTTTTGTTGCATCGTAAGTTTTTATCGTGAATGTATATTCTTTTTCGGGAAGAAATATGCAATCTCGGTTGCAGCATTTTCAACCGAATCCGAACCGTGCACAGCGTTGGCATCGATGCTGTCGGCAAAATCGGCGCGAATCGTGCCTTTGTCGGCTTTCTTCGGGTCGGTCGCGCCCATCAGATCGCGGTGCTTCAGAACGGCGTTTTCACCTTCCAGCACCTGTATCATCACCGGTCCGGAGATCATGAATGCAACCAGGTCCTTGAAGAACGGGCGGGCACTGTGCACGGCATAAAAGCCCTCCGCCTCCGCCCGGTTCAGGTGGCGCATCTGTGCAGCGACGATCTTCAACCCGGCCTTTTCAAAGCGGGTGTAGATCTGACCGATGACATTCTTGGCGACCGCATCGGGTTTGATGATAGACAACGTACGTTCTACAGTCATGCTTATTTCTCCAAACAATATTAAAAATTGATCAAAAATTTCAAGGGCGTGATTCTAACAGGCTTTGCGCGCTCTGTCGCAGGTGGCTGGGCCGGTTTCGAGGTATATCAATCAGCGCCCAAAAAACCATTTCATGATGAAAACATGGCCCGACTAGCCATGCCAATCAGGAAAGTGGTGTTAATTGAACATCAAGTTTGGCAGGAACAGGGTTACCTGGGGTATGTAGGTAACAATGACGAGAAAAACCAGCAGCACCATCAACCAGGGCAAGGCCGCCCTGGTGACCTGAATGATGCTCATGCCAGTGATGCCGCTGGTCACGAACAGATTTAGCCCCACCGGAGGTGTGACCATGCCGATCTCCATATTGACCACCATGATTACACCAAGGTGTATCGGATCGATACCCAAATGTGTGGCGATCGGAAAAAAGATCGGCGCGAGGATCAGGATGATGCCGGTGGGCTCCATGAAGTTACCCGCGATCAGCAGGATGATGTTCACCACCAGCAGGAACATCCACGGCGTCATCCCAATCGCAACTATGTGCTCGGCTATGGTTTGCGGGATACGCTCAGTGGTCAGCACATGGGCAAACAACATCGCGTTGGCGACGATGAACATCAGCATCACCGTGGTACGGCTGGCATCCACAAAAACCTGGGGCAACTGGTGCAATTTCAAATCGCGGTAGATGAATACCGTGACAAACAGCGCATACACAGCCGATACGGCTGCAGCCTCGGTCGGCGTGAAAATGCCCCCATAGATTCCGCCCATGATGATGACCAGCAAAGCCAGTCCCCACATTGATTTCCTGAATTTGGAAAACACCTCACCCAGACTTGCGCGGGGAGTTATCGGCAAATTCAGCTTCTTGACCCGCCAATGCACCGCCAGCATCAGCATCAGTCCCAGCAGAATTCCCGGAATCACGCCTGCCATGAACATGCGGCCCACCGACACATCCGTCACGGCCGCGTATACCACCATCACAATGGACGGCGGAATCAGAATCCCCAATGTGCCGGCATTGCAGATCACACCGGCAGCAAAATCCTGCGGATAGCCGCTGCGCACCATCCCGGCGATAACAATCGAACCGACAGCAACCACTGTGGCCGGGCTCGATCCTGATACCGCGGCAAACAGCATGCAGGCAAGGATGGACGCGATCGCCAAACCACCGCGCAGATGACCCACAGCCGCGATCGCAAAATCGACCATGCGTTTGGCGACCCCGCCGGTGGACATCAATGCGCCGGCCAATATAAAGAACGGGATCGCCAGCAGGGTGTAGTGCTCGCTGGTTTCATATAATTTGACCGACAGCGATGCCAGAGAATCCTGGGCAAAGAACACAATGGTCAGCAAACTCGACAGGCCCAGGCTTATGGCTACCGGAACACCGATCAACATGCAAAAGAACAGGGAACTGAAAAGAAAAATGGTGTTCACTTGTTCTCCTCCATTGCCTTCAGTTTGAGCGCCTCTTCGACCTCATCCACAAGATGCAAGCGGTCAGACTTCCCGGTAATCAGATTCACCAGCACCGGCAGGAATCGCAGTGCCAGCAAGGTAAAACCGATGGGCAGAATGGCACGCGCGATCCATATCTTCATCGGCAAGTCGTCCATTTCGATACCCACTGCTTTCATCTTCAATACATAGATCATGGAACCATAGATCACCAATCCCGCATAAAGCAGGCAGAGCAGTACGGCCAGGATGGAAGTGATGCGGCGCGGCTTGGGCGGCAACATTTTGACGACTGCGTCCACCCCGATATGCGCGCCAACCCTGACCCCATAGGAGATTCCGATGAATATCATGCCGGCGAACATCACCGTGTTGAGTTGCAGAGACCAGGTAAAACCGGAGTCGAACACATAGCGCAGGACCACTTGCACAAAGGTGAGCAGCGTCATCGCTGCAAGCAGGAGTGCGATCAGCCACTCGTCCAGCCGCTTGAGAAATTTCATGACTTCCCCCTGAAATGACCCCGGCTGGGCCGGGGTCTATAGACTTGTGCAGTCAATTAGCATTCAGATTTGCTTCGCATTGCGGATGCTTATTTGCTTTCGTTGGCTTGTTGCGCTGCCTCAACCAGATCCTTGCCGATTTCCGGTTCGAATTGTGCCCATACCGGCTTCATAGCCTTGCGCCATTCTGCCTTTTGCGCTTTGGTCAGCGTGGTGACCTCGGTTTTTTTGGCCGCGATCACTTTGGCGCGGTAACTTTCGTCCTCGGTCATCGCGATCTTGTTGCCATAGGTTATCGATTCTGTCATCGCTTTGGCCAGCCCTGCCCTGACATCAGCTGGCAGCCCGTTCCACCATTTCGCATTGGTGACCACCATGTAATCAAGCACACCATGGTCGCTCTCGGTGATGTATTTCTGGACCTCATAGAACTTCTTGGTGTAGATGTTGGACCATGGGTTTTCTGCGCCATCGACCACACCGGATTGCAATGCCTGATAGACCTCGGCAAAGGCGAGCTTTTGCGGATTGGCGCCAATATCCTTGAACTGTGCTTCCAGCACATCCGAAGACATGATACGGAATTTCAATCCTTTGGCATCTTCGGGTGTACGCAACGGTACATTGGCCGACAATTGTTTCATACCGTTATGCAGAAAACCCAAGCCGATGAGACCCTTGTCCTCCATCGAATTGAGCAATTCGAGTCCCTTTGGACTGCGCTGAAAGCGGTCAACAGCTTCGATGTTGTCAAACAGGAATGGCAGGTCGAATACCTGCAGCTTTTTGGTGTACTTGCCGAATTTGGCCAATGCGGGGGCTACAATTTGCACGTCTCCCAGCAACAGTGCCTCCATTTCCTTCCCGTCGCCATACAACTGGCTGTTCGGGAACACCTCCACCTTGACCTTGCCAGGCAAATACTTCTCGGCGAGTTCCTTGAACTTCAAGGCAGCCTGGCCCTTCGGTGTGTCTACAGCAACAACGTGGCTGTATTTGATGATGATCGGATCGGCCGAAGCCACCGCGGAAAGGCTCAACAATATGGCAGTGCAAAATGCAATAATCAGCTTCATGGCTTTCTCCCTCGATGAAATTAGCGGAACTGTCACAATATTTTTTATAAATTGTAACAATTTGTAACCGGCATGATAGCCCAATTAACTGCAGGACACCAACACTCCGTCCTCGCTTTCATCGGCAAGATAATCCGCATCGATTGCCACACCCACCACGCATGCCAAATCTTCGCCGCAAAACAGCAGTGGCAGACGCACACGCTCCCAGGGAGGGATGCGATGCTGCTGCAGCAGATTCTTGAGTGTTCGCTTCGCCGCGGCCGGGTGCGGCCTGATGACTTCGGCACCGTTGCGCAGGCGCAGCGTCACCGGGGCGTGCTGCAGCTTGCGGAAACTGATCCCCGCACCGGTGGTGCGCGAAAAATGCAGCCGTTTTGCGAGCGGAACCCAGTCCAGCATTGCTTCGCCCTGCCACGGCAATGACAGGGCACGGTCAAATTCTGCTGTCTCGGGCAACAGATACACGCAGTCCCGGTAACGGCGCAGCTGGAATTCGCCAACGCGAACTTCCACGGCGGCATCCTGCCGCGCATCGCAAAGCTGCCGCAGCATTTCGTCGAGATGGGCGCTTTGCGGCATTGGCGCTCCCTGTGTATGCAGAAAGTAGCGCAGCAAATTCTTTGCGCGGGTCGATGACAATGCGCGCAGTGCCTCTACCCGCATCGCATTGCCGTCCAGTGCCTGCCCCGCATCCAGCCGGGCGAGTTCGTCAAGCAACTGGGTTGCCTCGGCAAAATGCCGGGCACTGCGCCCAAGGGTTTCGCGATAGGCAGGAAAATGCGGTGTCAGCAACGGCATAACGCGATGGCGCAAGTAATTTCGCGGATAACTGTCGTTCGAGTTGCTATCGTCCTCAACCCACTGCAATCCGAACTCAACGGCGTAGTCGAGAATCTCCCGGCGGGAACAATGCAGCAGCGGGCGCAACAAAGCGGGAGAACCGGCGTGCCGGGCAAGCATGGGCCGCCTCGGCATAACCAGCGGCCTGGCTGGCGTTTCTTGGCAGCTTAGTCGAATGGCCGGGGGTTCCTTCAGACTCAGGACAGGCATGGCACTCGCGCCGCGCACCCCGGCGCCGCGCAGCATCTGCAGCAGCAGCGTCTCAGCCTGGTCATCGGCATGATGCGCAAGCGCCACGTAGTCGCAGGGTTGACGGGAAAACGCCGCAAGGCGCAGCTTGCGCGCCGCCGCCTCGATGCCATGCGCACGCAGCGGTGCAATATCCACCTGCTCGACTTGAAACGGAATGCGATCGCGTTCGCACAGCTCGGCACAGAATTTCGCCCACGCATCCGCATTGCGGCTGATGCCGTGGTGGACATGCAATGCGGAAATTTGCCAGTCATAACGTGCGGCAAGGTTGTGCAGCACATGCAGCAGCACAACCGAGTCCACGCCGCCGCTCAAACCGACCAGGATGGATCCGTGCGCAGGAACAAGCGGTGCAATCAGCGCCGCTACCCGTTCAACCAGAATATTATCGGTAACCACAATCAAACCCGATGAACATCATTCCGACCGGAATGATGGAAGAAGAGGAAAAAGGTTGTATTACTGAAGCGATACTTCCTTGAACTTGCCATAACTCATCAGGCGATTGAAACGATCCTGTATCAGGCTGACCGTCGGTTTGCTTTGTGCGGTCTTGAGTGCGTCCTGCAAAGCCTTCTTCACGTTCTGCATGGTTGCCGCATAATCGCGATGCGCTCCGCCCAAAGGTTCGCTGATGATCTTGTCCACCAGACCCAGCGCCTTCAGGCGCGTCGCGGTGATACCCAGGGTTTCTGCGGCGTCGGGAGCTTTTTCCGCGCTTTTCCACAGGATCGACGCACAGCCCTCAGGGGAAATGACCGAATAGGTGCTGTATTGCAGCATCAACAGCGCATCGCCGACGGCAATGGCCAGCGCACCACCGGAGCCGCCTTCGCCGATCACGGTACAGATGATGGGCACGCGCAACTCGCTCATCTCGTAAAGGTTGCGTCCAATCGCCTCGGACTGGCCGCGCTCTTCCGCATTTACGCCGGGATATGCGCCGGGCGTATCAATGAAAGTCATGATCGGGATGCCGAATTTTTCCGCCAGACGCATCAGGCGCATCGCCTTGCGGTAGCCTTCCGGACGCGGCATGCCGAAATTGCGGATGATCTTTTCCTTGGTATCGCGGCCCTTCTGGTGCCCGACCACCATCACGCTCTGCCCGTTGAACCGCGCCAGCCCGCCCACGATGGCCTTGTCGTCGGCAAAGGTGCGGTCGCCGTGCAGCTCCTCGAAATCCGTGAATAGCGTCTGGATATAATCCATGGTGTAGGGACGCTGGGGGTGGCGCGACACCTGCGAAATCTGCCAGGGCGAAAGCTTGCTGTAGACATCCTTGGTCAAGGCCACGCTCTTTTTCGACAGGCGTGAAATTTCATCCGCGATGTCCAGTGCAGAATCGTCCTGCATATAGCGCAGTTGCTCGATCTTTTCTTCCAACTCGGCGATCGAACCCTCAAAGTCCAGAAATGATATTTTCATGTTAATTTCCCCATCGTTTAGCGCGGCGCAATAATACTACAAACCGAAGAATCGTTTGATAATCGCCAGTACTTCGCTGTGGCGGTTGCGGATATTGTTGTGCAATCCCGCTTTGCCCATGTTTTTCAGTGCACTGCCCGGTTGCGTCCTGCGCATGGCCATAATGTGCGTGACCTCATCGGTGACGACCGGATGCACCCGCATGATTTCGCCCAAAACCTCCTTGTCGGGTCGGTCACCAGGCTCATTTTGCCGAAAGCACTGCCTTTCGACCGCGCATCCAGGCTGCGCCTTGCCCGCCAGCTTAAGAATGGTACGAACAGGGGGCTAGCAGGAGGCTAGAAAATGCCCAGGGTATTGATGGTGCTTCTGCGCGCTTGCTTGTTGAAAATGAACAACACAAACGCCAGTCCCAATGCCATCAGCAGCACCGGCAGGGATTCGTCACGCCAGAATAAATAAAAAGCAGTTTCCCAAAACGACACCTGTCCCCAAGGACATGGATGAGGCTTTCTACACCAACGAATATTCGGCCAGGCGCTTGCTACGGTGCCAGAATGCCCATGTATTGCCGCGCGTCAGCATTACATGCCGAATGCCATCCCGGCTTAAAATGTCAAGTTGCACCTGTGCGATTTTCCCGTCACGCAACGCCTGCCATAATGGCCGCGCATATCCACTTTCAAAGTCCTGCAAAGCGCTGCGCCAGGCGGCCAGATCGCCGCTCTGCAAAGCCGAGCGCAACCCTGTCCAGACCAGCAATTGCCCGCCATCGTTTTCCGCTTCTCGCCAATGTCCGGCCCATGCAGAGAACGGAACATCGGCAGCCGCGGCCAGCATTTCAACCAGCACCTCGTCCGAACTCGCATTGCCGTAGTTTTTCTGCGGCGACACGCTATCACTGTGTCCTGTTCCCCACAGCCACACGCTGTTGATAGTCAACTCGCCGCGCTCATCACGGGATTCGTTAGACGGATGCGCGAACAACAGCATCTGTATCTCATTGAAAACCCGGTGCCAGTGGGCTGCATCCGCACCGGTCGGCAATGCCCTGCGTACATCCCCGCCGATCACCTGAGAAATCGGTCTGGTCCGGATATCCGGCAGCGAGTCCAGCCGCACATACCAGCGTTGCGGATGCGGTGCAAAAAATTCCATGCCCTGCCCGGCAAAATGCTCATTCAGGCTGGCGCACATTTGCCCGGCCTCGTCAGCGCTGATTTGACTATGGGCAAGTAGCAGCATCTGGTCGCGCTGCAAGCGCAAATGCACCGGATCGGCGCGCAACCAGCATCCCGCGGCGAGCCCGTCAAAAGCAGCGGAGACAGCCGCGATTGGCGCATCTCCCCGGGGAGGAATATCAAACAGCTTGCAAAGCATGTCTTCCAGCAAATCGGGATCGAGGATTTCACTGTGGCCGCGGCCCAGCATCTTCTCCAAAACAGGCAGGGACAGGCCCGCGCAAACCTCCGCGGCAAAGTCTTTCGGCAGGAACAGATCGGGGATGACCAGATGGACGGATTTCATATCGGTTCAGTACGCCATAATTCTATAGACACCTTGATTTAGCGACTTGATGCATGTTTGGACAGCCAGGAAGACACGCCATCAAGCGAGCGAAAATCGTCCACTGACCTGGCATCGGCATCGGCAAAGCGCGCCTGCGCCATGCGCGCCAGGGCGCGTCCCGGCCCGAGTTCCAGAAACACGCGGCAACCGCGTTCGTACAGCATATCCAGGCAGCCTGACCATTCGATCGTGCGGTCCAGTTGCTGCGACAGCTTCTCGATCGCCGTTTCGCGGCGTATCACCCATGCGGCATCGATGCCGGCGACCACCGGAGTGGCGGGGGCGGTTATCGATGAAGCGTTGAGCAGTGCGCGGAATGGCACGACTGCATCGCGGAGCAGCGGTGTGTGCGATGCCAGTCCCACCTTGAGCCGGGTCAGCCTGGCGCCGCATTCCGCGAACGCTGTGCTCAACTGTTGCAGAGCAACGTCCTCGCCGCCGATGACAAATTCCTCCGGGCCGATCGCGATCGCGATCCAGGCGCGCTGACCTTCACACAGGCGATCCACCTCGTCGCGCCGCAGACCCTGCAATGCCAGCATGCCGCCATGCGTAGCGGCCGCAGCCCGATCCATCAGCGCGGCGCGCGCGACGGCAATGCGCACCAGGTCAATGACCTCGA
>DATKVR010000111.1:0-9228 GCA_035529955.1 Gallionella sp.
TTCCTGACCGCGGATGGCAGCGGCAACTACACCGCGCCGGTGATGCTGGCCACGGGTGAACTCAACGGCCACGGCGGTGAGTTGTTCATGATGCCGATGGCTGCCAGCGGTGTTCCTGGCTTGGTCAGGGATACCGCTGCCTCAGGCCAGGTTGACGTGGTGGAATCCTCCGGTGCCGGCGGCGTAAATTTTGTCGACATCAGTAACCTGACCGGCCTCGATGTACCGGTCGCCAACCGTTTTGGCGCGCCGGTGATTCTGGTCAGCACCGACGAGGTGGGTGCGGACGCCAGTGGTGCAGCCGGCCAGATGATCGCCATTGGCCATGCCGAAGGCTTGGCCGTGTCGGGTAACTTCCTGTACCTGGCGGACGGACCGCACGGCATGAGCGTGTGGAACATCGCCAATGACAACGTGAAACTGGTTGCCAATACCCTGCAAAGCGAATACCCGACCACCGACTCAACGGGCACGACCATCTACCCCGCGCCGCACGCATTTTCGGTGGCGTTTGGCAGCGACCCGACCAAGGCCTTTGTGCTGAACCAGAGCGTGGGCCTGCGCAAGGTGGATGTGTCGGCGGTGACCGGCGGCACGGCGAGAGTCGGCGCACCATCGCTGCTGAAAGTGTTGCCCACGGATATTTACGAGCACAGCACGGAAGCGGGCGGCAATCTTGGCGGCATCAACGGCCAGGATCATGCCTATGGCGTGGCCTTCTATGGCAACTACGCGATCGTTGCCGACGGCAGCAATGGCCTGACGGTGTATGACGTGTCGGCGCCGGCGAACATGTCGGGTACGCATATCGTGGCCAATCTGGGCGGCACGGTGACCGGGCAAGCCCCGCTGGGCCGTGCGGCGGCGGTCAAGTTGTGGACCAACTCGGCGAACAACCGCAAGTATGCCGTGGTGGCCGCCGGTTCTTCCGGCATCTCGGTGGTGGACATGACCGACCTGCTCGATAACGGTATCAAGCCCGGCATGACCCTGATCAAGACCTTCGAGCCGATGAAGTCCGATGTTGACAATCCGTTTGGATCCGCCGACGGCAAGAGTGTGGACGTGCAAATTGTGGGCGACTATGCCTACGTCAGCTACGACAGCTACGGTATCGTGGCCTATTCGATGGCCTCACTGATCCAGCCGGTTACGGAGACCAACCCGCCCGTGGTGCCGTCCGGCCAGCTACCGGGTGCCTGCGCTACTGTGACGGATGTGACCAAGCTGAGCCCCAACAAAAAGAACAGTTCGGGACTTGAGTGCCGGCCTACCGCAGTGGCTCGCTACAAGCTGCAGCTTGACCCCTTGCATCCCGAATATGCAGGCGTGGCCGGCGGCGCGCAGCACATGACGGCGCAATACTTCCCCAACTTGTACCGCGACGCGACCGGTCAGGTGTGGCGCAATCATTCCAGGCTGCTGCTCTACGTGGCCTACGCTGAAGCGGGTGTGATCAAACTCGACTGGACCGACCCGGCGAATCCGAAGCTGATGGCCGTCAAGGAAGTCATCGGTGGGGCTGGCGGCACCGCGATCAACAACGGTCGGGTATACGTGGCTGCCGGAGCGGGTGGTATTACAGTGCTCAAGTAAGCATGTCGGTGAACGCCTGGCCGTCCCGCCACTGGTTGTGCGTCCACTGAACAGCTGTTGAGAAAGCTGTGCTGTCGTATTGAAAGGGCACCCAGACGGGTGCCCTTTTTTAATCCTTTCTCGCGCGCCATGCGTCGATATGCGACGATATGCAATATATCTCAGTTGCCGGATCAATCTTCGCACCCGACGCTGGCCCGGGAATGCGGCTTGCAGCGCCCCGGCCCGGGTTGGTGGGCATGGCTGCACGATACGCATGCCACGCTGGTGCGGGCCGGTGCGTACATGCGCCACCCCGTCGGGGTGTGGGCCGGGCCGTCACTGGTGCTGGGTCACCTGCGCGAGCGTTTGGGAAGCGTCTGGCCTGCCATGCTGGTCCACGCTGTTTACAATGCCGGTTTCGGATTGACGGCCTGGCTGGTCGTTGGCCTTCATAATGTAACCTGACCGATGGCACGAATTACCATGAAAAAAACATTAATTTTCGCCCACCGCGGCGCCAACCGGGAGGCGGCGGAAAATACCCGTTCGGCTTTCGACAAGGCGCTTGAATACCCGATCGACGGCATCGAGACGGATGTGCAGCTCAGCCGCGATGAAGTCGCGGTGCTGTGGCACGACCGTTTCCTCGGCAAGCTCGGTCATCCCCTGAAGCACATCGACGACTTCGACTATGCGCAGTTGCAGGCGATGAACTTCGCAGCGCATTTCTCTGCGCGCGCGAAACCGGAAGGCATCATGAGCCTGAAGGAATTTCTGGATGCATACCGCATGCGCTGCCGCCTGCTGCTTGAGATCAAGAACCGCGACTGGGAACCGGTCAGTCGCCATGAAATCAAGATCCGACAGACCATGGAAATGGTCGGTGCAGCCAAAGAGGATGCCATCATGGTTTCCTCATTCAATCTTGCCAGCCTGGTGTTTGCCCACCGCTGTGATTCCGAAATCCCGCTGGTGTACAACCTCGAAACCGACCAGACCCTGGCGGATGCACAACGCGTGCTGGCCGAACAAGCCTTTCTGCGCGGACTCTGCCTGCCGATCAAGTCGCTGGACGAATCCATGATCGGGCTGCTGCGAGACCACGGTAAATTGATCGCGGTCTACACCTGCAACAGCGATGCGGAAATCTCGAGGGCGCTGGAATATCGCGTCGATATCCTGATCAGCGATGTGCCGCAACAGGCGCTGCAGATCAGGTCCGCAAACCAGAGGAACGGTTGAAACGCGATTTTTCCCTGCTGGCGGGAAAACATTTCGACCTGCTGGTCTGCGGCGGCGGCATCTATGGCGCGTGGACCGCATACGACGCGGCGCTGCGCGGGCTGAGCGTCGCGATTGTGGAGCAGGGCGACTGGGCCGGCGCGACCTCTTCCGCATCCAGCAAGCTGATCCACGGCGGCTTGCGCTACCTCGAGACATACGATTTCAAGCTGGTCCGCAAGGCAATACGGGAACGGCAGCGCCTGCTGAAACTGGCACCGCACCGGGTCTGGCCGCTGCGTTTCGGCGTGCCGGTTTATAGCGACAGCCGCGTCGGCATGCTGCAACTGAAGGCGGGCTTGACCCTGTACGATATTCTTGCCGGATTCCCGGGTGAGGAACTCGCCCATCGCCAGTTTGACCGCAGCGCATTTTCCGGACGCTTTCCCGCACTCGCCGATACCGGCCTGAAAGGCGGCTACACCTACGGCGATGCGCAGACCGACGATGCGCGGCTGGTGCTGGAGCTGATTGACGGCGCGATGGAGGCGGGTGCGGTATGCGTGAATTATTGCCAGCTGACCGGGCTGACAGAATCGGGCGGTATGGTCTGCGGCGCAACGGTACTGGACACGACCAATGACAATAGCGCGCAGATATTTTCCCGGCACATCGTCTATACCACCGGCCAGTGGATGTCAGCTTCGCAACCGGGTCGGGACTGGTGCCGTCTGTCCAGAGGCGTGCATATCGTGATGCCGGGCACGCGGTCCGACGAGGCGCTGCTGCTCACCGCACAATCGGATGGCCGGGTATTCTTCATGATTCCCTGGTACGGGATGACACTGCTCGGCACCACGGATGATGACTTCAATGGCGAGCCGGGTCCGGTGTCGGTCGAGCCCGAAGATATTGCCTATCTGCTTGCCGCGGCCAATCATTACCTCAAGACAGCATGGACGGAAGACGATGTGGTTGGCAGCTATGCCGGCGTGCGGGTAATGAAGCACAGCGACCAAGCCTCGCCATCGGATGTCAGCCGCGACTGGGAATTGAAGACCGCGAACAATGGCGTGCATTACTCGATCGGCGGGAAGCTGACTTCGGCGCGCGAAGATGCGGCATGCATTGTCGACACGGTGTGCGGGCAACTCGGTGTCGATATGCCTTGTGCGACCAATGAGCGCAGATTGCCATGGGCACCGGAAACGGATTTTGCGGCATGGTCGGCTGCGATCGACGCACGGGCAGAACGGCTGGGCATCGATCATGAATGCGCGAAGTGGCTGAAGCGCCGCCACGGCAAACGGGTCGAACGTGTGCTTGATAGGGTAGCGGGCGAGCCGCAACTGGCCGAGCGCATCGTCCCCGCATTGCCGTTCATCTACGCGGACCTGTTGTATTGCGCGCGCACCGAAATGGTCATCCATCCGGACGACCTGCTGCGCCGGCGCATGCCGTTGCTGATTCTAGCCAAGCTTGGCGAAGACACGATGCGTCGCATCAGCGAAACTGTCGCCGCATCGTCGGGATGATCCGGCCAAAAATGGAAAATTGAAAACCGCACCAGACTGATTGCCGATTCCGGGAGTCCCAGTACCCCGGTCCGGGATGAGCGCATATTCAATATGGCGGCCATTTGATGCAGGGTACAATGCACTTTAATCCTGGGGAGGACAGCACATGCATCGATTTATCTACCTGCTCGCCATGCTGTGGCTGGCCACCATGCTGGCCGGCTGTGCCTCGATGTCGAAGAAGGACTGCCAGACCGCCGACTGGCACAGCATAGGCTACAACGATGGCGCCCGCGGAATCTATTACAGCAACCTGGATAACTACCGCAAGCGCTGCAGCGAGTACCAGATCAGCCCGGATGCCAACGCCTACCAGACCGGCTGGAACCAGGGCATACGCAGCTATTGCACGGGCGAGACCGGCTACCGGATCGGCATGTCCGGACAGGCCTACCAGAACATCTGCCCTGCGGACCTTGCACCCGGCTATCTGGCCGGCTGGCAACAGGGCGTTCAGCAATACTGCGCGCCGGACAACGGCCTCAGACAGGGTCTGGCCGGCTATCCTTACCGGGGCGTGTGCCCATCCTCTATGGCGGACGACTTCCAGAATCGCTACCGGCTGGGGCTGGATGTGCGTCAGGCCCGCGCCAACCATCAGAACCTCGAATATCAGCTGGACCGTCTGCGAAAATCCCTGGCCACCGAGCAGGATCCGCACCGCTACCACGAACTTCTGGATGAACTGGCGCGCCTGCGCCACCGGGAGGGGCACAGCGCATTCACGGTCAGGGCGCTGGAGGCTTGCACAAACGATGACTGGTTCGATGCCGGGCTGTCCGACGGGGAATCAGGCAATCCTTACCAGGCAGATGAGATTGACCGGATTTGCCGCAACTACGGCAGCGGAGAAGATGAAGCGGGCTATCGCGACGGCTGGAGCAGGGGCAACAATCATTACTGCAGTTATGACTCAGGTCTATATGCCGGCCAGAGCAACCAGGAATACCGGGGCGTATGCAACGGTCCGAGGTACGGGCTGTTCTGGAGCGGATACCTGCGCGGCATCCAGCTGTTCCAGTCCGGGCGCTACGATGATCATCCGCGGCCCCAGTATCCGCACGAGGAACGGTCCCGTCCCCGCCCGATTGAACAGCCAGACCATCGGCAGGGCAATGCCGCGCAACATCCTGGTGTCCATGGGATCAGGCCTGGGCAGGGACAGCTGATTCGACAAGGAAAAGCCGGCAGCATGCAACCTGCCGGTCTAGCCAAAAAGGAACATCCTGTGGCGGGACACGTTACTCAGCCGGGCCATCGTGGCAGTGTCTCGGGCAAGAAGCCGACAGATAAACAGCAGGCGAAGCATCCCGACCGGAAACGCGGGTCCGGGCCGGACCTTCCGGACAAAACCGAAAGCAAGAAACCAACCGATAAACAGCAGATGCAACCTGCGGCCAATGCAGGCGGGACACAACCACAGCCGGAACAATGAAAATGCCCGGAAGTAGTCCGGCATTGTTTAATTTAATATGTTTCCTTCCGCCAATATTTCCGCTGTTGCGCTTGATCTTGGCACCACGTCGATCAAGGCAGGCTTGTTGGCCGGGCACGGCGAGCTCACCCATATCACGGTACACCGCGCACCAAAAATCGACGGGAATGACGGACATTATGAAAGCGACGCGCTGGCCTATGCGGAGACTGCCGAACAGGCGCTGAACGACTGCATCGCACTAGCCGGAGACTGCAAGACACTGGGCCTGTGCTGCCAGCGCTCGTCATTCCTGGTCTGGGAACTATCCACCGGCCAACCCCTTACAGCGCTGATCTCGTGGCAGGACAATCGCGGAGCGGCGAGCTGTGCAGCGTTGCGTATGCACGGGAATATGATCCGCAACATATCCGGTTTGCCACTGACGCAATATTATTTTGCGGCCAAGCTGCGCGTCGTGTTGCAGGAAAATCCGGGATGGCTGCCGCGTCTTGAAAGCGGTGAATTGCGTGCCGGCACGCTGGATACCTTCCTGATCTGGCGCCTGACCGGCGGCAGGCATTTCATCACCGACGCATCGATGGCAGCGCGCACGCAGTTGATGGACATCCGCCAACTGCAATGGTCAACGCAACTGTGCAAACTGTTCGATATCCCGCCGGGCATACTTCCAGAGATAAAAACTTCCGCCGGCATGGCACTGCCATTGAAAAACGGACTGGTGCTGCAGTCCAGTGCAGGAGACCAGTCGGCCGCGCTGTTCGCCAGCATCCGCGAACATCGGCCCGAAGCGCTGGTCAACCTCGGCACCGGCTGCTTTGTTATCCGCTACCTGCCGGATGGCGAGATGCCATCAAACGGCTACCTGCAAACGCTGGTTTATCAGGATAGCGAACAGCATGTGCATTTTGCGGCAGAAGGCACGCTCAATTCCGTCGCTGTCGCGCTTGCACGGTATCCGGTGGGTGTATGCAGCGTTGACGATCTGGCGGTGGATGATATCTACTGTGTTGCCGAGCCCAGCGGCCTGGGGGCACCGTATTTTCGGGGCGATATCGGTATCCGGTATTCCGGGCCGGTCGCGCACCTGACGCAACGGCGCATTGCCGCCTTGTTGCTGGAAGCCGTCATTTTCAGGGTGGCGCGGATACTGGAAGAATTTCACCGCGAATGTGCAATCGAGCGGGTGTTTCTTTCCGGCGGATTGTCGGGACTGATTTGTTTGCAGCAGGGCATCGCCGCCTGCGTGCCGTTCGGGGTCCATCATTTGCCGCAAAGCGAATCCAGCCTGCAGGGCGCCGCGTTGCTTGCAGCCGGTATGGAACCGCCAAGCAGACGGAACAGCGCAGCAATACCGACCGCGGGAAACACGGCGCTGCGTAAGAAATACCTGGGCTGGAAATTATGGCTGGACGGCTTGTTGTCGGCTACTTCGTAGGGTGACTGCTTTCAGAAAGTCGGCATTGACTGTTGAATTGGCATGGCCACGTCAACTAGAGGGAGGGTAGCAGACAGTTGTAACCGCGAATACAATCCGTCATAGTCCGGCCACAAAAGTCAGTCGCGACTGGCAGCTTTCCGGCAAACAATATGGGAACATGAAGTGCCGCTCGCTGCCGCCACTTTCCAAGATGCGAATTGTGTCATCCTGCAATACATGAAGATGCATGGTGAACGACTCGGCAAAGAGGCCGCCGCCGCTACTGGTAACTGCCCAGTTTATATATTTAGCAAATCAATTATATCTACCAGCTCATAAACTCTATGCACTGAGCCTGGTTGATAAGCCGGCTTACGCATTGCTACAATCAAACCTAGGCGGCTTTTGTTTTACCGATGCAGTATCGAAGACTGAAAAACTATGACGGAAACTGAAACGCAGCTGAAACACTATCAGGTGTTAATTAATAATGTTCGTGATGGTATCCACGTAATGGATATTCAGGGCGACATTGTTGAGGTCAACGATGCATTCTGCGAGATGTTGGGTTATACCCGGGAGGAAGCAAGTAAGCTTAACATTACCGATTGGAATTCGCAGTATTCAAAGGAAGAGTTGCTGGCAAGACTCAAGAGTTTTGTTGGCAAGAATGCAAGATTCGACACCGTGCACCGACGCAAGGATGGCACACTCATCAATGTCGAAGTTAGCCTCAAAGGGGTTGATCTGGAAGGGCAGACCTATATCTCTGCATCAAGTCGTGACATCACCGAACGCAAGCAATTGGAACACGGTTTAAAGCTGGCTCAATTCTCCGTCGATCATGCACAGGATGCCATTTTCAGGCTAAACCCTAAAGCACAGTTTCTCTATGTCAATGCCGCCGCTTGCAAGCATCTTGAATTTTCCAAGGATGAACTCCTCAAGATGTCGCTCTTTGACATCAACCCCGACTTTTCTCCGGAGGATTGGGCTGCCCATTGGGAGAACGTGTCAAACAACGGCTCGAAACGATTCGAGACACGCCACAAAAGAAAAGATGGCACGCTTGTGCCTGTGGAGGTTGTGGCCAATTGCATAGAACTTGAAGGTGAATTAATTTTCACCTCCATCGTCCGCAACATCACTGAACGTAAACACGCCGAGATGACTTTGCTGCAGCTCAAGGCTGCAATAGATACAACACATGAAGGTTTCTGGATGACGGATGAACAGGGGGTTATCCTTGAAGCCAATCAGGCCTATGCAAAGATGAGCGGCTATAGTGTGGATGAGTTGCGGGGTATGCAGGTTTTGCAGTTTGAAGTTAAAGAACAGTCTTTGAATGAGGTCAAGGCACACATCGAAAAAGTTATCTCACAAGGCTGGGATGTGTTCGAGACGCGTCACCGCCACAAAGACGGCCATGAAATTGAGCTTGAGGTTTCCATCTCGTATATCCCGGATTCAAGGCAGTTCGTGGCATTCTTCCGCGACATCGCCGAGCGCAAGCAAGCTGAAGCCGATCTGCGCATCGCCGCCACCACCTTCGCGTCTCAGGAAGGAACAATGATCACTAATGCCCAAGGCGTGATCCTGAGGGTCAACCAGGCATTTACTGAAGATACCGGCTATACGGCCGAAGAAGCCGTTGGCCAGACACCGCGCCTGCTCAAATCCGGCCGCCACGACGCAGCGTTCTACCAGGCAATGTGGCAGGCCATCAACCAGACCGGAACCTGGCAGGGGGAAATCTGGGACAGGCGCAAGAATGGCGAGACCTATCCCAAATGGCTCACCATCACCGCCGTCAAGGGAGATGACGGAATCGTCACTCATTATGTTGGCATCCACGTCGACATCACCGCGCAAAAGCGGCTTGAGGAGGAACGCAAGCACCTGTTCAATGAGGTGCGTGAATTGTCACGGCGTTTGATCGATATACAGGAACAGGAACGGCAGGCCATCGCTCTTACCCTGCATGACAATATCGGCCA
>DATKVR010000112.1:0-5080 GCA_035529955.1 Gallionella sp.
GCACCGGCGTTGATACCGGATACCACCATGTCGGGTTGCTGGTCCAGCATGCCGGTAACCGCCAGGTGCACGCAGTCGGTCGGCGTGCCATTGACATAATGAAAGCCGTTCGCGGCACGCCGCAACTTGAGCGGCCGGTCCAGGGTCAGCGAATTGCTGGCGCCGCTGCGGTCGCGCTCGGGCGCAACCACCACGGTATCGGCAATCGCGGACAGATGTTCGGCGAGGCAGGCCAGTCCGGGAGAAAAATAACCGTCGTCATTACTGATCAGGATTCGCATCGGGGATTAAGTATAAACATGAAGTATCGATACGATTGTGCCACAGGCAAATGATGAATTGTTAGCCGGATTAATCGCGGAGACCTCGCACTCGGTCCTCCGGCAAGACACTGCTGGTCTCCGGGGTAAGGAACAGACCGATCGAAAATGCCAGCGCCGGCAAGCCAACCGTTAGCACTTCCCGGATATTCCATTGCCCGCTTCCACACCCAACAGCGCGTGCAGGAAAGGCGGCAAACCACCTGTTCATCATGCGCTGCGCGGCAATTTCATGACTGTATAGCACGTTCAGACCGGGAACGATTCCGCCAACGCGGCCCCGGGCTGCGTTCAGCTAAATGAACTCGCAAACTGGCTTGCCTGCTCGGCTTGCTCGGCAACCAGCACGATAATATCTTCCGCGTGCTCCGGATCAATGCCCAGCGCAAGCCAGTCTTCCGGTGCAACAATGGTATCGATGCGCTCGGAAAAACCGGACGATGGCAGCAGTCTTTCTGCCAAATTGATGATGCGCGCCAATGGCTGAGCGGAATCGCTGCTGTGCACAGCATGGTGAAAACGGATTGCAGCGACGATTTCTTCCGGCAGGTCCCAGTGTCGGGCAAGTTCCGCACCCAATTCGTCGTGGGTGAGTCCCACCACCTCCAGCTCCAGCTCAACAGCCAGGCGATTCGGTTCGGTGACCATGCGGGTTTGCAATTCGTCGCTACGTTCGACATCGAGATGGGCAAGCACCGAATAGCCTACATCATGCAACATGCCCGCCAGGAAAGTCAGGTCGTCGTTGATGCGCATTTTTGCCGGCATCGCACTGACGATCGCCAGCATCGCGAAGGCAACGCCCATGTTGTGCTCCCACAGGGCGGGAATGTTCAGGCGTCCGACCGGCTTGTTCACCTGTGCAAGCAGGGCGAGCCCGGTGGCAACTGACTTCACTCTTTTCAAACCCAACAGCAAGGATGCATCCTTGACCGTGCTAATCTTTCTGGAAGACCCAAACAGGGGGGAATTGGCCAAGCCAATAATCCGTGCCGAGATCAGCGGATCCTGGGCGATCAACAACAGCATCTGCTGTTCGTCCTGGTCAGTATCCAGTTTGAGCCCCAGCAGTTTCCGGGCGATGATCGGCATCGCCGGTAACGAGTCCAGTTTACTGACCGCCTGCTTGAGATCGATTGACGGATGGATATTCGTGTTCATTGATTATTTTCCCCTTACACCGGTCAGCGACATGTATGAACGCATTGCAATGTATTCGTTTTTAATTGATAACAGCATCCCAAATACTTCCGCTACCTCGGTAGTGGATCATAACTGAGCAAGGTCCACCCTTCCTTCGATCCGCGCCAAACAACCGTCTGCGCAAATCACCCATAAATATCCACCCGCAACGGCCGGCATAAAAAAAGCCACGCTTGTGCATGGCAGCCTGAAGCATCCGCAAAGTCGCGTATCAATTCAACCTACGGATATCTCCCGCCAAACCGGGAAGAGTCCATATTCGAAACATTCGCAATATTACAATACGATGCTGTTCGCCCAAGCCATTGCATCCAGCTGCGCCCTGGTGAACTCGTTCATGCTGAGCGACGTATGGGAGCGTAGCGTATCACGTACGAACTCGTAATCGCCAGCCTCAAGTTTCTTGCATAAACCCAACAGGTTGCCCAAATCCCCCTTGTGATGCAACAAGGCCGCCTCAACATCAACCTGCAGGTTGATACGCCCCAGGATTTCCGGCAAAGCTTCACCCAGCAAGGCATCGAGCAAAGACAACACTCCAACCATAAAAGCACGATCCGCATATTCGTGTTCACCCGAGTATTCTTGCTGTACGACCAATTCCATCAATTTCCCGCGAGTGGCGGCAAGCTGCATGAGTGGACTGGCCGTGCCGTTTCCCTTGTCCGAGGCGTACAGCAGCAGTTGTACCCAGCGAGTCAACGGACCGCGCCCCATAACCATCAGCCCATGCTTGAGCGAGCTGATTTTGGCCGTCAGGCCGGAACCGACAGAATTCACTATGCGCATCAGGTTATAGGCCAGGTCGGCATGCTCCTTGAACGCGTCTTCGATTTCACGGTTCTCTGCCCCGCTAACCATCAGAGAAAAGATACGCAACAGGGCCACTTTGGATGGGTGCGCACGCTTGCCGGAAAGTATCTCCGGGCGCGCGAAGTGATATCCCTGGAACAAGTCAAAGCCCATCTCCAGGCAGTTCCGGGCCTGCGCCTTGTCTTCTACTTTTTCAGCCAGCAATTTTATGGGATAGCGCTTGAGTTCTTTCACCAGTGCCGGCAAATGGGCAGGATCGATCGCCATCAAATCCAGTTTGACGATATCGACTATGCGAAGCAGGGATTTGATCTCCTCATTGAATTCCGCGACATCGTCGAGCGCAATACTGTAACCCTCTGCTTTCAATTCGCTGCAACGCGCGATAAGCGCGGCATCAATCTTTGCTGTTTCCAGCAATTCGATGACCACATTTTTTTGGGGCAGCAACTGAACCAGATCGCTATGCAGAAACATCGCGTCTACGTTGACAAAGCCCTTGTTTGCGCCAAGCACTTCTGCAATCCCCATTTCACCAAACGCATTCACGATTACCTGTGAGGTGGCATGAGTATCATCTATGATGCCCGCCTCCGTCTTGTTGGCGGAGCGAAACAACAATTCAAAAGCGACCAGACCTTCGCTGCGATCAACGATGGGTTGGCGGGCCAGAAAAATCTCCTGCATACTCCTCCTTTGTCAGGCCAGCAGAATCGCAACCTGAGCATGTCAGTCATTCGCGTGAGTTTTTCAAATTATGCTTGTGTCAAAGTGTCTTGTTCCTGCTTTTACATCTCGTTACATCTTGGCTGCATTCATTCAGCCGCACTTGTCAGGTCATTTTTATGACAGCGCGAACCACCTCATCCAACTTTTCTTCTCCAAGCTCGCATGCGGTTTGGATCAAAAAAGCGCGCTTGTCCAAATCGGTGTCAATTTTTTTAAATTCAAAAAATTCGCGCATCTCCACTTGCAATATGATGCTGATATTTTCCAGCGTATCCAGAGAAGGGTAATGCACACCACATTCGATCCGGCTTACCGAGTTGGGGCTGATCTCGAGCAATTCCGCAAGCCGCTCCTGGGACAATCCGGTTTTTTTTCTAAAATATCTGATTCGATTGCCTAATAAAATTTTTGATTTATGCACTGACGACTCCAGCTTTTCCCTGCTTAATTCACAGCGATCCCGCGACCCACTACTTACTTGGTTTATAATTGTATGCAATTAACCACTTTTTAAGTAGTGGTAAATTCAATCAAAGCGGTTAGCCTAGTTCACGCTGCCATTTAGTCGGTAATTGCAATTTTGCTTCGATGCTAAACGTGCAAAAAGCGACCATGCTGTTATCAATAATCAATAAATCAAGAAAATATATCTATCCCGACATGCCCCCATTACCATCCACGGACAAACTGCAGGGATTCATCGCCAACTTGCCCGGAATGGCTTTTCAAATAGCTTTATTGGCAAACGGCTCCATCACTTTCCCTTATATCAGTGAAGGCAGCTTGAGCCTGCTTGGCGTCGCACCGGATGTGCTGCAAGGGGATCCCACATATTTTTTAAATCTCATCCATCCGGAAGACAGCTCAAGTTTTTTGGAGGCGTTGAGACAATCTGCCCAGTCCATGTGTTTCTGGAACTGGGAGGGGCGCCTCAATCTGCCGGGTAATAGGATCAAGTGGGTCAGTCTTGGCGCCATGCCACAGAATACCCAAAGCGGATTGCCGCGCTGGGAAGGCATCTTGCTTGACACCACCCAAAGCAAGCTGAGCGAGCTGGAAACCAGGCAATCCCAGCAGCAGCTGCAGGAACTTGCCTCACACATTCAGGACGCCAAAGAGGAAGAGCGTTTGCGCATCGCGCGCGAGATACACGACGAAATCGGCAGCCTGCTTACCGCCATCAAAATCGATCTGTTATGGATGAACCAGCGCCTCCCCAAAGACAACCCGCTTCTGGCGGACAAGGCATCAGCCATATCGGCCCTGGTGGACAGAACGATCACATCCGCAAGCACGCTTGCTGAAAGCCTGAGGCCCGGCTTCCTGGATTCGCTTGGCTTCATTGCAGCGATTGAAATCGAGGCACAGGCATTCAGCAGTCGCAGCGGCGTTTGCTGCAACATCCTTAAATCGCAGGAAGTCATAGAGCTGCCCGAAACACACGCCATCGCGCTGTTCCGGATAGTTCAGGAGACCCTGAACAACATCATGAAACATGCCCGGGCAAAAAATGCCCGGGTCGAAATCGTCAAAGGGCCAGACCATCTCGAACTGGTCATTTCGGATGATGGCGTGGGCTTCAGCGACGACGCGCGCAACAAACCGCGTTCGTTCGGTCTGCGCGGCATCCATGAACGCGTTGCGCATCTCGGCGGCACGGTTAAAATTTCCAGCAACCCGGAAAGGGGCACACAAATCGCCCTATTCATCCCGCTTGATGAAGAAATCCCATCACCCGAATCCCCGCAACAGCAGCTGTTTAATGACAAATTAACATGACAAATATCCTCGTGGTCGACGACCATGCGCTGCTCCGCAAAGGGCTGAAGCTGCTGATCGAGGAATGCCGTGAATGTAAAGTCAACGGTGAAGCTGAAACGGGAGCCCAGGCAATCAGGATGTTGCGCGAACAACATTTTGATCTGCTGCTGCTGGATATCTCGCTGCCGGACAAGCACGGCATGGACGTGCTCAAGCAGATCATGCTGGAACAACCCGACATCAAGATCATCGTG
>DATKVR010000113.1:0-11196 GCA_035529955.1 Gallionella sp.
ACCAGTTGGCGATACACGCTGCTCCATTGCGCGGCGTTCAATTCCTTGCCGATGCCAAATGTGGAGAGTGCATGGTGATTGAATTTTTCGACCCGCTCGGTGGACTTGCCCATCAGCACATCGCTCAAATGTCCCGCGCCGAAGCGCTGTCCGGTACGGTATACACAGGACAGCGCCTTTTGCGCAGCCTGTGACGCATCCCAGGTTTCTACCGGTTCCAGGCAATTGTCGCACTCGCCGCAGTTGCCCGGATGCTGTTCGCCGAAATAGCGCAGCACGGTCTGATGACGGCAGGTGGTGGACTCGCAGTAGCCGAGCAGGGCGTCGAGCTTTTGTCGTTCCAGGCGCTTGCGTTCTTCGGGTGCCTCGCCTTTATCGATCATCTGACGCATCGCTACCACGTCGCCCAGACCATAGGCCAGCCAGGCGTTGGCGGGCAGGCCGTCGCGACCGGCGCGGCCGGTTTCCTGATAATAGCCTTCCATGCTTTTGGGCAGGTCGAGATGCGCGACGAAGCGCACATTGGGTTTATCGATGCCCATACCGAATGCCACGGTCGCCACCATCACCACACCTTCTTCGCGCAGGAAGCGACTCTGGTTCCTGCTGCGTGTCACGGTATCGAGTCCCGCGTGATAAGGGAGCGCATCCCAACCCTTTTCTTTAAGCCATGCGGCAGTCTCATCGACTTTTTTGCGCGACAGGCAATAAACGATGCCCGCATCATTTTTATGTTCCTTCTTAATAAATGATTGCAACTGATTGCGAACATTATGTTTTTGCGTAACGATGTAGCGAATGTTGGCGCGATCGAAGCTGGATACGAATTGGCGTGCCTGTTCCAGTGCCAAGCGCTCGACAATCTCGCCGCGAGTCGGTGTATCGGCGGTCGCTGTCAGCGCGATACGCGGCACCTCGGGAAAACGTTCGTGCAAAACCGTCAGCGCACGGTATTCGGGGCGGAAATCATGCCCCCATTGCGAAACGCAATGTGCTTCGTCTATGGCGAACAGCGCAATGGCTGAAGTTTCCTGGGCCTGTTCCAGCAGGGTGAGAAAGCCGGGCATCAGCAGACGTTCCGGTGCGACATAGAGCAGATCGAGTTCGCCGCGCAGCAGTTGTCCCTGAACTTCGCGAACCGCATCGGCATTAATGCTTGAATTGAGGAAAGCGGCTTTCACGCCGAGCAAACGCAACGCGTCCACCTGGTCCTGCATCAGCGCGATCAGCGGCGAAACCACGATGCCCGTACCCGGGCGCAGCAGCGCGGGGATCTGATAACACAGTGATTTTCCGCCGCCGGTCGGCATCAGCACCAGTGCATCCCCACCCGCAACGACATGTTCGACGATCGCCTGCTGTTCGCCCCGATAGGCGGCGTAACCGAACACATCATGCAGTATCTGTTGGGCCGAACGGGATGTCATGGATGAATTAGGTGGCGTGGTCGAAGAGATGAGGATTACAATTCCGGATGCACCGGCTTGGACAACCAGTCAGTGACAGTATTTTAACGTATGAAGCGCCGCCACAGGAGTGAAAGATATTGAGTCAAACGCCGGAAAACATCATTGAGGTTGACGATCTCCATTTCGCCTATGGCAAGCGGGAGGTCCTGAAAGGGATCAATCTCACCATCCCGCGCGGCAAAATCGTCGGTATCCTCGGTGTCAGCGGATGCGGCAAGTCCACATTGCTGCGCCACTTCGGCGGTCAGTTGCGCCCATCGCGCGGTTCCGTGAAATTCATGGGCAGGGTGGTCCACGAACTCGATAACGATGAACTTTACAAGATACGCCTGGAGATGGGCATGATGTTTCAGGTAAGCGGCTTGTTCAGCGACATGTCGGTCTATGACAATCTTGCCTTTCCGATGCGCGAGCACACCAATCTGCCTGAAGAATTGATCCACGACCTGGTATTGATGAAGCTCCAGGCTGTGGGTTTGCGCAATGCGCGCGACCTGATGCCGGGTGAGTTGTCGGGCGGCATGGAACGCCGCGTTGCGCTGGCACGGGCGATCGCCACCGATCCCGCGCTGATCATCTACGACGAACCGTTCGCCGGACTCGACCCCATTTCACTGAACACCATCGCCAACCTGATCCGCAAGCTGAATGACGCGCTGGGCGTAACCTCTGTTGTCGTGACCTACGATCTGTCCGAGTCGCTCAAAATTGTCGATTATGTGTATTTTATTCAAGACGGCGTCGTGGTTGCATCTGGCGACGTTGCGGAAATGACCGGCTCGAATGACCCTTTTGTCCGGCAATTCATTCATGCGGAGCCGGACGGGCCGATCGCGTTCCAATACCCCAGCAAACCCTATGCAGAAGATCTTGGAATGGAACCAAGCCCCGCTTGAAGACCGGGCCCGATAAATTAGCGATGATTGCGGTAATAACCGATCAATCCGCTGGTCGAGGGATCATGCCTGTTCGTTGACGTACCGTCGTGCAATTCCGGCAGGATTTTGCCCGCCAGTTGTTTGCCCAGCTCCACGCCCCATTGGTCGAACGGGTTGATATTCCACACCACGCTTTGCACGTACACCTTGTGCTCATAGATCGCAATCAGCATGCCCAGCGTGTGCGGATCGAGCTTGTCGAACAGCAGGGTATTGGTCGGTTTGTTGCCGGGAAACACCTTGTGCGGCAACAGGGCCTCCAGGGCCCCGCCATGCATGCCTTGCGCTTCCAGCTCGGCGCGCGCTTCAGCATCGGTCTTGCCGACCATCAGTGCCTCGGTCTGTGCAAAACAGTTGGCGAGCAGGATGTTGTGGTGTTCGCCGAGCGGATTCTGGCTGTGCAGCGGGGCAAGGAAATCCGCCGGTATCATGCGCGTGCCCTGATGAATGAGCTGGTAGAAGGCGTGCTGGCCGTTGGTGCCGGGCTCCCCCCACATGACCATTCCGGTGTCGTAATCCACGGCGTTGCCGTCACGATCCACGCGCTTGCCGTTGCTTTCCATCTCCAATTGTTGCAGGTAGGCGGGGAAGCGGTGCAGGTATTGATCGTAAGGCAACACCGCATTGGTTCCCGTTGCGAAGAAGTTGCCATACCAGATGCCGAGCAGGCCCATCAGCACCGGAATATTTTTGTCCGGCGGTGCGGTACGGAAATGTTCGTCCATCGCGTAGGCACCGCCCAGCATTTCCTCGAACCGGTCCATGCCAAGATACAAAGCGATGGGTAAACCGATGGCCGACCACAGCGAATAACGTCCGCCCACCCAATCCCAGAACTCGAACACATTTTGCGGATTGATGCCGAATTGGGCGGTGGCATCAATATTGGTGGAAACGGCGGCGAAATGTTTGGCCACGGCCTGCTCGTCACCCAGTTTCGCGACCAGCCATGCCCGTGCGGAACGGGCATTGGTCAGGGTTTCCTGGGTGGTAAACGTTTTCGAACTGACGATGAACAGGGTGGTTTCGGCATCAAGTTGTTTCAGGGTTTCAACCAATTGTGTGGCATCCACATTGGATACAAAATGCGCGCGCAGATTTTCCCTTGCATAAGGCTTGAGCGCTTCGCAAACCATCATCGGGCCAAGATCCGAGCCCCCGATGCCGATATTGACAATGTCGCGGATCGCCTTGCCGGTGTGGCCGGTATGCTTGCCGCTGCGCACCGCATCGGAGAAGTTGCGCATCAATCCCAGCACCCGACGGACATCCGGCATCACGTCTTTGCCGTCCACCCGCACCGGACGGTCCGAGCGGTTGCGCAATGCGGTATGGAGGGCGGCGCGGTGTTCGGTGGAATTGATCTTCTCACCCGCGAACATGCTGTCGATGTGTGGCTGCAATCCGGACTGCTCCGCCAGTGCAACCAGCAATTTGATGGTTTCGCTGTTGATCCGATTCTTGGAGTAATCGAAAAGAAGGTTGATGGAACCATTGGCCATTCGACCAGGCTGCCCAACAACACCGGCCAAGTCGCTGGTTATGTCGAACCGCAAAGAAAACTTGTCAAAGCGCGCCGGGTCATCGAGAAACATTTGGCGCATCTGGAGTGGCTTGATGATCGCGTAATGTGCGATGAGCGCTTGCCAGGCAGCCGATTGGGTAAGTTTTGACATTTTGATCAGTTCAAATCAACAGCAAGGAATCATGCTTCCGGCACCAGAATGATGCCGGCCAGTGGTGGCAGTGCAATCTCGGCAGAGTAGGGCAGCCCCATCCACGGAATCGCTTCCGCATTGATCAATCCGGCATTGCCGATGTTGGTGCCCGCGTAATACTGCGAATCGCTGTTCAACACTTCACGATATCTGGCTTGCACGGGCAGGCCGATGCGATAGTGGTTGCGCGGCACGGGTGTCAGATTCAACGCGATGATGGCGCTGGAACCGTCCCGTGCGCGACGCTGGTAGGACAGTACGGATTTTTCCGCATCGTTGCAGTCTATCCACGAAAAACCATCCTGCTGAAAATCCTGGTCGTGCAGCGCCGGCAGCTTGCTGTACAGCCGGTTAAGGTCGTGGGTCAGATTTTGCATGCCGCGATGCAGCTCTTCGCCCAATTGCCACCATTCCAATTCCCACCGGGATTGCCATTCGCGACCCTGGGCAATTTCGTTTCCCATGAAGTTAAGTTTTTTCCCCGGGCAGGTCATCTGGTAAGTCAGCAGCAAACGCAGGTTGGCGAATTTCTGCCAGGCATCGCCGGGCATTTTCGATAACAGCGAACCTTTGCCATGAACGACCTCGTCATGGGAAAACGGCAGCACAAAGTTTTCGGTATAGGCGTAAAGCTGGCCGAAGGTGAGTTCGTTGTGGTGGTAGCGGCGATGCACCGGGTCATGGCGAAAGTAGCTCAGCGTGTCGTTCATCCAGCCCATGTTCCATTTGATCGAGAATCCCAGGCCGCCCAGATAAACCGGGCGCGACACCCCCGGCCATGCAGTGGACTCTTCTGCCATGGTCAGGGCGCCGGGAAATTCGTCATGCACCATGATGTTCATCTCGCGAAGGAACGCCACCGCCTCAAGGTTCTCGCGACCGCCGTATTTGTTGGGTATCCATTCACCCGGCTTGCGCGAATAATCGAGATACAACATGGAGGCGACCGCATCCACGCGCAGTCCGTCAAAGTGAAATTCGGACAGCCAGAAATGCGCGCTGGACATCAGGAATGACTTAACCTCATTGCGCCCGAAGTTGAATATATACGTTCCCCAGTCCTCATGAAACCCGAGACGCGGGTCCTGGTGTTCATACAGCGCCGTGCCGTCGAAGCGCGCCAGCGCCCAGCTGTCCTGCGGGAAATGGGCCGGCACCCAATCGAGGATCACGCCGATGCCTGCCTGATGACAGGTGTCGACGAGATTGCGCAATTCGTCTGCAGAACCAAAACGGCTGGTAGCGGCAAAATACCCGGTAGCCTGATACCCCCACGATTCATCCAGAGGGTGTTCGGAAATCGGCATGAGTTCGATGTGCGTGTAGCCCATGCCCTTGACGTAAGGCACAAGATCGGTTGCCAGTTCGTTGTAGGTATAGAAACGGCCGTCCGGATGGCGCTTCCACGAACCGGCATGCATTTCATAAATATTGATCGCGCCATGCAGCCAGTCCCATTGACCGCGTTGTTCCAACCACGCTGCGTCTTGCCACTTGTGCCGGTGGGCTGTCGCGGCGAGTGCTGCAGTGCCGGGACGCAATTCATAACCCTGGGCATAGGGGTCGGTTTTGGTCAACAGTTGGCCGGATTCACGGTTGCGTATCTCATAGCGGTAAAGTGCATCTTGCCTGATTTCAGGGAGGAATAATTCCCAGACTCCGCTCGAGCCCAGTGAACGCATCGGGTGTAGCCGGCCATCCCACTGGTTGAATTCACCCACCACGCTGACCCTTTCCGCATTGGGCGCCCAAACCGCAAACCTGACACCTTTTACCCCATTTATTTCAACGTCATGCGAGCCAAGCATTCGATAACCCTGGCGCAAATTACCCTCGCTGAACAAATACAGGTCCTGTTGGGAAATGGTTGAGGGGAACTGATAGGGATCAAATATTTCATGGGTCACGCTGCCGTAATTAATGCAAAAACGGTAGGGAAGGGACGGCTCCGCCTTGCCACGCCATTCAAATATCCCCGACGGGTGTATGCGCTTGAGCACTTCGCTGGCGCTTTTGCTGACCAGGGCGACTTGGGTTGCATGAGGCTCGAATGTGCGGATGACCCACTCTGACCCTTCATGGTGCAGGCCGAGCAAACCGAATGGGTCATAAAGACGGGTCTGCAGCAATGACTCGATCTGCTTGTCCACAAATTACCTCATATATCTTGTCTAGTCGGGCAATTGTAAACGATAATGGCCTTACTCTATGAAGTTTATCAGGAGCATCAAATGAACGCCGAGCTGGGTTATCTGCAAAAAAAATATCACGTTGCTGTAGATAGTCCTGCTCCGCGTTTCGTCAGTCGTATCACCAAAAATACCTATGCGATGGTATTGGCTGGAGGGCGCGGCAGCCGTCTTCACCAGCTCACCGACTGGCGTGCCAAACCGGCCGTGCCTTTTGGCGGCAAGTTCCGCATCATTGATTTCGTGCTGTCCAATTGCGTGAATTCCGGCATCCGCCATATTGGCGTGGCGACACAATACAAATCGCACAGCCTGATCCAGCATATTCAACGCGGTTGGTCGTTTCTGAACGGGCAGTTTGGAGAGTTTATCGACCTGTTGCCGGCACAGCAACGTGTTGATGAAAGCCACTGGTATCAAGGTACCGCAGATGCGGTGTTCCAGAATCTCGATATTTTGCGCTCAACGAATCCCGACTTTATTCTGGTACTGGGCGGTGATCATGTTTACAAGATGGATTACGGCAAGTTGCTCGCCTTTCATGTCGAGAGCAAAGCCGACATGACTGTAGCCTGTCTCGAAGTGCCGGTCGCCGATGCAGTCGCTTTCGGTGTGATGCGTGTTGACGAACATTCCCGCGTGGTCGAATTTACCGAGAAATCTTCCAACCCGGCAACCATCCCTGACAAGCCCGGCATGTGTCTGGCCAGCATGGGTATCTATGTGTTCAATGCCAAGTTCCTCTATGAGCAATTGATACGCGATGCCGACGACAGGCATTCGAGCCATGATTTTGGCAAGGACTTGATTCCCCACATGATCAAAAAATATCATGTGTTTGCGCAAAGTTTTGAACAAAGCTGTGTCGGGATGGGAGATGACAACGTGCCCTATTGGCGCGATGTCGGAACCGTTGATTCCTATTGGGAAGCCAATATGGAGCTGACCAAAGTTATCCCGGACCTGAACATGTACGATCAGGATTGGCCGATCTGGACGCACCAGGAACAATTGCCCCCGGCGAAATTCGTATTTGACGAGGAAGGCCGTCGCGGCATGGCTATCGACTCGCTGGTTTCAGGGGGATGCATAGTGAGCGGTTCGGTGGTGCGGCGCTCGCTGCTTTTTTCCGATGTGCGGGTGAATGGATATTGCACCATCGAGGATTCGATATTGCTGCCGAATGTAGATATATGCCGCGATGTCACGTTGAAACGGGTAATTGTGGACAAGAACTGCAAGATCCCGGACGGCCTGGTCGTCGGGATCAATCAGGAAGAAGACCGCAAGCGCTTTCATGTCACCCCGAACGGCGTGACGCTGATCACCCCGGAAATGCTGGGGCAAAAGACACATCAATTTCGCTGATTAATATTACTCGCTGCCGCCGGGCACGGCCTCGAATCCCAATAGATGAATAAAACCGTTGATCTAGTTTTTCTCTGGCACATGCACCAGCCTGATTACCGCGATTATGCCAGCGGCGATTTCGTGTTGCCGTGGGCCTATTTGCACGCCATCAAGGATTACACCGACATGGCCTATCATCTGGAGCGGCATCCGAAAGTCCGCGCGGTGGTGAATTTTGTGCCCATACTGCTCGACCAACTGGAAGATTACGCAGACCAGTTCGACACCGGAAAATTGCGCGACCCATTGTTGCGCCTGCTTATGCATGTTAATTCTTCCGGCCTTTCCGCGCCTGAACGGCAATTGGCATTCGATGCATGCTTCCGCAGCAATCACACCAAAATGATTGCTCCATTTCCTGCATATAATCGTTTATGGGAACTGTACAATCTGCTACAAGCCGAGAGCGAATCGGCTTTGTCCTATCTGTCGGATCAGTATTTGGATGACTTGCTCACCTGGTATCACCTGGCCTGGTGCGGCGAGAGCGTGCGCCGCGAACACGCCCTGGTGGCGAGATTGATGAGCAAGGGCCAAGACTTCAGTTTTGAAGACCGGAAACAGTTATTCGACCTTATCGGCGAACTGATCAGCGGCATCATTCCACGTTATCGCAAACTGGCTGAATCAGGCCAAATCGAGATTTCAGCGACACCCCATTATCATCCGCTTGCGCCGCTGCTGATCGATTTCATGAGCAGCAAGGAAGCGATGCCCGAGGCGCCTTTACCTATTTCGCCGCATTACCCCAAGGGCAAGCTGCGCGTGGCGGCCCAAATCGAGTCTGCGAAGAACAGCCACCGCGCGCGTTTTGGATCCGATCCGCAGGGGATGTGGCCCGCAGAAGGAGCAATATCAACCGAAACACTGGAAGTATTTGCCGCCAAAGGTTGCCGCTGGGTGGCCAGTGGGGAGGGCGTATTGGTCAATAGCTTGCATAAAATGGAACAACCTGTTCCGGATACCTTGACATACCTGTACCGCCCCTATCAACTGGAATCAGGGGCGGACGGCTTGAATTGTTTTTTCCGCGATGACCGATTGTCTGATTTGATCGGTTTCGAGTATTCACGCTGGAGCGGCAACGATGCGGCCGCGCATTTTGTCGCGCAGATCACAGAGATTGCCCAGCACGCACCGGCTGAAGAAACGCCGGTAGTCAGCGTCATTCTCGACGGTGAGAACGCGTGGGAATATTATCCGTACAATGGCTATTATTTCCTCGACGAACTCTATGCGGAGCTTGAGAAAGCCCCCCATATCCACACCAACACTTACAGCGGCTATCTGGAAGCCAGCTTGACAAATCCGGCTAGCGCGAAGAAACGCTCCTTGCCCAGCATTGTCGCTGGAAGCTGGGTTTACGGTAATTTCGCAACCTGGATAGGCTCCAAGGACAAGAATCATGCTTGGGATCTGCTGTGCGTTGCAAAGCAGAGTTACGACTTGGTCATGTCCAGTGACCGGCTCAGCAATGCGGAACAAGTGGCCGCCGAGAAGCAGCTTTGTTCGTGTGAAAGTTCGGATTGGTTTTGGTGGTTCGGTGACTATAACCCTTCACATTCAGTCGCCAGCTTCGACCACTTGTTTCGCCATAATTTGACCGAATTGTATCGCCTGTTGAAATTGCCCGCCCCGTTGAACTTGTCTGAGCCAATCAGCCAGGGCAGCGGGTCTCCGGAAGCCGGTGGTGCGATGCGCCGTGCCTCTGAATAAGAATAATTCGTGTTACTGAAAAATTTCTCATTATGTTGACGGATCGCGCCAGCGGTATATTGTTGCACCCGACATCGCTGCCAGGCGCGTTCGGTGCGGGCGATTTCGGACCTGATGCATACCGGTTTGTCGATTGGCTGGTCAGTGCCGGCCAGAGTTATTGGCAGGTTCTGCCGCTCGGTGAAATCGGGCATGGCAACTCACCTTACATGAGCATGTCCGCATTTGCCGGCAGTATCCTGCTTATCGACCTGACAGAATTGTCAGCAAAAGGATGGCTCACTCCGGAAGATCTGACGCCACATCCTGGATTTCGGCCGGGGCGAGTGGATTACACACTGTTGCGGCCATACCGTATTGAGCGACTGCGCCGTGCAGCCAAGTGCTTCTTCGCCACGGCTCATGATGACATGCACCGGTCATATACGGAATTTTGCATAGCCGAAAGCGCATGGCTGGACGACTATTCGCTGTTCATGACCATTGCCGAGCACGAAAACTGGCGTTATTGGAGCCTGTGGCCCATGGAACTGGTAAAAAGGGAACAGCAGGCGCTGCGCCAATTTGCATCGGCAAATGCGGAAGAAATTGGATTCTGGAAGTTCTGCCAGTGGTGTTTTGCGCGGCAGTGGTCGGACTTGCGCCTGTATGCCAATGAACACGGCGTCAAGATCATCGGCGACATCCCGATTTTTGTGTCCTGTCAAAGCGCGGATGTCTGGGCACATCAGGAACTGTTCGAACTGGACGAAAATGGGCGTCCACTTTTCGTGGCTGGTGTTCCACCGGATTATTTCAGTGAAACAGGACAGCTCTGGGGCAATCCGCAATACCGCTGGAATATCCACGAAAGCACCGGCTACGCCTGGTGGATCGCGCGGCTCGGCCACGCCCTGACGTTGGTCGACCTAGTGCGTATCGATCATTTCCGCGGGTTTGTCGCATATTGGGAAATACCGGCAGATGCACCCAACGCAATTCACGGCAAATGGGTGACTGGGCCGGGTGAAAAGCTGTTTGAAGCATTTGTTAAGGTCTTTCCACATCTGCCCATTATTGCGGAAGATCTGGGTGTGATCACACCTGACGTGGTGGAGTTGCGTGACAAATTTTCACTTCCGGGCATGCGTATTCTTCAGTTCGCGTTCGGAGATGGGGAAAAAAACATCTTCCTACCGCACCATTATGTACCCAACTCGATTGCCTACACAGGAACACATGACAACGATACCATCCTGGGCTGGTGGGCAACGCTATCCGCGCATGAAAAGGCTTTTGCCGAAGATTATCTGCACACTGACGGTCATGACATACACTGGGTCATGATGCGTGCAATTTCCGATTCCGCTGCCAATATCGTGGTATTTACCATGCAGGATGTGCTCGGGCTGTCCAGCGAACATCGCATGAACTTGCCAGGACAATCGGATGGCAGCTGGGAATGGCGCTTTTCATGGGATCAGATTCAGCCTACCCATGCACAGGCATTGTCGAAAATGTCTCGGGATTATTCTCGTATTTCACTGAATAAGGGGACAGATATATCTCCTTAACCAGTTGTTTAATTTTAAACTGCAATAAGGCTTCTGCAACCAAACCGGTAACGCGTTCGACCAGACTGTGATCGGGAGTTCGGTCATTGCCTGCAAGTGGCATGACATGAAGCGGGTGTAGTTGGCCTGCCAGAACGGTGTCAGCAGTTAATTAAGTTCATACTTCATTTACTGCCTAAGTTTGACATAATATACATTATGCG
>DATKVR010000114.1:0-7808 GCA_035529955.1 Gallionella sp.
GGGCGGCGCCGGGTATTACCGGGGCAGCAGCGTGCTGATCTCCGGCACCGCGGGCACCGGCAAGAGCAGTCTCGCCGCACATTTTGCCGATGCCGCCTGCCGTCGCGGCGAGCGCGTGCTCTTCTTTTCCTTTGAGGAATCGCCCAGCCAGATCATGCGCAACATGCGTTCCATCGGGATCGACCTGCAACAATGGATAAGAAAAGGTCTGCTGCAGATTCATGCGGACCGTCCCTCATCTGCGGGTCTGGAAACGCATCTGGCCTTGAAACACAAATTGATCGGTATCTTCAATCCGCAGGTGGTGATCATGGATCCGCTGAACAGTTTCGTCATCGGGGACAATCGGATCGAAGTCAAATCGATGCTGATGCGGCTGGTGGATTTTCTGAAAACAAGACAGATCACCGGCTTGTTCACCAATCTGGCACAGGGCGGCAGCCCGGTCGAGCAAACCGATGTTGCCATCTCGTCCGTGATCGACACCTGGCTACTGCTGCGCGATATCGACAGCGGCGGCGAACGCAATCGTTGCCTGTCCATCCTGAAATCGCGCGGCATGGCGCATTCGAACCAGATACGCGAGTTCCTGCTGACCGACCACGGTGTGGAATTGCGCGACGTATACGTCGGACCGGAGGGGGTGCTGACCGGCTCGGCGCGGTTGACCAAAGAGGCGGAAAATGAAGCGACGCTGCTGATACGCAATCAGGAAGTCGAGCTGCGGCGGGTCGAACTGGAACGCAAGCGAACCACGCTGGAAGCGCAGATCGCCATGCTGCGCGCCGAATTTGCGGTGCAGGAGGTTGCGTCGTCGAAAATCATCGGCCAGGAAAAAGCCGAGAAAGCGCAGCTTGCACAGGGACGTGTGGACATGGGGCTGAGCCGCAAAGTGGATGCGAAACCGAACAAGCAAAAAGGTGGCGCGAAATGACTGCGAATCCGGACCGGCTTGGGCAGGCTGGAGAAAAGGCAGCGCCGCGCAAAGCTGCACCCGGCCACTATATCTTGAAGCTGTACGTTGCCGGGCAGTCGCCGAAATCTGTTAGCGCGATCACCAACATCAAAAAAATATGCGAGGAGAACCTGCAAGGGCGCTACGAGCTGGACGTGATCGATCTGTACCAGCAGCCGCAATTGGCGCAGGGCGAACAGATCATTGCCATTCCAACACTGATCAGGAAACTTCCGCCCCCGTTGCGGCGCATCATCGGAGACATGTCGAATACCGAGCGCGTGCTGGTGGGACTGGATATACGAAAGAAGGCGTAATGCCAAACAAACCCAATCCAGAACAGCTCATTGCGGAAAACATGGATCTGCGCGCCCGGCTGGAAAAAGCCGAAGCAACCCTGGGCGAGATACTCAGCGGGGAGGCCGACGCGCTGTTCATCACGGGCGCGGGTGGCGCGCAGCTGTTCACCCTCAAGGGCGCCGATCAATCCTACCGGACATTGATCGAGAACATGAGCGAAGGGGCGCTGACCCTGACGCGGGAGGGCCTGGTGCTGTACGCCAACCGGCGCTTTGCCGGGATGCTCGGAACGCCACTCGAAAAAGTGATCGGCTCGGAGGTTCACAACTGGATTGCGCCGGAAAGCCGGCAGGCCCTTCAGGCACTGCTGCGAAATGACGCAATCGAAAACCACAATGAGGAACTGGCTCTTGTTGCCGCTGACGGAACCCGGGTGCCGGTCTATCTATCGGTGAGCCGTCTTGTTCTGGAGGAGACGCCGGATACCTTGTGCATGGTCGTCACCGACCTGACGGAACAGAAACGCAATGAGGCGATCCTCACGGCAGAAAAACTTGCGCGAGCAATTCTGGAACAGGCCGCCGATGCGATCGTGATCTGCGATAAGAATGGACGGATCATGCGCACCAGCAAGCAGGCGCAAGCATTCTGTAGCAGGAGTCCTCACGGGCAACTATTTGAGCATGCCTTTCCCCTGCACCAGCAGGATGGCAATGGATTTCCAGCTGTCGGCTCCATCGACACGAACCGGAGCTTGCCGGTGGAAGCGAGCATGGAATGCAATGGCAAAACGTTCAATCTTCTGGTCAGTGTCGGCCACCTGAAGGGCGCACGGGACGAACTGCTCGGCAGCGTGGTTACGCTGACTGACATTACTGAACGCAAGATTGCAGAACTTGCACTACAGAAAAATGAAAAGCAACTTTCTGAAGCCCTGATAATTGCCAGGATAGGTTACTGGGAATATGAATTCTCCACGGACGAGTTCATCTTCAATGACCAATATTATTCGCTGCACAAGATTACTGCTGAGGATGCGGGTGGCTACCGAATGTCCTCTGCTGATTTTGCCAGTCGTTACGTTTATCCTGAAGATATACCTGCCGTTGGTCAACATATTCGATTGGCTTTCGAAACTGGTGATTCGGATTATTTTGCCATGACCGAGACCCGCATATTAAGCGGGGAAGGAGAAATTATCTGGGTGGAAGTGCGTTTCAGAATCGTGAAGGACTTGCAGGGCAACACAATTCGACTGATCGGTGTCAATCAGGACATCACGGAACGCAAGCAATCCGAAGCCAGAATCATATTCCTCAATCGCGTCTATGCGGTGCTGAGCGGCATCAATTCACTGATCGTGCGCGTACAGGACCGCGACGAGCTGTTCAGGGAGGCATGCCAGATTGTGGTCGAGAATGGCGGGTTCCGCATGTCCATGGTGGTTATTGTGAATCCGGGCACAAAGAAGGTTGTCTCAATTACTTCGGAGGGCAAGGACGAGGAACTCTCGACCTTGATCAAAGACCGATTGTTATCGAGTGACGATGTATCAAACACCATGGTCGGACTGGCGATCAACGGGAAACAGCCCGTCGTGTCGAACGATTCGTTGAATGACCCCAGGCTTGTGTTCGGCAAGAAATATGCCGAATCCGGCGTCCGCTCGATGGTGGTCTTGCCGCTGATAGTTGCGGATGAAGCGGTCGGTACGATTGCACTGTACGCCAGCGAGATTGAATTCTTCCATGAAGAAGAGATGTTGTTGCTGACGGAACTGGCGGGCGATATTGCGTTCGCTATCGATCATATCGGGAAACAGGAGAAGCTCAACTATCTCGCCTACTACGACGTGCTCACCGGTCTCGCGAACCGTTCCCTGTTCTTCGATCGGGCAGCGCAGTATATATACAGCGCAATCAGCGGCGGGCACAAACTTGCGATAGGCCTGATCGATTTGGAGCGGTTCAAGAACATCAACGACAGTCTCGGCCGGCCGGCCGGCGACTCCCTGTTAAAACAGATGGCGGAGTGGCTGACGCAATTCACGCGGGATACCAACCTGCTGGCGCGAATCGACGCTGACCATTTTGCCTTCGTGGTGCCGGAAGTAAAGACAGATGGTAACCTGGCCAAGCTGGTCGAGAAATTGATGGCCACTTTTTTGGTGCATCCGTTCCGCCTGAATGAAACCACGTTCCGCATCGGCATCAAGGTCGGCATCGCGGTATTTCCGGATGACGCTGCCGACATCGATACCTTGTTCAATAACGCCGAAGCCGCACTCAAGAAGGCCAAGGCAAGCGGTGACCGATATCTGTTTTACACGCAAAAAATGTCCGTAGCGGTGGCCGACAAACTTGCGCTGGAAAACCAGCTGCGCGAGGCGATCGACAACGAAGAATTCGTGCTTTATTACCAGCCCAAGGTGAATCTGGTGAGCGGCAAGGTCACCAGTGCCGAGGCGCTGATCCGCTGGAATAATCCGCGCACCGGCCTGGTGCCGCCGGGCATGTTCATTCCGATCCTGGAAGAAACCGGTTTGATCTATGAAGTCGGGCGCTGGGCGTTGCGCAGGGCAATCGAAGATTACCAGCGCTGGCGGGCTGCCGGCCTGCCGGCAGTGCGCATCGCGGTTAACGTGTCGCCGCTGCAACTGCGCAATCCCGGATTTGTCGCCGAGATCAGGAACAAGATCGCCATTGATGCGCATGCGGCGGACGGTCTTGAGCTGGAGATCACCGAAAGCCTGATCATGGCAGATGTCCAATATAGCATTGATACTTTGAAGGTGATCCGCGCCATGGGCATCACCATCGCCATCGATGATTTCGGTACCGGCTTCTCCTCGCTCAATTACCTGGCCAAACTGCCGGTGGACACGCTGAAGATCGACCGCTCTTTCGTGATCGAGATGGATACCCCCGAGGGGATGGCGCTGGTGTCTACCATCACCATGGTTGCGCATGCACTGAAGCTCAAGGTGGTGGCGGAGGGGGTAGAAACCGAGAAGCAATCCCGCCAGCTCCTCTCGCTGAACTGCGACGAAATGCAGGGTTTCCTGTTCAGCAAACCGGTGCCGGCGGAAATCTTCGAGGCAAGATTCCTGGCGCAGCTTCCAGGCGAGTGATTGACATATAAAATTAAAACCGATCAGCAACGACTCTCCAACCGATCTAGCTTGGCTCTCGTGCGAAGCGGCGTACACAGAGATCAAGAAACAAAGTGGCAAACACGATGACGAGGTAAATCAGGGTGGCTGACTTTCCAGATACCGGCGGCAGAGTCGCAAGGCGCAGGCGGTTTGCCTACGTTGCCATGTTTGCGGCCCTTTTCTTTGCCTGCCTCTATCTCAGGGATTCAACATGGCTAGGCGATAGCCAGCTGCATACGCTGATGGAAACGGTCGCGACGGTGCTGTCGCTTGCGGTCGGCAGCCTCGCGCTGGTCCGCTACTACAGCAAGAAAGAGAACAATTTCCTGTTCATCGGCACGGGCTTTGTCGCCACCGCCTTTCTGGACGGCTATCACGCGGTGGTCAGTTCCTCCTATTTCATCGAAACCTTTCCGTCGTCCCCGCCATCGCTGATCGCCTGGAGCTGGTTTGCCCCGCGCATCTTCCTGTCCGTGCTGCTGTGGATGAGCTGGCTGTTCTGGCGGCACGATGAGCGGCTCGGCACAGACGGCCTGATCAGCGAAAAGCTGGTTTACGGCACTGTCACCGCGCTTGCATTGCTGTGCTTTGCCGTCGTTGCGTTCATGCCGATGCCGGTGGCCTACTATCAACAGCTGCCATTCCCCCGACCACAGGAATTCCTGCCGGCCCTGTTCTTTCTGCTTGCCCTGATCGGCTACATGCGCAAGGGCAAATGGAAAACCGATGCATTCGAGCACTGGCTGGTGCTGAGCCTCATTGTCGGGTTCATGGGACAGGCGATGTTCATGTCGTTCTCCAGCCGGATGAACGACATGATGTTCGATGCAGCCCACCTGTTGAAGGACGGGTCGTACCTCTGCGTGCTGATCGGCCTGTTGTTCAGCATGCAGCGCCTGTTCAGCGAATCACTCGCGCAGCAGGAACTTGCATTCACGAACACCATATTGGCGACGCAACAGGAAGTTTCGCCGGACGCGATCCTCGTGGTGGACGAGCAAGGAAAGATCATCTCCCACAACCGACATTTCATCGAGCTATGGAACCTGACACAGGAGATGGTGGCGGCCCGCGTCGATGAGCCCGTGCTTAAATCGGTCCTTGCACAGGTGCGTGATGCGGAGGCATTTCTCGCCCGCGTCAATCATCTGTATCAGCACAGATCAGAAAAAAGCCACGAAGAGATCGAACTCAGGGATGGCCGGATCATCGACCGCTACTCCGCGCCGATGATAGGCGAGAACGGAAAGTATTACGGGCGGATCTGGTTCTTTCGTGATATTACCAAGCGCAAGCATGTGGAACAGGAATTGCATGACAGCGAGAAACGCTACCGCAACCTGGTGGAAACCACCAACGATTGGGTTTGGGAAGTCGACCAAAATGCGGCCTATACCTATGTGAGTCCAAGAGCGTTCGCCATCATCGGTTACCATCCCGCGGAGTTGATCGGAAAAACTCCTTTTGATCTGATGGCGCCCGAGGAGGCCAAACGGGTTGCGAAGCTGTTTGGTCCGATTGTCGCGTCGCGACAGGACATCATAAACCTGGAAAATACCTGCGTGCACAAGGATGGTCATGCTGTCGTCCTTGAAACCAGCGGCAATCCGGTAATAGACGCACAAGGAAAACTCAGCGGTTACCGCGGCATAGACCGCGACATCACCGAGCGCAAGCATGCGGAAACCATGTTGCATGAGTCTGAGGAACGGCTACGCGTTATCTTTGATGGCGCGCTCGACGGTATTGCGCTCGCAGACATGGAGACCCGGCAGTTTATGACTGTCAATTCGGCTATGTGCCAGATGCTTGGTTACAGTTCGGAGGAAATTGTCCGGCTCAGCGTCCCGGATATTCACCCGCAGCAGGATTGGCCCTATATCTTCGAGCAGTTTGATAAGCAGGCGCGCGGCTTGATTCGGCTCGCCGCTGACATTCCGGTATTGCGCAAGGATGGCTCGGTGTTTTACGCCGACATCAATAGTGCCCCTCTTGTTTTGGGTCGCAAGCATTATATTCTGGGCATTTTTCGCGACATTACAGAGCGCAAGCAGGCGCAAGCGGAACTGTTTGAAAGCGAACTCGCCTACCGTACACTGTCACAGAACCTGCCCGGCATAGTTTACCGGGTGTTCATCCGCGAAGGCGAGCGGATGCAGTTCTATAACGAAATGCCGGTTCAAATTACGGGCTACGCAGCGGATGAACTGAAAACCGGAAAGGTATGCTCGATCGAGCCGCTGATCCTGGACGAGGATCGCACCGGCGTGATGGCGGTGGTCAGGAGCGCGATTGCAGGGAAACATGCCTTCGTGGTGGAGTACCGGCTGAAGCACAAGAACGGTGGCATACGCTGGTTGGCTGAACACGGCATGCCGGTATACGGGACGGACGGTGCGCCACTCTACATCGATGGCGTGATCTTTGATATCACGGAGCACAAGCAGGACGAAATAAAACTCCAGCTGTTTCGAGCCCTCATCGACAGCGCCCCGGACGAGATTCATGTGGTGGATAATACAACGCTGCGCATCATCGACGCCAATGAAAGCGGCTTCGTCAAGCTTGGTTACACCCGCGAGGAACTTTTCGCGCTGCACTTGACGGACATCGAAACGGCAGACCCCGAAATACTGGATGCGATCGGCGAACAGATGCGTAATGGAAATACCGCAACGTTTGAGACGCATCACAAGCGAAAGGACGGCGATACTTTTCCGGTCGAAGTCACGGCCCAGACCATCACGCTGGACCGATCCTATACCTTGGGTATTGCCCGCGATATCACAGAACGCAAACATGCGAATGAGGAAGTACTGAAATTGCAGGAGAAACTCCGCGATCAGGTCGTGCACGACCCGCTGACGGGCCTCTACAATCGCCGCTACCTCGACGAAACGATAGAACGCGAACTGATCCGCGCGGCGCGCTACAAGCAGCCGGTCGGGATCGTGATGTGCGACCTCGATCACTTCAAGCTGGTAAACGACACACACGGCCATTTGGCGGGCGACGAAATATTGCGGGTGTTTGCCGGGCTGTTGAAAAAACATGCGCGCGGCAGCGATATCGTTTGTCGCTTCGGCGGCGAGGAGTTTGTGATGTTTCTTCCGGACATGCCGCCTGCTGTCGCGTATCAGCGCGCCGAGCAATTGCGTACGGAGCTTGCGGCGAAACGGATAACTTTCGAAGCATCCGTTATTCAGGTGACCGCTTCCTTCGGCGTGGCAGCCTTCCCTGAGAATGGCAGGACAATGGACAGTTTGATCGGCGCAGTAGACGCGGCGATGTACCAGGCCAAGGAAGCGGGTCGCAACCGCGTCATGGTCTCATCGGTGCACGGCGAAGATGTTTGAAAGAGCCTATTTTTGCTGCTTCCTCGCTTGACGATGCTCATGA
>DATKVR010000115.1:0-4242 GCA_035529955.1 Gallionella sp.
CAGCACGTCGCCCTTGGCGATGCTGCCGGAGCGTATCCGCGCCAGCGTCCCGGGCAGCATGCGCAGCACACCGCTGGCGATCGCGACACGCTGCGTGCCGGGCTTGTCCGACACATCCACCATGCGCGCCCGCCCTGTTTCAGAAAAATGCGTCAACTCGCTCATTTGTTACCCCCTATTTCGGGTTGTAGGAGCGGGCAATGCCCGCTATATCGCGGGCATGGCCCGCTCCTACAAACTCATCATCACATTCAAATTAGCAACTCTTAAAATCAACAATTACGTTCATGCCGACTTCTTAATTTTTTCCGCCGCAAACGCGGCATGCCGGATCCTTGCCCAGCCTGCTGCGCGTGACGCTCATGTCCAGCGCGTTGATCGCCAGCAGCTTGCCGCTCAGGCCGCGCCCGATACCGGCCAGCAACTTGAGCGCTTCACCGGCCTGCATGGTGCCGATGATACCCGTAAGCGGCGCAAACACGCCGGTGGTCGCGCAGCGCAATTCGGCAGCCACGCTGTCCTCCGGGAACAGGCAATTGTAGCAAGCCGCATCATCCCGGCGAAAATCGAACACCGAGATTTGCCCGTCGAACTGGATAGCCGCGCCCGATACCAGCGGCTTGCGCAGATCCAGGCAGGCACGATTCACCGCATAGCGGGTGGCGAAATTGTCGCTGCAATCCAGCACCAGATCGGCCAGCCCGATCAATTCGCGCAGTTGTGCCGCTTCGGCGCGCACATCCAGCGCGATGCATTCCACCCCGGGATTGATGTCGTGCAGCGCGGCGCGTGCCGAAACCACCTTGGGCTGGTTGACCGTAGCGGTGCGGTGGATGATTTGGCGTTGCAGGTTGCTGAAATCCACCGTGTCGTGGTCGCACAGGGTCAATTTCCCGACGCCGCTGGCGGCCAGATACAGCGCGGCCGGCGAGCCCAGTCCGCCCAGGCCGATGATCAGCACGGTAGCGTCCAGCAGGCGCTGCTGCCCCTCGATGCCGATCTCGTTGAGCAGGATATGGCGGCTATAGCGCAGCAGTTGCTGGTCGTTCATGCGGGAGGCGCTTTCATGCAGAAGCAGGGAAGTTACAGGAGAACGCTGATTATTCAGCATTGCAAAAGACCAGGCAATGCTTTTGTGGGTCGACAGAAAACCCGCTTCGCGCAATGCATCCGGATTGCGCGCGCCGCGTTCCGGGGTGTTGTTCAGTGCTGCAGTATTTTCGACAGGAACTGCTGCGCGCGCTCGGAGCGGGGCTTGCTGAAGAAATCTTCCTTGGGTGCGTCCTCGACAATGCGCCCCTCGTCCATGAATATGACCCGGTTTGCCACCTTGCGCGCGAATCCCATTTCGTGCGTGACCACCATCATGGTCATGCCCTCCTGGGCGAGGCCGATCATCACATCCAGCACCTCGTTGACCATCTCGGGATCAAGCGCCGAGGTCGGCTCGTCGAACAGCATGCAGATCGGGTCCATGGCCAGCGCCCGCGCAATCGCGACGCGCTGCTGCTGTCCGCCGGAAAGCTGTCCCGGGTGTTTGTCCTTGTGAACCAGTAGGCCGACGCGATCCAGCAATTTCAGGCCGCGCTCGACGGCCTCCTCCCTGCCGCGCCCGAGCACCTTGGTTTGCGCGATGCACAGGTTGTCGATCACGCTCATGTGCGGAAACAGCTCGAAGTTCTGGAACACCATGCCGACATGGGCGCGCAGCCTGGAGAGATTGGTTCTGGGATCGCCCACGGAAATATTATTGACCACGATTTTCCCCTGCTGAAACGGCTCCAGGCCGTTGACGCACTTGATCAGCGTGGACTTTCCCGAACCGGACGGCCCGCAGATCACGATCACTTCGCCCTTTTCAACCTCGGTCGAACAGTCGGCAAGCACCTGAAAGCTGCCGTAATGCTTGCTGACATTGCTGATGGAAATCATATGGCTTTCCTCTTTTGGTAATGCTTGACCAGCTGCGAGGCCAGGAAGCTGATAGTGAAATAGACGGCCCCGGCGAACAGCAACAGCTCGACCAGCCGGCCGTCACGGCTGCCGACCTGATAGGCGGTGCCGAAAAAATCCGCCAGCGAGCTGACATAAACCAGCGAGGTATCCTGAAACAGGATGATGCCCTGCGTGAGCAGCAGCGGAATCATGTTGCGAAAAGCCTGTGGCAAAATCACCAGCCGCATCGCCTGCCCGTAGCTCATGCCCAATGCGTTGGCCGCGCCCATCTGCCCCTTGGCCACGCTGCGGATGCCGGCACGGATGATCTCGGAATAATAGGCGGCCTCGAACAGCGAAAAAGCCACCATTGCGGAGACCAGCCGGGTATCGAAACTGCGCGGAATATCCAGCAGCTTGACCAACAGGGTCGGCACGATCAGGAAGAACCACAGCAATACCATCACCAGCGGAATCGAGCGAAACAGGTTCACATAACTTGCGGCCAGCCAGGCCAGCAGCTTGAACCCGGACATCCGCATCAGCGCGAGCAGCGTCCCCCAGACGATACCGACCGTCACCGCGACCGCGGTGATCTTGAGCGTCAGCACCATGCCCTGCCACAGGTAGGGCAGGGCGCCGGGAATCGAACTCCAGTCGAATTCGTAGCCCATTACTCCCCCCCGCCCGAATGGCCGGGAACCCGCGCACGCCCCTCAACCCAATGCATCAATATCATCACCACGGTGTTGATCAGCATGAACAACACCGTCACCGCGATGAAAGACTCGTAGGGCTGGGCGGTGTAATCGACCAGCTGCTGGCCCTGCGCGGCAAGCTCCAGCAGGCCGATGGTGGACGCCACCGCGGAATTCTTGAAGATATTCAGGAATTCCGAAGTCAAAGGCGGCAGGATGATGCGGATCGCCATCGGCAGGATCACGTAGCGATAGGTTTGCGGCAGCGTAAAGCCGAGCGCCAGGCCGGCATTTTTCTGCCCGACCGAAAGCGAGTTGATACCGGAACGAACCTGCTCGCATACCCGGGCACCGGTGAACAGCGCAAGACAAACCATCGCGGCCAGAAACTGCTGCAGAAACGGGTTGATGGCCTTGTAGGCATCACCGATGGAAGTGGGCACCAACTCGGGCAGCACGAAATACCAGATGAACAATTGAACCAGCAGCGGCGTATTGCGGAACACTTCGACGTAGACCGTGGCGATGCCGGACAACCAGCGATTCGGCACGGTGCGAAACACGCCCATGAACAGGCCGACCACCAGCGCAATGACCCAGGCGGAGAGCGACAGCGCGAGCGTCACTTCCAGTCCGGACAGCAGCCAGCCCAGATAAGTGGTGCGACCCGACGGCGTTTCGGCCAGGAAAATGGCCCAGTCCCAGTGATAATTCATGATCTGTTCTTAAGAGGTGGGCACTGCAAAAAAATGGCGATGGCCGGAGCTGCATCCCGGCCATCGCCTGTCATGCCAACAATCAATCAGGGAAATGCCTGGTCGTTCGGATGCTCGAAGGCGGCCTTCATGTCATCGCTCATCGGGAAGTCGAGGTTCATCCCCTTGGGTGGAACCGGCGACATGAACCATTTCTTGTAGATCTTGGCCGCTTCGCCGGATTTCATCACACTGGCAAAGGTCTTGTCGACCAGCGCCTTGAACTGCGGATCGTCCTTGCGCATCATGCAGCCGTAGGCTTCGTTCGACATCGGCTTGCCGACGATGATCCAGTCTTTCGGGTGTTTGGCATTGGCCCGCTGGCCGGCGAGCAGCGCATCATCCATCATGAACGCCACTGCACGTCCGGTCTCCAGCGTCAGGAAAGCCTCGCCGTGATCCTTGGCGCTGATGATGTTCATGCCCATATGCTTGTCCTCGTTGAGCTTGCGCAGCAAACGCTCCGAGGTCGTGCCGGCGGTGGTCACCACATTCTTGCCGGCCAGATCGGCGAAGTCCTTGATGCCGGAATCTTTCCTGGTCAGCAGGCGGGTGCCGATCACGAAAATGGTGTCGGAGAAGGCCACCTGTTTCTGCCGCTCCAGATTGTTGGTTGCCGATCCGCAGGCGATATCCACGGTGCCGTTCTGCACCAGCGAGATGCGGTTTTGCGAGGTCACCGGGGTCAGCGTGACCTGCAGCTTGGGCAGCTTCAGGTCCTTCTTGACCGCGTCGACCACTTTCATCATCAGGTCCTGGGAATAGCCGATCACCTGTTGCTGGTCGTTGTAATAGGAGAACGGGATCGACGACTCGCGGTGACCCAGCGCGATGGTGTTGGTGTCCTTGATTTT
>DATKVR010000116.1:0-19671 GCA_035529955.1 Gallionella sp.
CCCGCCACGCGGATGTCGGCATTCGCCATCGGCGAATTCGCCAGCCCCATCGACAGCAGCGCCTCGATCTCGACCCGCACCCGCCCGACCGCTTCCTTGACGCACTGCATGGTCTGCGCATCGGTCAGACGAATGCCGTGATGGTAGGTGTCGCCGAGATTGTTTTTTGCCAGATGTTGCTCGATCTGCGGGCGCGCGCCGTGCACCAACACCAGCCGGATACCAAGACTGGCGAGCAGGTTGAAATCATGGGTCAGTTCGACGAATTTACCGTCCGCAACGACTTCGCCGCCGAAGGCGATCACAAAGGTTCGTCCGCGGAACGCGTTGATGTAGGGCGCGACGGAACGGAACCAGGCAACGAATTCGGCGGAGGTGGTGATTGGCATGTGAATATCCTTATGGATTGGTGCGCATCATGCCGCGCTATTCTTCATCCAGCAACTGACCGGCGATCGCCCAGTTTTCCTCGGCCAGTTCGTCGAAGGAAATATACGTATAGCTTTTGGGCTTCAGCGCCACCCGCTCCAGCGTGTCGGTGATCTCCGCGGCGATCTGTTTCTTCTGTTCGCGGGTCAGGGTTCCCGCGATGCGGATATTGACGTAAGGCATATGCAGCTCCGGTTAGAATAGTTGCGGACCGTGTAAAGTATATAGACATTCCCGCCTGTTGCCATTATAAGCGCGGGCGCCATACCCATTTTTTTGCGAGACGTTTTTGACCGTTAAACCCGAATTATCCGCGAGTGCCCTGCGCCGCCAAGCGCGGCTTGCTTCCCTAGCCGCAATAGAATTCCCCGCCGACCTGCCGGTGGTGCAGAAGCGCGAGGATCTGGCGCGTGCCATTGCCGACAACCAGGTGGTGATCGTGTGCGGCGAAACCGGGTCCGGGAAGACCACACAGTTGCCCAAGATATGCCTGATGCTGGGGCGCGGCGTGCTGGGCTGCATCGGCCACACCCAGCCGCGCCGCGTGGCGGCGCGCACCGTGGCAAGCCGCATCGCGTTCGAATTGAAGACCGAGCTGGGCGGGGCGGTGGGGTACAAGGTGCGATTTCACGACAAGGTTGCGCCGGACACCAGCGTCAAACTGATGACCGACGGTATTCTGCTGGCCGAAATCCACAGCGATCCGCTGCTGCGCAATTACGACACGCTGATCATCGACGAGGCGCACGAGCGCAGCCTGAATATCGACTTTCTGCTCGGTTATCTCAAACAGTTGTTGCCGCGCCGCCCCGATCTCAAGCTCATCATCACGTCGGCGACGCTGGACGCAGACCGTTTCTCCCGGCATTTCGGCGCTCAGGTGATCGAGGTGTCCGGGCGCAGTTATCCGGTCGAGACCCGTTATCGTCCGTTGCAGGTGAGCGAGGAAGGCGAGGCGCAGGATGTAACAAAGTCAGGCAATCCGCTGTCCAGCAAACTGGACGCGGAATTGTCACTTCCGCAGGCAGTGAGTGCCGCGCTGGACGAGTTGGCAGCGGGAGGGCTGAGGGGAGACGTACTGGTATTTCTGCCCGGCGAGCGCGAGATACGCGACACCGCGGAAGCGCTGCGCAAGCACCATCCGAAAGGAATAGAGGTCCTGCCGCTGTTCGCGCGGCTGTCGGCAGCCGAGCAGGACCGGGTGTTCAAGACCGGCGGGCAACGGCGCGTGGTGCTGGCGACCAACGTTGCGGAAACCTCGCTGACCGTGCCCAACATCGGCTATGTGATCGACTGCGGCCTGGCGCGGGTGAACCGCTACAGCATCCGCCAGAAAGTCGAACAGCTGCACATCGAAAAGATCTCGCGCGCCGCCGCCAACCAGCGGATGGGGCGCTGCGGCCGGGTGATGAGCGGCGTGTGCATACGCCTGTACGACGAGGCCGATTTTTTGCAGCGCGTGGAATTCACCGACCCGGAGATCTTCCGCGTATCGCTGGCGACCGTGATCCTGCGCATGAGCGCGCTCGAGCTCGGGGAGATTTCAGAGTTCCCGTTCATCGAGCCGCCCACGCCGCGCATGGTCGCGGACGGCTACCAGCTGCTGGCAGAGTTGGGTGCGATCGACGAATCGCGGTCACTTACCAGACTCGGCCGCGAACTCGCCAAACTGCCGCTGGACCCGAAGATCGCGCGGCTGTTGCTGGCGGGGCGGCAATATCAATGCCTGACCGAGATACTGGTCATCGCCAGCGCACTGTCGGTGCAGGATCCGCGCGAACGCCCGCTGGACCGGCAGGAAGCCGCGAATGCGGCGCACAAGCGCTTTGCCGACGAACGCTCGGATTTTCTCGCCTGGCTGAAGATCTGGGCGTGGTTCGAGCAGGCGCTGGCGGAAAAAAAATCCAACCGCCTGCTGGCGGAAGAGTGCCGGAGGAATTTCCTGTCGCCGCTGCGCCTGCGCGAGTGGCGCGAACTGCACCAGCAGCTGCACGCGCAGGTCGCCGAGATGGGCATGCGCGGAAACCAGCAACCCGCCGGCTACGAGCAGATCCACAAGGCCCTGCTGTGCGGACTGCTCGGCAACATCGGCATGAAGAGCGTGGAGAGCAATGAATACCTGGGCGCGCGCGGCATCAAGTTCTTCATTGCGCCGAATTCGGTGCTGGCAAAAAAAGGCACAAAGTGGGTGATGGCCGGCGAGCTGATCGAGACCCACCGTCTGTATGCGCGCAGCGTGGCGCGCATCGACCCGGAATGGCTGGAGGAGGTGGGCAGCCACCTGATCAAACGGCATTATTACGATCCACACTGGGAGAAGAAGGCCGCGCAAGTGGTGGCTTACGAGCGCAGCACGCTGCATGGCCTGCTGCTCAATGCGAAGAAGCGCGTGCATTACGGCCCGATGAATGCGGCCGAGTCGCGCGGGGTGTTCATACGCCAGGCGCTTGTTGAAGGCGAGTTCGAAACGCGTGCGCCGTTCTTTGCGCACAACCGCAAGCTGATCGCCGACATCGAGGCGCTGGAGCACAAGGCGCGCCGCCCCGATGTGCTGGTGGACGACGAACTGATCTTCGCGTTCTACGACAGCCGCATTCCGCAACAGTTTTCCGGGCATGACATCCACAACGGTGCCACTTTTGAAGCGTGGCGCAACGAGGCGGAGCGCGCCGATGCAAAATTGCTTTACCTGAAAAAAGACGACCTGATGCGCCACGAGGCGGCGGGCATCACCACCGACCAGTTTCCGCCGCAGCTGAAGATAGACAACGTCAGTTTTGCGCTGGGCTACAACTTTTCCCCCGGCAAAAATGATGACGGCATCACGCTCAGCGTGCCGCTCGCGCTGATCAACCAGGTGGTCGCGGCGCGCTGCGAATGGCTGATCCCGGGGATACTGGCGGAGAAGGTGGTGCAACTGGTCAAGACGCTGCCGCAGAAACTGCGCCGCCATCTGGTGCCGGTGCCGGATTTTGCCGCGGCGTTCTGCCGTGAAGTGCCCGCATCGAACACGCCGTTGCTGCAGGCGCTGGCGCGCTATATCCGCGAGCAGAAGCAGCTCGACGTGCCGCTGGATGCGTTCCGCCTTGAACAGTTGCCGCCGCATCTGTTGATGAATTTCCGCATCGTGGACGAACATGGCCGGCAGCTCGGCATGTCGCGCAACTTTCCCCAGTTGCACAGCGAACTTGCATCGCACGAAATGCCTGTGGCAATTGCGAAGACAGAGTTGGCAACGGAGGAAAAGGGGTCAGCCGTTTCAGGGCAGCGTTACACATCGTGGAGTTTCGGCGATTTTGCCGAGACCCGTGTCGTGAAGCGCGCCGGACAGAACATCACGCTGTTCAATGCGCTGGTGGACGAGGGCGATGCAGTGACACTGCGCGCCTTCGATACCCGCGATGCCGCACAGGCCGCGCATCGCGGAGGATTGCGCCGCCTGTTCATGCTGATGTTGAAAGAGCAGGTGAAATATCTGGAAAAGAGCCTGCCCGACGCGCAACGGCTGGGCATGCTGTTCATGCCATTCGGCACGCAGCAGGAATTGCAGCAACAGATACTGGCGATGACCTTCGACCGCTGTTGCCTGAACGATCCGCTGCCGGCGAATGAAGCCGAATTCACCGCGCGCGGCAAAGAAGCGAAGAACCGTTTGCTGCTGGTCGCGCAGGAACTCGCGCGGCTGGTCGGCAACGTGCTGGCCGAATACCAGGCGGTGCAGAAGAACCTGCCGCAATTGAAATCAAATGCGACGGCGAACCAGGATGTGCGCGTCCAACTCGAATGGCTGCTGCACAAGCGCTTTGTCGCGGATACCCCGTATGAGCGTCTGCAGCATGTGCCGCGTTACCTCAAGGCGATCAATCTGCGCATCGAAAAGCTGCGCGGCAATCCGGCGCGCGATGCGCAATGCATGGCACAGATGCAGCCGCTGACACAGGCATGGCAAAAACTGCGCCAGGCGCAGCAGGGCAGCAGCGATCCGCGCATGGACGAGTTCGCCTGGATGTTGCAGGAGCTGCGCGTGTCGCTGTATGCCCAGGAACTGAAGACACCGGTAATCGTGTCGGTAAAACGTCTGGAAAAGATGCTCGCGGGGATCAGGGGATAAGCCGAAACCCGGCCGGACTGAGCAATGCCTTGGCAAATTTACCGCTCGATCGTGCAACTTGGCGGTAATGATAGACAGGTATAATCCGCCCCACTCAAATAGCCGGAAGCGTAAATGTCCACGACCATCCTGATCATCGGCATGATGCTGTTCTTCGCACACTTTCTGTCGATGCAGTTCAGCAAGACCAATATCCCGGACGTGCTGGTGCTGATGCTGGTCGGTATCGTGATCGGCCCGCTGTTCGGTATCGTCACGCCCGAGGATTTCGGCAAAATCGGATCCCTGATCGCCACTATTGCGCTGGTTGTGATCCTGTTTGAAGGCGGCACGACGCTGAATCTGGACGTATTGGGCAAATCGCTGGGCACAACCGGATTGTTGGCCATGGTCAGTTTTGTATTGACCGCCGCGATCATCGCGGCAATCGGCTTTTACACGCTGGACCTGGAACTGCTGCCAGCCGTAATGCTGGGCGTCACCCTGGGAAATACCTCATCCGCGGTCGTGATCCCGATGGTGAATTCGCTGCGCATGTCGAACAAACCGGCCACCGTGCTGGTGCTGGAATCGGCGCTGACCGACGTGTTGAGTATCGTCGGCGTATTCGCGTTGCTGCAAATCCATACCGAAGGCGGTGTGGTGCCGGGCAGGCTGGTGGGTGCCGTGCTGGCCTCGCTGATCTTCGCGGCGGTGATCGGGCTGATCGGCGGTATCGGCTGGCTGATGGTGCTGGGCAGGGTGCGCGACTTTCCCAACACCATTTCGTCGACCCTGGCCTACGTATTCATCGTTTACGGCCTGACACAAATGCTGGGCTTTTCGGGCGCGATTGCCGCCCTGGCGCTGGGTATTTCGCTGACCAACTTTCAGAAGTTCCACCTGTACCGGATTCCGTACATCGACAGGAGCATCGTGCCGTTGAACGAAATCGACCTGGCTTTCTATCGCGAAGCGGTGTTTTTGCTGAAAACCTACTTCTTCGTCTATCTCGGCATCTCGATCCACTTCACCGACGCGGCCCTGGCGATTACCGCAATTTCCATGGTGTCGATGGTGTATATCATGCGACTGGGGCTTGCGCGTGTGGTGTTTCGCAATGACAGCTACAGTCTGCGCGATACCGCCTTCGCCTCGATGATGGCGCCCAAAGGGCTGGCCGCCGCCGTGCTGGCGACCCTGCCGCTGGAATACGGGGTGGCGGGCGGAGAAGTGATCCGCGACACCACTTACATGGTGGTGCTGGTCAGCATCACGCTCACCGCCCTGCTGGTGATGATCTATCCCAACCGCTACGCGCAACGCGTTTATGCGCTGGCATTGAACAAGCCGTTATCCGTGCCCGGAGCAGACTCCTAGCGGGCACAGCTTGCATTCCAAAGTCCTGCCGTTATTTGCGCAATTCGACTGCCCGTGTTTGCCCCGTGACAGTTGCGGCGCTTGGCAATGTCCGGCCTACGGTATAATCCGCGCAATTCAGTCTGGCCATGAAAGAAGAAAATAATGGATGATCAATTGCGCGAGGCCGCGCTCCAATATCACCGCCAGGCGCCGGCGGGCAAGATCACGGTTACGCCCAGCAAGCCGATGATTACCCAGCGCGACCTTGCGCTGGCCTACTCGCCCGGGGTGGCGGCGGCCTGCGAAGCCATCGTGGAAAATCCGGCCGAGGCGCGCAACATGACTTCGCGCGGCAACCTGGTCGCGGTGATCACCAACGGCACCGCGGTGCTGGGCCTCGGCGCGATCGGCCCGCTGGCCGCCAAGCCGGTGATGGAAGGCAAGGCCATGCTGTTCAAGAAATTCGCCGGCATCGACGTGTTCGATCTGGAAATCGACGAGCGCGATCCCGACAAGCTGGTGAACATCATCGCCGCGCTGGAACCGACCTTCGGCGGCATCAATCTGGAAGACATCAAGGCCCCGGAATGTTTCTACATCGAGCGCAAGCTGCGCGAGCGGATGAAAATACCGGTATTTCACGATGACCAGCACGGCACCGCGATCATCGTCGGCGCGGCGTTACTGAACGGGCTCAAGGTGGTCGGCAAGGATATTGCAAAAATAAAACTGGTGGTGTCCGGCGCAGGAGCGGCGGCGCTGGCATGTCTGGATATGCTGGTCAGCCTCGGTGTGCGCATGGAGAACATCACGGTCACCGATATCAAGGGTGTTGTGTACAAGGGCCGCACCGAAGAAATGGATGACAACAAGGCGCGCTATGCCAAGGAAACTTCCGCGCGCACCCTGGCCGAAGTGATCGCGGGAGCGGATGTGTTCCTCGGCTTGTCCGCCGGCGGGGTGCTGAAGCCGGAAATGGTAAAACAAATGGGCAATAGCCCGCTGATCTTTGCGCTGGCCAATCCCTCACCGGAGATACTGCCGGCTGAGGCCAAGGCCGCGCGTCCCGATGCGATCCTGGCGACCGGACGTTCCGATTACCCGAACCAGGTCAACAACGCACTGTGCTTCCCGTTCATTTTCCGCGGTGCGCTGGATGTCGGCGCTTCGACCATCAACGAGGAGATGAAGCGCGCCGCGGTATACGCGATCGCCGAGCTGGCCCAGGCCGAGCAATCGGAAGAAGAGCAGGAGGTTTACGGCGACGAGAGTCTGGGCTTCGGCGCGGATCACCTGATACCCAAGCCTTTCGATTCCCGGCTGATCACGCGCATTGCCCCTGCCGTGGCGCAGGCAGCGATGGACAGCGGGGTGGCGGAACGGCCGATTGCCGATATGGCGGCATATCGTGAACGACTGGCGGGTTTTGTTTACCACTCCAACATGCTGATGAAGCCGGTGTTCGAGGCTGCCAAGCGTGCGCCGCAGCGCCTGGTCTATGCGGAAGGCGAGGAATCCCGCGTATTGCACGCGGTGCAGACGGTGGTGGACGAGGGTATGGCGCATCCGATACTGGTTGGTCGCCCGGAAGTGATCGCGCAGCGCATCGCCAAGCTCGGCTTGCGCATCCGTGCCGGTGAACATTTCGAGCTGGTCAATCCGGAGAGCGATTCGCGCTATCGTGAATACTGGAGCGAATATCACCGCCTGATGCAGCGGCATGGCGTTACGCCGAGTACGGCCAAGCGGGCGATGCGCCGCAGCAACACCCTGATTGCCGCGATGCTGGTGCGCATGGGTGAGGCGGACGCAATGTTGTGCGGGACCGTTTCGCAGCCGATCAGGCATCTGCGCTATATCGACGAGGTGATCGGGCGCCGCCCCGGCGCCAACATATACGCGGCAATGAATATCCTGATGCTGCCCAAGCACACGCTGTTCATTTGCGATACCCACGTCAATCTCGACCCGAGTGCCGAACAGGTGGCCGAAATGACCATTCTTGCCGCCGAGGAAATGCGCCGCTTCGGCCTGACACCGAAAGTTGCGCTGTTGTCGCATTCAAACTTCGGCAGCCATGAAGACGCTTCCGCACGAAAAATGAGTCGTGCACGCGAGCTGCTCGAAACGCTTGCACCTGAACTGGAAGTGGAAGGCGAGATGCACGGTGATGCCGCATTGTCGGAAAGTTTGCGCACCGCGGCTTTCCCTGACAACGGCTTGAAGGGCGTGGCGAATCTGCTCATCATGCCGAATCTGGATGCGGCAAATATCGCCTACAACCTGCTGAAAATGACTGGGGGCGATGGCATCACCATCGGCTCGATTCTGTTGGGCGCAAACAAATCGGTGCATATACTGACCACAACGGCCACGGTGCGCCGCATCGTGAACATGAGTGCGCTGGCGGTGGCCGGCGTGAAGTTACACTAGGGAGAATAAGGATGACCATGAACAAACAGGAAGTCGACATGCTCGGCGAAGAAGTCGAGATGCTGATGCAGGAACGCAGCAGGCTGCTTAAAGTGGTGGGTGCGGCGGCGGTATTGGTGGCAAACACCGACCCGGAGTCGTTGCGGGAAGAGGCGATGTATGCGGCGGAAATGCTGTCGGAAACGCTGAACGCGCTGCCGGAAGAAACATTGAAAGACGCGCTGGAATCAGTGCAGGCAGAAGCCGAATAGCGAATCCATGGAGAAGCGCGCGGCACTGATACTCACCGGCGGCGGGGCGCGCGCCGCCTACCAGGTGGGGGTGCTCAAGGCGATCGCGGAATTCCTGCCGCGCAACGCGCGCTGTCCGTTTCCGATCATCTGCGGTACCTCGGCAGGCGCGCTGAACGCAGCCACGCTCGCGGTGAATGCCGGAAATTTCAGGAGGGGCGTGCAGTATCTGACCAACACCTGGAGAAATTTCCACGCCTACCGGATATACCGGACCGACGTGGTCGGGGTGTTCAATAATGCCATGTTGTGGCTGGCCGGCGTGGTATTTAACATGATCGGGATCAACAAGCTCGCCAAGGTTTCACTGCTGGACAATTCCCCGCTGATCGAACTGCTGGAAGAGATGCTGCCCTGTGAAAAAATTCAGGACAGTATTGATGCCGGCTATCTGCATGCGTTGAGCATAACCGCATCCGGTTATGGTTCCGGGCAGTCGGTGTCTTTTTATCAGGGCGTGAAACAGCTGGTTCCGTGGCGGCGCAGGGGCAGGGTGGGTATCCCGATGCAGATCGAAAACAAACACCTGTTGGCTTCCTCCGCGCTTCCGTTCATATTTCCGGCGACTTTGATCAATCGCGAATATTTTGGCGACGGTTCGATGCGCCAGACCGCGCCCATCAGTCCCGCGCTGCATCTGGGCGCGACACGCGTGCTGATAATCGGTGTTTCCATGAACGGCGATCAGGGGAATTACGATCGTGCCGACATTGGACAATACCCGTCGCTGGCCAGTATTGCCGGACACACCCTGAACAGTATTTTCCTCGACAGCATGGAAGCGGATCTGGAACGCCTGAAAAAAATCAATGACCTGGTCGCGATCATGCCGGAAGAAATGCGTGTACGTGCCGAAATCAGGCATGTGGATGCACTGATCATCCTGCCCAGCCAGCCGATCGACAAAATTGCCGAACGCCATGCGACAGAATTGCCCTGGACAATACGCCTGTTGCTGCGCCTTATCGGTGCAAGACAGCAAAGCGGCGGGACACTGGTGAGCTATCTGTTGTCCGAAAAAAAATTCTGTAGCGCGTTGATCGACCTCGGCTATCAGGATGCATTAAAGCGGCGCGATGAAATCATGACCTTTCTTGAAGTGATGCCGAGTCAGGGCCAAGAGATGCCGGAATGATGGCGGGTATGGCCAAAACCCGTACCTGGCAGTTGCTGAACCTGCTCGCTGACGGTGAGTTTCATTCCGGCGAGGTGCTGGCAAACCGGTTGGGCGTGTCGCGGGCCAGCGTGTTCAACGCACTGACCAACGTCGCAGACATGGGCGTGCTGTTGCAGCGGGTGCGCGGTCGCGGCTACCGGTTGGCGTGCCCGTGGCAGCGGCTTGAGCAGAGCGAAGTGGCGCGATGGCTGGGCAGGGATGCCGGGCAGTTTGATATCGAGATATTGCCGGAGGCGCCTTCCAGCAATACCCTGTTGCTGCGGCGCGCAGCGGCGGATGTTGCAGAAGGGCGCGCGGCCAGCGGCAGTGTGCTGGCGGTTGAGTTGCAAACTGCCGGTCGCGGAAGGATGGGACGGACATGGCATTCCGGCCTGGGCACGGCGCTGACGTTTTCCATGTTGTGGCGCTTCGATTGCGGGCTGAATGCGCTGTCCGGTTTGAGCATGGCAATTGGCGTGGCCCAGATGCGGGTTCTGAATAGCCTGGATGCGCGGGGAATACAGCTGAAGTGGCCGAATGACATCGTCACCGGGCAGGGAAAATTGGCCGGTATTCTGGTCGAGGCACAGGGCGATATGCTCGGCCCCAGCGCAGCGGTGATCGGCATCGGACTGAACTGCACCTTGCCGGCCAGCCTGGTGCGGCAGATCGGCCAGCCCGCCTGCGCGCTGGATGAATTATGCACGACAATGCCGACACGCAACCAGCTGCTGGCGCTTTTGCTGCTGGAACAGGCGCGCGTGCTGGGGCAGTTCGGGCGCGGCGGATTTGCCCCGTTCCGCGAGGAGTGGGAACAATATCACGCGTACCAGAACAAACCGGTCAGTCTGAAGATGGCGGACGGCAAGACGGTGAGCGGCATTGCACGAGGGGTCAGCGAACGCGGAGAATTAATCCTGGAAACGGCAATGGGGATACGGAATTACAATTCCGGCGAAATCGGAGCGCGCTAGCAATGTTATGGGAACTGCATACGGCAGAAAGATGTGGCCGCAAATTCAAGCGGCGGGCGGTGCGTCGCGCGCCAGCTGTTGCCGCAACGGTGACTTGACATGAAATTGTTGATCGACGCAGGAAATACGCGCATCAAGTGGGCATTGGTGAGCGGCGAGGACTGGCTGTGCAGCGGCAGCGTGCCGGCCATGCAGGCGGATAGCCTGGCGCGGGAAATAGCCGATCAGATTGCCCGGCAGAAGCCCGGTACGGGCTTGCGGGACATACGGCAAATCTGGGCGAGCAATGTTGCCGGGGAAGCATGCGCCGGGCATATTCGCAGCATCGGGGCAGAAACTTCCGTTCAGCCTCATTTCATTGCCGCGGGAGAAATGCAATGCGGCGTGCGCAATGGCTATTCCACGCCATCTCAGCTGGGCAGCGACCGCTGGGCCGCATTGATCGCGGCATGGCATCTGGTGCGGCGGGCATGCCTGGTGGTGGACAGCGGCACCGCGACCACGATAGATGCGTTGTCCGCGCAGGGCGAGTTCATCGGCGGCTTGATCCTGCCCGGCGTCGAGCTGATGCAGAGCAGTCTTGCAGCCGCGGCAAACCAGCTGAAGCCGGCACCGGGAAAATACCGGCCGTTTCCGCAGAACAGCGCGGACGCGCTGTACAGCGGCGCGATCCAGGCCAGTTGCGGCGCGATAGAACGGCAATATAATCTGCTTGACGATCATCACGCGCCGCTGCTATTGAGTGGCGGGGCGGTACAGGCATTGCTGCCCTGCCTTGAACAGCGGCGTTTCGGCACAGCGCCGCGCGTCGTGGACAATCTGGTGCTGCAGGGATTGCTGTTGATGGCACGGAACTGGAAGGCACGATGAAAAAAATATTCTGGGTATTATTGCTGGTGAATGTGGTTCTGTATGCCGTGATGCGGGGCAACGGTTTTGGCCTGGGCGAACAGCAAGTGCAGGCGCAGCCCGATTTGCACGGGGATATGATCAGGCTGATTCCCGCAACGCGAAGCGCACCGGTTAAAACGCTGCCAGCGTCCAGGACATTGCCCGCGCCAGCCGCTGTGTCTGCCCCGGTGGCTGAATTGCCGGCGGCAATCCCGGCACCGTCAAAAGCCGCAACCCAACCCGACCACCCGGCTACTGTAGCGGCAACAACCAAACCGGGTACAACAGCATGTCTGGAGTGGGGTGATTTTTCCGGCCCGGATCTGGTGCGCGCCACGGCAGTGTTGTCAACGATGCAGTTGCCCGGCAAATTAAGCCGGCGCGAGGTCGAGCTCAACAGGGGATATTGGGTGTATTTCCCGCCGCTCAGAACCAAGGCCGCCGTCAACCGGAAAATTTCAGAGCTCAAGGCACTGGGTATCACGGATTATTTTGTGGTGCAGGGTTCGGGTCATTGGCATAATGCAATTTCGCTGGGCGTATTCAAGACAAAGGAAGCGGCGCAGAGCTACTTGCATGGGCTGCATGGCAGGGGTGTACACACCGCACGGGTCGGCGAGCGCGCCAGCAAGCTCAAGGCGACCCTGTTCATGCTGGACGGGGTGGATGCAGTGACAGTCGCAAATTTGACCGCCTTGCAGAAGGATTTTCCGGGCACTGAATTGAACGCGGTTCCCTGCGCATTGACAAGATAGGGTGAAATCCGGACAATGCCGCGCTCTTCGCGGTGATATAGCTCAGGTGGTTAGAGCGCAGCACTCATAACGCTGAGGTCGGTGGTTCAAATCCACCTATCACCACCAAGACCCCATCTAAGGAAGTCCAAAGAAGTCCACGAAACCCGCATCGCATAACGCATTGCGGGTTTTTTTATTTCCTCTGCCGTCCACATTTTTCCATTGCAATCCACGCTAATTGGGGGTTAAATTGGGGGTGTAAGTGGTATGTGTGCATGTTGACACCCCCACTTGAATCCTAGGGAGGCGAAAATGGGACTGACCGCATTGGAAGTAAAGAACTCAAAGCCAGCAGACAAGCCGATAAAGTTGTTTGATGGTGGTGGACTGTATTTACTGGTTCAACCCAATGGTGCGAAGTATTGGAGGCTGAAGTATCGTTTCGCCGGAAAAGAAAAAATGCTATCTATTGGTGTGTTTCCGGATGTAAGCCTAATGGATGCACGGGAGCGGCGCAAAGAAGCACGAAAATTGTTAGAAAACAACCAAGACCCTAGTACAGTAAAGCAAGCACAAAAAGCGGTAAAAACAATACAAGCTGAAAACAGCTTTGAAATAATTGCCCGAGAGTGGTTTATAAGGCACTCGAAAAACTGGAAGGAAAACCATTCAAGCAAGATTATTGCTCGCCTGGAAAATGACATTTTTCCATGGATAGGCTCAAGGCCTATATCAGATATTTCCGCTCCAGAATTGCTATCTCCAATTCGTCGCATTGAAAGCCGTGGGGCACTGGAGACAGCGCACCGTACCCTTGCCAATTGTGGACAAGTATTCCGCTATGCAGTTGCGACTGGTCGTGCTCAACGAGATCCCTCTGGCGATTTGCGTGGTGCACTTCCTCCTGTGAAACGTGACAAACATTTTGCCGCTATAACTGACCCCCAAAAGATTGGCGAACTAATGCGGGATATTGAGGGTTATCAAGGGTCGTTTATTGTCCGCTGTGCTTTTCGTCTATCACCCCTGTTGTTTGTGCGTCCGGGCGAACTGCGGAAGATGGAATGGGCAGATGTTGATCTGGATGCGGCACAGTGGATTTATTTCGTAACCAAAACTGAAACACAGCACATTGTTCCATTGGCAAGGCAGGCAGTAGATTTACTACGAGAGATCCACCCACTAACTGGACACGGTAAATATGTATTCCACGGCGAACGGGATCACGATAGACCCATGAGTGATAACGCTATCCGTTCGGCATTAAGACGTATGGGCTGGAGTAATGAAGAAATGACCCCTCACGGCTTCCGTGCTATGGCATCCACCGTCCTTGATAACAAGGGATATAAGCAAGAATGGCTTGAGCGGCAACTGGCACACGAGGAACCAAATAAAGTCAAAGCGGCATACAAACGTGAAGCATGGCGAATGTATTTACCAGAGCGTACAGCTATGATGCAGCACTGGGCCGATTACCTGGACGAAATCACAAAAGGTGCCAAGGTCATCCCGTTCCAGGCTGCATAATCGTCTGGATTCCACAGATCAATCAACGTACCTGTTTTTTATCTCAGCACAGGCCACTTCACATACTGCTGACAGGTTGCCTAGCCGCCGTCTGCATATTGTTCAATCCTCCACCTTGGCATCTCCCTTGCGCATTCAGCGAGGTTTGCACGGTCGAGCCAAATGCGTCTGTGCCACGCTGACCTCCCCCTCTGCCACAGGTTGCACAGTTACGGAAATTTGAGCCGTAAGTTTGCATTGTCACCTCTTAATATAGGCGCATTACACCTAGCATAAGCACATTGCGCCCTGTATTCAATTTTGTAAAGCTACAACAATTCGTGCCTAGTTAATTACCTGGGTGCTGAATGCCGTGAAAAAGAAAGCTACGTCTCTTGGTGTCTTGCTAGGCAGGAATATTGCTGAGCGGCGTACTGCTCTGGGGCTAACTCAGGCAGAGTTTGCGGAACGTCTTGGGGCAGACACAGTAACCGTTTCAAGGTTTGAGCGAGGCAGTCACCTGCCGTCATTGCTGCGCCTCCAAAAGTTAGCGGAAATCCTGGGTATGCCATTAGCTGAGCTGTTATCCCAATCCGGTAATTTATCCACTGACCAGGCATTGCAAATCCACGATCTCATCAAGGGTCTGCATGAATCTGACCGCCAGTTCTTGCTGGAGATGGTGCAGGCCTGGTGTGAGAAGCTTGGCCGTAAACGTAAATAAGCAAATCGTGATGATATAAATCATCCATATTTCAAGAATATCAGCCCAATAAATCTACCTTATAAGGCACATTGTAATGGCAAAAAAACCAAATAAAGAGGTTGATGAGATTATTCAGTCAGCATCCCTTGCATGTAAAAGTGTTGCAGGCGGAATTGCAGTAGTGCCTGGATCAGACCCGGTCGATCTAAGCCCAATTCAAACTAACATGATCGTAGATATTGCCAAAGCTCACGGCGTTACGATTACCAAAGCAGCGGCTGCAGATTTGTTGAAATTATTTGCTGCAAAGATAGGGGCTAAATTTCTGACACATGTCTTGTGCATGATAGTACCAGTAGTTGGTGCTGCCATTTTTGCTTCGAAGGCAGCAAAATTTACTAAGAATATAGGTTGGGCCGCAGATGCACATTTCATGAAAATTGAGGATGAAACGAAATTGGCTATCACTAATAATGAAACCAGCCCATCTTCTCTTCCTCAGTTACCTATCGAAAAGAAATAGAGCGGAAAATATCGTGGATAAGATCAAGTTTATATCTAACCGGCCAGAGCTCAGTCTTAACGAGGTGCTTGACCAATACGAATGTACTATCGCTGACTTATTCCATGTGGCGGCAAATGGTGATTTGACAATATATTATCAGGCGCCATCAACATGGAAAGCCAAATATGTTTGTTCATCAAATCAGATTTTTATTCGTTGTATGTCAGGCATGGAAAATGAACTTAGTGCAGACGAATTTAATTATTTTCTGGAAATGTGTCCTGAATTAAAGGACATCATATCAAGGTTGAATAATGGCCAAAATGAGGACGCAATTGCTGATGAAGTAGCCAGGGCAATAAATCGATTTAGTGAAAACGTTGATTTATACAATGGCCTGCCACCTGCTGGCTTTCAGGAAGTATTTTCCATTGGGCCGTTTACTTATTACCCAGATAAGGGACGGTATAGAGCGCTTTTTATCTCGCCATTAGTAGGCCTTAGTCCTGTATCACCCATTACTATCCAACAATATCGAAATGGCATTGATAAAGAAATTTGGTTGAAGCTATCGGACAGCATTGGTATCTCTGACAATTCCAATGAAGAATATTTCGTCATGACTGAGCCTACTATTACTATCACAGCAGCACTAAAAGCCAACAAACTTTTCGTGATCAAAGAGGATATACGGTTATTGCTATCCCAGGATTCACAGGATCATCCCACTGCAAAACCAAAGATAAGCGGCATAACTAAAGGAACTCGTGCCTCAACGCTAGAACGCTATGCGGATTGGCAAAGAAGGGCTGATGAGAAAATTAAAATTAATCCAGCGTTGTCTATATCTGCAGTTGCCGAGTTAATACGCACCGATCTTGAAAAAGAAAATTCTAAACACCTTCGATCCGTGGATGCCATTCGGCAACACATAAAAATCTGAAAGCAGTCTGTTTTTGACCAAAACTTTCTGACAGTTCTGACTGTTTTACCTGTTTGACTTCCCTGTAATCCATTATCTGTAGCCACTTACAGCCATTCTGACTGAAATGGTTTGTCGGTCAATACTGTCTGCTTTTCTGTCTAGAATGAGTTTCATCGAATCCGCACAACATCAAGATAATTCTGGCAAGACCAAGGAGGCTTGCCACTAATGCGGAAGACGATAAATACATATCATCAACTTTAAAAAGGAAACGCAAATGGTTGAACAGTTGAAAAAAGCGACCGCAATCCTGCGCCGCAAAACCGTCCAGGCTCGCACTGGGCTTTCACGCAGTTCCATATACGGAATGATGAAAGACCCTTCGAGTGAGTTCCCGCAATCGATAAAAATTTCAGCCAGGGCAGTCGGTTGGTTGGAATCGGACATCGATGATTTTATCGCTTCAAAAATTGCAGCATCTTTAAATCATACAACTGGAGGTAAGTAACATGGAAAACGCAACTCAAGTAGTAACAACTGCAACGCCTGTTGGACCAGTAATGGCCGTACAAGCAAACTCCGCAGTGGCAGCAAAGCCGAGGCGTAATACCATCCCCAAGCTGACTGCAGCCGAAGCCAGCAAAATTCCTGGTGCAATTGCACCCGTGGTGAAGAAAAAAGAGATGGCGTTAATTTACTCCATATTGTTCGCCTTCCCCGGCACGGGAAAGACTTGGTCCGCAGTTGAAGGGACCAAGGTTCACGACTTCGCCAGCCAGGCGGACAAGGAAGCTACTGCAAAAGGCCTGGGAGGGGTAACGTCGGTCGCTCTCGCTGACGATAAGTTCGAAGTAACCCTGGCTCTTTTTGTTGACGCTAAGCCTATCAGCAATGCCGACCCAGCTAATAGACTGCTTGTAGAGCTCGAGGATTTTCTGGGTACTGTTCAAGGAACGCCATACAAAATCAAGGTCAACGGAACTACAATTGCTCCTGGTGTGGTGGTCGCCAGCAGTAATGCAGCAGCGTAGTACAAGAAGTAACTGATTGACTGCCGGGATGGGCCCGTCCCGGTGTTCAATTCAACCAAATCCAATACCTTAAAATAGATTAAACGATGAGCATTTTTGTTCATCTGCTTGAGCAATTTGCCAGGCAGAGGGACTGCTTACGCCCAAAATTTAGGATATTAACAATGGCAACAACACAAAACATCACGGTTCTGACAGCTACAAGCTGCGATACTGTTAAAACGTTTTATATCAATGCCGAAGGCCAGCTCAAGTGCCAACAGTACGGCAAGGAGATGTACTTCAATTACCGGCTCGAACAGGCACAGAATATTGACCAGTTGTCGATTCTGCTGACTGTGATCAGCAAGCGCAAAAACGTCATTCTGATCCGAGGCAGCCCCAAGCCGGGATTGCCCAAGTTAACGGACCGAAAAGATTCAAAATTCCTCGAGGCAAAAGAAGGATGTTGCTGGGTCATGATCGACCTCGACAATCTTCCGGTGCCAAATGGCATGGATCCGAACAGCAAAGAAGCCATTGAGTACTATATCCAGAAGCTGCCAGCAGAATTCCACGATGCCAGCTACTTTTACCAGTTCAGCTCCAGCGCAGGCATTATAAATATGGACGGGAAACCACTGAAAGTAGGGTTGAATGCCCACCTGTTCTTCTGGTTCAATCGCCCTGTCCACGGCAAGCAATTGTCAGCCTATTTTGAATCTCACTGCTACGACACGGGGTTCTACCAAAAGACATTCGACCGTAGCGGGATGCCGGTCATTAAAACTGGCGTGGATCTGTCCGTGATCCGCTCGTCGGTCCAGCCCCATTACATCGGCCTGCCAAACATTCAAAAGGACGTACAGTGCACTTTGCCACCGGAAGCCCGGCAAGGGTTGATTAAGAAGAAATCTGACGCTGTTGAACTGCCTGACTTGGCGGACTCCCTCGTTCCGGAAACTCTGGCCAAGCGAAAACGTATCTTAAATTCGTGGAAAGTGGAATGCGGATATGTCACTGCCAGATCTATTACCAAGGCAGCGCATGGCGGCACTTCCGTTTCGATCTACTACCGCAATCCTAATGGCCCATCACCCAGCGCAAACCGGGTGTTTCTTGAGGCAAAACCCTATGGTGAAAACGAAGACGCAGTAATCCTGTACTTTGAAGGCGAAAACAGCCCCGGCAGCTTCTATGTCAAGAAATCCAGCCCAAAGCTGGCGACCCGCTTCGGTGACTACAATTCAGTACCGCTGGAGGAGCTCTCGGATGGTGCCTACGCTTATGTCCGGGACGTACTCAAGTGGTTCTCAGAGATCAGGCATGTTGAACTGGCGTTGACCGAGACGGGTTTTATGCCGGACATATCTCCATTACTAACTGCCCGGAATACATTGATTGAATCCCCGACCGGATCTGGGAAATCAACATCATTTTGCGACCATGCTGAAACTAGCAATACCGTAATTATTTACGCTGCTCAGACCATAGCTTTGGTTGATCAGATGTACCAGGATTTAATCAACTGGGAAAAGGAAAACGATAAAGCGTTGATAAAGATGGGGATACGAGCAACCCGCTATACGAATTTCCATAAAGGCCAGAGCCTTGAATCAGGCGTGGTTTACGTCACGACCAACGCATCACTCCACAAATTCATTGAAGCCGCCATTGCCCAGGGCGTGAACTACGAGCTGTGGATTGACGAGATCCATGTGGCATTGGACGACTTCATGGCAAGCAACAAAATGAACGAGCTGTTTGAGAAGGCCATTGGCAGGGCAACACGATCCATCTTCATGACCGGAACCATTACCAATCTGCAAATTACCAAGCTGGTCGATACGGTTTCAAGGGCTTGCGGCGCACTGACGCCCGAAGTGTATTCCAGCTATCGTTTCCACCCGATCAAAACGAATCCGTTGTTCCTGGCGGACGTGTCCAACTTCGGCGCTGATTTCGTTGCCTTGTTGCGACATTACCAGACGTTAAAGAGTACCGGACTACCCATTCCTCGCACAGTCATCATTACCCCCAGCACCAAGATGAGGGTGTATGAAATGTTGCTGGAGGAATTTGGCCTGCTTGAGGACTCGTGCGTAGTCAGCCGCCAGGAATCGTTACAGGACCAGATTGAGGTGGCAAGGGTCAGCAGGTTGCCGATCCTTGTTTCCAGTCCTTTGTTCGCCCTGGGCCTGAACTTCGAAGTTGAGCCGGTCATATTCTGGACGTTCTTTTCCTATTTGAAGGTTGATCAAAGCCAGATCATTCAAACGCTTAACCGGGCCAATCGCAATGTGGCTGTGCAATGCGAAGTCAGGCTCTATGTGGGAGAGACGGACAATCGCCCGGTCATGATTCCCGACGCAGTCCTGGAGCAATTAAAAATTGAAGAATACTTGCGGGACGAGGCCACAGTACAAGGGGTGCTGGATGCTCATTTCCAGGTTGATCGAGGAACATACTTGTCTTTGCGGGAGGCTGAAAAGAAAACAGCCAAGTCACAGTACAGTCTGATTGAAAATGATGCTTTCCAGAACTATCGCATCCAGCCTGGGTGGGTTGATACGCTGAAGCCGACGAAAGAGGACAAAGAGTTATTCGACGACTTTAAAAGGGCTGCCAGGGAGTCGTATCTGGACGATGTTACC
>DATKVR010000117.1:0-2628 GCA_035529955.1 Gallionella sp.
CTCCTAAGGTTAGAGGGTTGGCCAAGTTATTGATGGCGTTGGTTGAAAGTAAAAAACACCGCAAAATCGAAAATTCCGTACTGACATGATGCATTCGACTTATTTTATAGACGCATATCACTACCGAAATATTCCCGCATCTGAATCAAATTTCCATCCCAGGCATCCCGATTGGGGATTGTCTGGCGCGGAACAAACAGGGACAGAACACGTTTTACTCCTGGCCCATTAGATTCCTTCGACCCCGTTTGGCGCGAATGCGCTCATCCAGGCGTGGCCAATGTTCGGTGTGGAATTTTTTGTTAGCGACCAGATCGACTGGCGCGGTTGCCATGACATCGATTCCCCATTGCGTGTTCACGTATATTCCGGCTTCTGAAAGAGCAAGCTTGCCCAGCCACATGACACGATCGATCAGGTAGCGGTCCGGATTTTTGCCGGCCAGCCCCATCGAAACGTAGTTTTCGAAGAATGCCTTTGCCACCGGCACGGCCAGGCGAGCTTGTTCGATGCCATTGCTGTCGCGCTTGGATGGCAGGCGATGCAGGTTGACGATACGGCTTTTGAGTACCAACGTCGGGTGAAGGACGCGTACCAATCCATAATCGGGATGCTCGAACTCTACAGCGGTCTTTCTGATTTCCTCATTCGTCAGCCCGATCAGTGTTCCCATGAAATCGACAAACAGCGTGCGCATCCGGCGTCTTGTACGTGACGATGGCAGTGTTGGGCGTGTGATCGTCTGGTTTCGGGACGTTGAGTGTCCCGTGCAATTCTGTCGCGAAGATGCGGGCATCGTGCTTTGTTGCCAGCACATCTGCGTCCTGCGTGAGATACGGAGTGTCGCCCTTCGGTACCGGAATTTTAAAATAGTCGACCCAGAAGGTAAGGGACTGTCCTCCAACCAGAATGGCTGGCCGGGTTGCTTTTTGCAGTGCGTGGAAAAATACTGGAAGGTCGCTCGGCTGGAACCAATCGTAGCCGGCGACCACGACTTAACCCGGCATGTGAACGATGCGGAATTCGACGGGATCAACCTTTGCTATAAGCTTGGCGCGTGCTACCGCATTTACGGCCGACAAGTGACTGGATGACTTGCTGAATGCGGCTTGGCGAGCCGATTTTTTGTATGACGGTTTCGCCGCAACAACTTTCGCTAGCCGCACTCGTTTCGCGGCGGGCTTCGCTTTGTTCGCAACGTCATTGGCAACGGCTTTTTTCATGAGGACATCCTAGCACGTTAAGTCTTGGTCGTTCAATACGGCGTGCCGTCTTTGCGCATGAAGCGCCATTTGCCTTCGACCATGGCGGCCTGCAGGTCGTCGTCGGGGTACACGGCAGAGTCACCCGCACTGCGGTCACCGATCTCGAGGTAGACGACTTCTTCGCTGGTGCGATTCAGCAACTGGTGTGCATTGCCGGTACCGAAGCTGAATCCCGCGCACATGCCGGCGGTGAGTTGCGTTTCGCCGGCATCGGTAATCAGCACCGGATCCCCCTGCAATATGTAGATGAACTCGTCCTGTCTGGAATGGGCGTGGCGCAACGCCGAGCCTCCACCGGGCAACAGCCGCGTCAGATTGACCCCGAAGTTGGTCAGGCCGAACAGGTCGCCGAGCGGACGTTTCTCGCGCCCCGCCATGCGCGAGGCGAACGGCTCGGGATAGTTCGAGGGTTTGGTGCGCGGCGGCGCTTGTGCTGCGACGATCGCGACGGGGGTGTTTTGTTCATTGCTTGTTCGATTGTTTACGGGTTGTTCGTTCATGGCAATCTCTCACGATTTAATCGACTGTTTTTCGATGGCTCGATTTTCATTTTTGTATCAAAAGGTATCCCGACTTTCATGGCCGGCAACCCCATTCTTTTCGCAAAATCACGGGCTTCGGGCCAACCTCCATTAGCGCCTTATTATTGATGGGAAACTTCAGGCCTCCTGCATAGCGCGATTGTTTTGCGGTGCCCGGCATTGAAGCGTAGCATTTTCCGCTTGTCACCCTGGGCTTGTCACTCTGGCAGTTCAGGTGGCAAGTCATCGGCAATGAAAGCCGTTGCCGACTCCGTAATTTAAAACTTAGGAGGAATCATGGCAAACAAGCACACTGATCAGTATCTGGAAAACAACAAGAAATATGCGAGCGGACAGCCGGTGCACAAGCCTGCCTACCCAGGCAAGCAGCCGATCAACCCGGCCAAGCATGTGGCGGTGGTGGCGTGCATGGACGCGCGGCTCGACGTGGAAGATCTGCTCGGCCTGCAGACCGGGGACGCGCACATCATCCGCAACGCCGGGGGCGTGGTGACCGACGACACGATCCGCTGCCTGATCATCTCGCATCATCTGCTCAATACCAATGAGATCATCCTGATCCATCACACCCGCTGCGGCATGCTCGCGTTCACCGACGACCTGCTCAAGGCCGGTCTCGAGGGCGACCCGGCTGCCGAGAAGCTGCTAGTCCAGGCGACCGGGCGCAAGTTCACCAGTTGCAAAACATCCGCCTCGATGCCGTCCGCGTTCCACGCGTTCCGCGGCAAGCTCGAACCGCTCGACGGCCCGCGCAATGCACAGCAAACGGAGCGCCTCGAGTGGGACGTGCGGCGCGGGATGTCTGCCATCCTGAACCATCC
>DATKVR010000118.1:0-6163 GCA_035529955.1 Gallionella sp.
TTGAGCCAGACCACCTGCGGCGGGTGACCTGCGACGAATGAGCGTTCCTGAAAATCCGAATCACGGCTGACGATCATGAAACCGCTATGAGTGCAATGCGCGAAGCGCTGCCTCTGGTTCTTTATCGACAATCATCAGCAATGCGGCCGCAGCCCCGGTGGGTTGGCGGCGGTGTTGCTCCCAGTTTCTGAGCGTGGCAACTTTTACGCCTATCAATTGGGCGAATTCGCTTTGACTTAGACCAACTCTGGCACGAACCGATTTGACGTCGGGGGCGCTGATCTCTGTCACACGTCCGGGTGCGAGTTCGCCACGGCGAATTGCTGTTGCTTCTTTCAAGCTTTGCTTGAGGGATTCAAATAGTGTCTTGTCCATCTTTATAACTCCTTTACGAGGTTGCGCAGAATCGCGGTTTCCTTATCTGTTAGATTGTCTTTGACGCTCTTGGGGTAGGCCACAAGCATTAAAATCTGGCCGTCTACGGTGAGCCAGTAATAGATCACCCGTATGCCGCCACTCTTGCCTGTCCCGGCTCGTTTCCAGCGTAACTTGCGAATGCCGCCACCATTTTTGATGAGATCACCAACGTCCGGGCGCTTCGCCAGTTCCGTTTGCATCTTCGAATACTCATCGTCGTCCAGTAAATCGGTAATCAGACGCGTGAATGTCGGGGTCTCAATAAAAATCATGTTTGAACTATACGCCATTGGCGTATACAGTCAAGTGCCACAAATGCTGTGGCCTTTCGAAGGCGTGGTTACAAACTGGCGAGACTTATGGTTACAATTTTTCGGCTGATAAAGCGCAACAAGCGAGTAAGTAGAGTTATATTTCTAGTCTGTCCTATTGGGATCGCGGATTTTATCCACCGACACTGATTCACAAAAACTCGCCCTGGAAGAGTAGGGAATCCGTGGAACTAGCCACCTTGGAATGGGTGACTTGGTTCAACAACCATCGGCTATCGGAATCAATCGGATACATTCCGTCCGCAGAAGCTGAGGTAAATTACTATCTGCAATTCGCCGAGGGAGCCACCGCGGTGGCTTCACTTAAACCAAACAGCCTCGACGAAAGTCGGAGCGATTCACATACGCCATTTTGGCAGTGCAATTAAGCAAACCATTTTGAAAGGATATATTTCAATGAATTTCAACCAAATCGCAAAAACCATGATTTCTTCAGCCGCATTGGCCGCATCCATGGGTGGTGCTGCACTCGCCGCAACATGCGGAGCTGCCAATCCTTGCGCTGGTCGCTCTCGTCAGATGAACAGAGAAAATCCCTGTGCTGGCAAAAACCCCTGTTCCGCAAAGCACAAGACGCTGCACAGACGGCACAATATGTATTCTTGTGCCGCGAAGAATCCCTGTGCCGCGAAGAATCCCGGCGCAGCCAAGAATCCCTGTGCCGCAAAAATGATGAGTCCATGCGCAGCAAAAACAATGTAATCAACCTGCAGGCGCAAGCATCGTTATCTACCGGCCCCGCTACGGAGCCGGTAGTTTTTCCCGACCTTTCCCGGATGCCATTGTTACAGTTGCAGACCATGCAGCACGCCGGGCTGGAGATTCTAGAGTGTTATCGCGTGCTGAAAAAATCCGGTCTGAATGTTGTCGGTGAAGTGCTGCGCGACAACCTGAACAAGGGTGAGACCTTTTACGAATTCAATCATTATCCCGATGATGATGTCTATGACCGCGAGACTCATGCGCAATACTACTATCACGCGCATCGCGGCGCGGTCGGTGAACACGGCCACTTCCACACCTTCCTGCGTCCAAAAGGAATGCCGAGCGGCGTTGCTCCCTTGAATTTTCCTGCGACCGATCCCTGGCCGAAGGGCGATGAAGCCTTGTCACATCTGCTTGCAATAGCGATGGATAGTTACGGTTATCCAACCAATCTGTTCACGGTCAACCGCTGGGTGACCGCCGAAGCCTGGTATCCGGCAGAGCAAGTGATCCGCATGCTGGATAATTTCGTGATCGACCATGCGTTTCCATCCTGGCCAGTGAACCGCTGGATCAGTTCGATGTTTGTGCTATACCGTCCGCAGATAGAATATCTGCTCAGGCAGCGTGACGCTACAATCTGGACATGGGCAGCAGCGCATCCTGGCAAGGAGGTATTCGAGGATCGGATGTTGGATGTTACCAGTCAACTCAGCATTTCTGTAGAAGAAACCTTGGGTGAAATCGAGCAACTGATTGCAGCAAAACGCGTGTAACCAAGTCGAGCCTTATCCTCATTCCTGAGTCGTCGATAATCGACTATATTTACGGAACACAACACGAGTAACTGCCCTGGTTAAGGGTAAGGCAGCATCGATGCAAAGCCTTTATCTTGTTTTTGCGATCTCCACCATTCTGCTTCTGAATTATCTGGCGGGCCAATACAGATCGAGAGTCATGCCGGTGCTCCCCGGCGTACTGCTGGGACTGGCACTTCATCACGGAAAATTTGGCTTTACAAGCGCTGGTCGGTGCATGATGGAAGCGTGGTATTCCATGCAATAAATATCGCGGTTACCGCTTCTGGATGGTTCGTTGGCACGGGTGCAACTAATCCGTTAGTATGCACATTGTGGCTACGTTCCCATTCTCTGAAAACAAACTTCAAGATTGATGGGGCTTTTATCCGGGAGATTTTCATGCCGATAAATGCTGGACCGAGTACTGCTTGCCTGGATACTATCCTCGGGCGATACGGGCACAACGCTGCGAGCCTGTTGCAGATACTGATCGAGACGCAGGAGTGTACCGGTTATCTGCCCGCATACGCCATCAGTTACCTCGCCAAGCATCTTTCCATTTCCCGCGCGCACATCGAGAGTGTCGCCTCGTTCTACGCTTTCCTGCATCTGCAACCGAACGGCGAGTATCGCGTGCTGTTCTCCGACAACATCACCGACCGTATGTTATCCGGCAAGGCATTGCTGGAGCAGCTTTGCCAGCAATTGTGGCTGCAGCCGGGCAAGCTCTCCGAGGACGGACTGGTCAGTATCAATACCACTTCCTGTACCGGCATGTGCGACCAGGGGCCCGCGATGTTGGTCAATGGACGCGCCATAACCCGTTTGAACCCGCAACGCATCCGTGAGATCGGCCAACTGATCCGCAACCGCACACCGCTGGACGAATGGCCCGTTGAGTATTTTCATGTCGAGGACAACATCCGGCGCAGCGGCTTGCTGCTGGATAACAGGCTGTCGTCCGGCAGTGTGCTGCGCGCCGCGCTGGTACAGAGTGGCGAAGGCATCGTCGAAGTCATCAAGCAATCCGGCTTGCGCGGGCGCGGCGGTGCGGGCTACCCCGCAGGGCTGAAATGGGAAGCCTGCCGCAATGCACCAGGCAGTGAACGGTACGTGGTATGCAATGCCGACGAGGGCGAGCCCGGTACTTTCAAGGATCGCGTGCTGCTGACCCGGCAGGCCGATCTGCTGTTCGAGGGTATGACGCTGTGCGCGCTGGCTGTCGGTGCCGGAAAGGGATTTCTCTATCTGCGCGGCGAATACCGCTATCTGCTGGAATCATTGCAGGCGGTGTTGCAGCGTCGCCGCGAAGAAAATCTGCTGGGCCGCAATATCCTCGGCCGATCGGGATTCGATTTTGATATTGATATTCATCTCGGTGCGGGGGCCTACATTTGCGGCGAAGAATCGGCACTGATCGAGTCCCTGGAGGGAAAGCGCGGCGTGCCGCGCAACCGCCCGCCGTTCCCGGTGACACACGGCTATCTGCAGCAGCCGACCGCGGTGGACAACGTCGAAACATTTTGCCAGGCGGTGCTGGCGCTGCACATGGGCGCGGAAAGCTATCGCGCCATCGGCACGGCGAAATCCAGCGGCAGCAAACTGATCTCGGTGTCGGGCGATTGCCCGCGCCCCGGCATCTACGAATATCCGTTCGGCGTATCGGTGCGGGAAGTGTTGCGGGATTGCGGTGCGGAGAACACGCGGGCGGTGCAGGTCAGCGGCCCTTCCGGTGTGTGCGTGGCCGAGAATGAGTTTGACCGCAGGCTGGGCTTTGAGGATTTGCCGACAGCCGGTGCCTTCATGGTGTTCGACGACAGCCGCGATCTGTTCGAGGTGGCGCGCAACTTTGTGCATTTTTTCGCGCACGAGAGTTGCGGTTTCTGCACGCCGTGCCGCGTCGGCACCTCGATGCTGAAGTCGACCATGGACAAGATCGCCGCCGGATTGGGTACGCAGTATGACTTGAGCGAAATTGAGAAGCTCGATCATGTGCTGCAAACCACCTCGCATTGCGGGCTGGGGCGTACCGCCTGCAACCCGGTGCTGCACACGCTCAGGCATTTTCGCCCCGCCTACGAGAGCCGGTTGAAATCACTTTCATTCAAACCGGCTTTCGATCTGGATGGCGCTCTGGCGCGCGCAAGGCAGATGACCGGGCGCGACGACGCGGGTGCACACCTGAAACCGGAGGGCGCATGACCGGCACTTTTCAACTCGATGGCGCGAATGTCACTTTTGAGGAAGGCCAGACCGTCCTTCAGGCCGCGCTGTCTGCCGGGCAATACATACCGCACCTGTGCTATCACCCCGAATTCAAGCCGCACGGCAGTTGCAAGCTGTGCACGGTGAAGGTCAACGGCCACACGGCCGCTTCCTGCACCATGCCCGCCGAGGCAGGCATCACGGTGGAAAGCAATATCGAGGAACTCAACGCGCTGCGCCGCACGCTGGTGCAAATGCTGTTTGCCGAGGGCAACCATTTCTGTCCGTCCTGCGAGAAGAGCGGCGACTGCATGCTGCAGGCGCTGGGTTACGATTTGGAAGTGCATACTGCCGGCTTCCGTCACCTGTATCCGGATCGCCCGCTGGATGCCTCACACCCGGACATCCTGCTCGACTTCAACCGTTGCATCCTGTGCGAACTGTGCGTGCGCGCATCCACCGAGGTGGATGGCAAGGGCGTGTTCGCGCTGGCCGGGCGCGGCATCAACAAGCATCTCATCGTCAATGCCGAGTCGGGCAAGCTGGTGGATACCGACATCGCGCTGACCGACAAGGCGATGGCGGTCTGCCCGGTTGGTGTGATCCTGAAAAAGCGCGTCGGCTTCAGCATTCCTATCGGCAAGCGCCGTTACGACCAGCGCCCGATCAGCGCGCAGGCGCTGGATGATGCGCCGCGTCCGCCGGCGGGAGCCAAGCATGAATGAGAAGAAAAAGCTCCGCATCGCGACCACCTCGCTTGCTGGATGCTTCGGCTGCCACATGTCGTTCCTTGACATCGACGAGCGCCTGTTCCCGTTGCTTGAACTGGTCGAGTTCGACCGCTCGCCGCTTACCGACATCAAGCACTGCGGGCCGTGCGATATCGGGCTGGTCGAGGGCGGCGTGTGCAATGCGGAAAACGTGCATGTGCTGCGCGAGTTCCGCAGGAATTGCAAAACGCTGATCGCCATCGGTGCCTGCGCGATCAACGGCGGCTTGCCCGCGCAGCGCAACCATCTCGATTTGAGCGCCTGCCTGACCGAGGTGTACCTCACCGAGCCGGGTCTGGCACACGGCCATATTCCGAACGATCCCGAGTTGCCTTTGCCGCTGGACAAGGTGCATCCGCTGCACGAAGTGGTGAAGATCGATTATTTCATCCCGGGTTGTCCGCCTTCCGGCGATGCGATCTGGAAATTTCTCACTGACCTGATTGCCGGCAAGACCCCCGAGCTGGGACACGGATTGATCAAATATGACTGACACAAGCAACAACATGGAAACAGCCGCCCATCCCGAAAACCTGCGGCGGGTTGCCATTGACCCTTTGTCGCGGGTCGAGGGACACGGCAAGGTGACACTACTGATGGACGAGAACGACCGCGTGCACCAGGTAAGGCTGCATATCGTGGAATTTCGCGGCTTCGAGAAATTCATCCAGGGGCGGCCCTATTGGGAAGCGCCGGTGATGGTGCAGCGGCTGTGCGGCATTTGCCCGGTCAGCCATCACCTCGCCGCATCCAAGGCGATGGACATGATCGTCGGCGCGACGCTCACACCGACGGCCGAGAAGGTGCGGCGGCTGATGCATTACGGTCAGATATTGCAGTCGCATGCGCTGCATTTCTTCCACCTGTGCTCGCCCGACCTGTTGTTCGGTTTCGATTCGGACATGGCGAAGCGCAATATCGTCGGTGTGGCAGC
>DATKVR010000119.1:0-4411 GCA_035529955.1 Gallionella sp.
TTCCAGCGCGGCATGGAGCGCTACTGGTGTTTGCGCTGGCTGCAGCAGGAAAACATTGAACAGGTTGAAGCCGTGGTGTTGCGCGAAAACCTGGTGAAGCTGGGCAACATTCCGCTGGTCTTCAAGGTGCCATCGCTGCCGGAATTGCCGGCCAATACCCGGGTGCAACTGGCAATAGGCGAGATCGACCTGCTCGACCTGAATCTGCAAACGCGCTTCATCGCGACGATAGAGGATACTGTTTGAATACCGGAAAAAAAACCGGAGTCTTGGCGTATTTGAGAACGAGACTTTCCTTCTCGATGTATTTTTCCATCGTGCTGCACGCCTTCCTGTTGTTCGGCATTGCGCTGGTGCTGCCCGATCCGCGCAATGCGGCAAACTATTTGCAGCCGCTGCAGGTGGTGCTGGTCAACAGCAAATCGGAATCGCGCCCTGCTCATGCCGATGCGCTGGCCCAGAGCAATCTCAACGGCGGCGGCAATACCGCGCAAGACCGCCGGGCCAAGAGCCCGCTGCCATCGATACGGGATGATCCCCGGTTCTCCCTCGAGCAACAGGCCAGACATGTTGCCGAACTCGAAGCAAAAACGAAGCGCATGCTGACCCGAATGAAGAGCAATTACGCGGCGGTACAAGAAGAACTCAAGAAACAAAAAAGCAACACGGCAGGCGACGGTGACGCGCTGGTGGAAAAATCCCTGGAGATGGCGCGCCTCGAAGCGCAGATCAACAAGAACTGGGACGCGTACGAGAAGATGCCGCGACGCACATCGATCGGCGCGCGCACCAGGGAATACCGCTTTGCCCAGTACATCGAAGACTGGCGCATCAAAGTGGAACGCATCGGCAACCTGAATTACCCGGAACAGGCGCGCCGCCAGCATATCTATGGAAAACTGGTGCTGACCGTTTCAATAAACAAGGATGGCAGCGTGGAAAATATAGAAGTGAGCAAATCTTCAGGCCAGCCGATACTGGATGCCGCGGCAATGCGTATCGTCAGGCTTGCCGCACCCTATTCTCCGCTGCCCCCGAGCATCACCAAAGATACCGATATTCTCGAGATCACGCGCACCTGGTCGTTCACGCCGTCGGACCATATGGAAGGTGAATAGCCCGGTGTCCGTTTGTTGCTGACGTGCGCGCCATGCAACGCTCTCCCCCGCATGTACGCCACCGGCCTGCAGCGTCAGCTTGGTTTTCCCGCGGAGCAACGGTGGCTTGGACTATGGCGGTAACCGGAGTTGCTGCAGCATGGTTGCTGATTCCACGAAAATTCGGCTTAATTTCTTTACAATGCATGCATTGAATTATCTGGCTAATTACTGGGCGCATTTCAAATGACCGATCGTTACGCCGTCATTGGCAATCCTGTATCCCACAGCAAATCGCCGCTGATCCACACGATGTTCGCCGGACAGACCCGGCAGGACATCAGCTATGAAGCCATCGAGGCGCCGCTGGATGGCTTTGCCGCGACGGTCGAACGGCTGCGCGGGAAAGGCTTCAAGGGTTGCAATGTTACGGTTCCGTTCAAATTCGAGGCGTACAAGCTGGCAACACGGCGCTCAGCGCTCGCTGCAGCAGCCCAGGCCGTCAACACCCTCAAACTCAATTTTGACGGCAACTTCATTCTTGGCGACAACACCGATGGCACGGGACTGGTCAGAGACATTGTTTTCAATTTTGGTATTGCGCTGAAGAACAAGCGTGTGCTGCTCATCGGGGCAGGCGGTGCGGCTTACGGGGTTGCGCTGCCGTTGGCCGGTGCGGGGGCAAAACTGACCATCGTCAATCGCACGGCGGATAGGGCGCATGCGTTGGCCGCCGGCATCTCCACGCTTCAATCCATCATTTCAAGCGGCAGTTTCGATGATATTGCCGGCCAACAATTCGACGCGGTGATTAACGCGACCTCTGCCGGGCTGAGCGGCAGCGAGCTTTCCCTTCCGCCGGCCATCTTCGCGCCAGGCGCGCTGGCCTATGACATGATGTATGGGCGCGAGACGCCGTTCATGAAATTCGCCCGCGAGCACGGCGCCGCATGTGTTGCGGATGGTCTCGGCATGCTGGTCGAGCAGGCAGCCGAGTCATTCCTCATCTGGCGCGGCATCCGCCCCGATACCGCACCTGTCATTGAGGCGCTGCGAAAATATCAATGAGTAAATCCAGAGGTCCGTTGATGCGCTGGGTCTGGCACAGTGTGAAGTTGTTCCTGTTCCTGTTGCTCCTGTATCAAATTTGGCTGTTTGCGCATGTCTGCTGGTGGGTGAAATTCAATCCGTCCAGTAGCGCCTTCATGGATACCCGGCTCGAAATCATGCAGGACAAAAATCCCGGTGCCGAACTCCGCCAAAAGTGGGTGCCCTACGCAAAAATTTCAGATAATCTCAAGCGTGCGCTGATTGCATCCGAAGATGCCCGGTTTGTCGACCATGAAGGTTTCGATTGGGAGGGCATACAAAAGGCCTATAAAAAGGATATCCGGAAAGGGAAAATCGTCGCGGGTGGTTCCACCATCAGCCAGCAACTTGCCAAGAATCTTTTCCTCTCCACCCAGCGCACCCCGTGGCGGAAGATGGAGGAGACGGTGATCACCATGATGCTGGAAGCGGTGATGGACAAGCAGCGCATATTCGAGATTTATCTTAACGTAATCGAATGGGGAAACGGCGTGTTCGGCGCGGAAGCGGCGGCACGTCATTATTATCATGAGAGTGCGTCACAGCTCACCGTCGACCAGGCCGCCAAGCTTGCCGCGATGGTGCCGAACCCGCGTTACTATGACAAACACCGCGAGGCGCCGGGCCTGCTGCGCAAGACCGGCATCATCATGGCACGCATGAACGACGTGGAAATTCCCTGAACACCTGATAAAGGTTTTCTTTACAATAGCGCGCGAATTACGGGGAACGCGCGATGACCGAAGGCAGCCAGGAACATCACTATACCGAGAACGTGCAGGAACACCTCAGGCAGGTGGAATCGCTGCTGCACAAGCACGCGCTGCTGGAGCAGGTGATCCACCGCCAGGAACTGCCGCGCGACGACCGCCACGGCCTGCTCGATAGCATCGTGCATAAACAGCACAACGCAGAACTGCAGAGCAAGCTGGCCGGCATGCATCCTGCCGACATCGCATATATTCTGGAATCTCTGCCGATTGAAGAACGCATGCTGGTGTGGGATCTGGTCAAATCCGAGCATGACGGCGAGATATTGATCGAGGTCTCCGATGCGGTTCGCGATTCGCTGATCGAGTCGATGAGCCGCCAGGAGTTGCGCGAGGCTACCGAGCAACTCGACACCGACGAGATCGCAGACCTCGCCCCTGACCTGCCGCAAAACGTGATTCGCGACGTGTTCAAGTCGCTACCGATCGGGGAACGCGAACAGCTGCGCGCCGCGATGTCTTACGATGAAGACTCGGTCGGTGCGCTGATGGATTTCAACATGGTGCATGTCCGTGAGGATGTCACGCTTGAAACGGTGTCGCGTTATCTGCGCCGTCTCGATGAATTGCCCGACCACACCGACCAAGTGTTCGTGGTCGACCGCAATGATCGCTTCAGGGGAGTGTTGCCGATCAATCTTATCGTCGTCAACGAACCCGAGGAAATTGTCGGCAAGCTGATGCTGACCGATATTATCCAACTGCATCCCGATGACAAGGCTGACCAGGCAGCCCAGGCATTTGAACGCTACGATCTGGTCTCCGCACCGGTCGTGGATGAGGATGGCAAGCTGTTCGGACGCGTGACCGTGAACGTGGTGCTGGATTTCATACGCGAAGAATCCGAAACGGAACTGCTGAACCAGGCCGGTTTGCGCGAGGAAGAAGATATTTTTGCATCGGTGTGGAAAAGCGCACAAAACCGCTGGACCTGGCTGGCACTGAATCTCTGCACCGCTTTTTTTGCCTCGCGGGTGATCGGCGCGTTTGAGGGAACGATCGAAAAGTTCGTTGCGCTGGCGGCCCTGATGCCCATCGTCGCGGGTATCGCGGGCAATTCGGCGAACCAGACAACCACCATCATCATACGTTCGCTGGCCCTTGGACAAATCTCGCCTGAAAATGCGCGCAGGCTGTTTTTCAAGGAATTGGCCATCAGTGGTTTGAACGGCCTGGTTTGGGGCGGGGTTGCCGGGTTATTCGCCTATTTTCTGTATCACAGCGTGCTGCTGGGTATCGTGATGATGTGTGCGATTACGCTTAATCTTCTGGTAGCCGCGACCGTCGGTTTGGGTATCCCGCTGATCATGCACAAGCTTGGGCGCGACCCGGCTATCGGCTCCAGTGTGATGCTTACCGCGATTACCGACAGCGGCGGATTCTTCATCTTCCTGGGACTGGCCACGATCTTCCTGCTTTAACGGATATACAGCGGGGCGACGGCCCGGTGATTTT
>DATKVR010000120.1:0-15441 GCA_035529955.1 Gallionella sp.
TCGCTGGGCGCCAGTTACAAGCTTGACCGGGATACCTATGGCGGCGCGATGCTCAGACTGGGCCAGGCATCCACTACCACGGGATCATCGCGGATGGAGGCGATTTTCTTCGTCAGCCGCAATCTCGACAAAACCTGGAAAGCACAGGGCTATCTCTTAAAGGGCTTTACCAACAGCGTTCCCGACTTTGGTGCCGGCGCCACGATCGCCTATCAGTTCTGATTCCGGCAACCGGCAGCCCATCCCGGGCTGCCTGCATCATCATCCTGCCATAGCTCAAAATATCCGGTAACCAGTTGTCAAATCACACTACCTGCTATATATGATGATAATGTCCCGTATTGAGTTACCGGGGGCGCATTCACGATCAACCGTTATGTGGTGCGACAACAACTGCGGTATATGCGGACGTTAGTCAAACAACCCTGAATCCAGGGCAAGATCATTGGAAATCCCATCGGTAACCCACATAAAAATCCTTGCGCCTTGTTGTAGAATCCTGAGCCGCACTCGTCACATGAGTTTGTTCAATGCCCACCTCGCCCTCCAGATTGACCGAATTGTTAAGGCGGTAATTGAATCTCAGACTGGGCCGAATCTGCGTCTGATGTGTGCCGGTATTGGTTGCCTGGCTATACAGCAGCAGCATCGTATCAACGCGCCAGTTTTGCGGCAGTGGTTCAACCTGGGTAAATAACAGGGACTGCCCGCTGTAGGAACTGGCGGTTGAATAGGCTGCGTTAACCAGTCCAAAATCGCCTTGCCGGAACACGCCATTGACGGTTGCCTGAACGGAATATGAATAGGTGTTCCCGGATCCCACCATTCCCGGCTGACCGGTGCTGGTTCCGCCGGTACTGGACATGTTGCTGACGCGAAAATCGCCTCCATAACGAATGCGCTCGGAATAAGGGCGGCTCACGCCAAACGCGAACGTGTTGGATATCGGACTAAATGCAGCCGCATCAGCTATGATGGTGTTCATCGCGACGCCAGACTGGAGCAATTCCGCAACGGACTGAATTGGTTGGCCGATCAGTGCATTGCTCAACTGCAACGGCGGAGATCGGCGATGATCCACAAGCACGTTGTAATTGGTGCTCACGCCGGTGGTCCAGTTACCCTGAAACATGCCAAGATCGACTTTCTTGAACAGGGTGTCGTATTCAAACAGCCCCATGAAGTTGCGCCCCGCTTCAAAATAATGCCCCTCTGCGCCGATCGCCCGTCGTTCCACGATCCCGGAAACCCGCTGCTGTATGAAATAACCGGTGCTGCTCCACATCTCGGGCCTTGGGCTTAGATCGACGCTCAAACCGGCAAAGTCCTTGTTGCTGGAAGTGCTGAGGCCACCGTTGCTATATTCCACCGGTTTACCAAGGACAGCATTTACCCGCCATGTCGGATCGAAGCGATACCCTCCCCATGCACCGTCGAATTGGCCGGGCGCACCCGCGCCGAGGCCGTTTTGACGGCCGACACGGAACGCATAACTGTGGTCGCGCGCATTTTGCTCGATATAGGCCGCATCAAAACGGTTGCCGCTCACCTGTCCCGGTAAAAAATTCTTGTTGTAACTGTCGCGGAACACCAAGCGGGTATCTGCAGTCTCGCTGCGTTTGTGTCCCATCATGTCCAGCGTGGAGAACAATTGTGACTGGTCCTGGAGCGTCAAGGACGATGTTGTTGTAGTCGCGCCGGTGACGGCAATCGAATCGGTATTGGAAATACCCTTGTAATAATATTGGGAAAGACCGCCGGTTACCTGCATTTTTTCCTCAGCCACCGTGGGCCTGTTCGCCACCTGCTCCTGCACGGGTGCCAACCTCACCTTGTTGACTGCCGGTAACTTGGCCATCCGCAGCTTGACCTTGTCCACATCTCTGGCATGCGGATAAAGTTCGATGTATGTCTGGTACTCCACGCGCGCCTTGTCATATTCGCCGTTCATTTCCCGCGCTTCGCCGATCAATTCCTGGGCAGCCTGGGATTGCTTGTTGGGAGCAAGATTCAGCAACTTGTTCAACCGCTCGATCGCGATATCGGGACGGTCATTCTGGAGTGCATAGCGCGCGCTGCCGATCAATTGCTGTGCCTCCAGCTCGATTGCCGCAACCGGGAGCGGCGCCGGCAATGGCTTGGAGGTGGGCTCGGGCTGAATTGGTTGGGCCGGCGCCGCTTGCTCAGCCTGTCGGGATGCGGCCAGTTGCGGAACAGACGGGACTACGCTTGGAACGACTGCCGAAGGCGCGATCGCTGGTTTTGCCGCCACAATACTTGCTGCAGCGGCCGGAGCAGGACTACTTTTCGGTTTGAGCGCAGGCGTGAAAATGCTGATGCTGCGTGCATCCTTGCCGAGACGCATATGATAATCAACACGCTTGCCGAAACTGATGGAGAGCGACGAATCGATTTCGGGATAGGTAACAGTAAATTGCGGGGCAATGTCCGAAGGCCGGGATTTTATTCTATCAGGGACCAGGCGGGGATCCAGCGGACTGATTCCGAGCAGATTGAAATAAATCCTCACATCACCGTTACTTAGTGCTGCCTGCCGCAAATACTGAATCTGGGTAATAAAGACAATGCGGATCTCTGCTTCATTGCCAGCTTCCCTGATCTCGATGTGATCAATGATCCCGGCATTGGCCGACCTCATCGCAGCACCCATTATCAGCAGGGTGAGTAACGACATTATCACTGAGCGGGCCAGATGCTGGCTGGCTAAAAAATAGTTGCTGACTTTCAATATCTGCTCCAAATTACTTTTCAAGCCATAACCTCAATGCCGGACAGAACACTGACGCTACATATTGGGCTCGTATAAAAGGCCTGAAAACTTTCCGAAACTGGCTGATGCGCAATTGCTGCGCAGCAAGACCGTCATTGGAAATTGACCGGATATTGCAGTTGATCAGCGGTATCCGGTCAATTTGGTATTAACCACCCCAATTCGTATAGGAGCTTCCCGTATTACCCAATGGCCTGTGACAGCCGGAACTGGAGCAGTCTTTCGACGCAGAAGTCCCGTTATGGGACTTTGTTTGCATGTTGGTGGCCGACCATTGGTTGGGTGAACGATGGCAGGTATAGCAAGCGCCGCCGCCGGTGGTTCCGTTATGCATGGTCGTTGACGACGCCGTACCGGTCATGAAAGAAGTAAACACCGACGTGCTGTGGCAGAACTCGCATTGCATGCCCGCGCCACCGATCAGAGTGGTCGCATAAGGGATATGTGTGGCTGACTTCGACACTGGCGTAACTCCGGCAAATACCTGACCGTTATGGCACAGCGTGCAATTATTGACGATGCCGGTGTGCTTCATCAGCGTTCCCGAGAAGGTGATGAAATTGCTGGTCGAGTGGCAGGTCTCGCATGACATGCTGGTCGGCAAATGGTTGGACGGCTTTGCCATCGGCGAGATACCGGCAAAGGTCTGACCGTTGTGGCAATTGGTGCAACCGCTGACGATGCCGGTGTGGTTCATTTTTCCGCCGGCGAATCCGCCGGGCGTCGGCGGGGTCGTAACAGGAGCGGTATGGCAAGTCTCGCAGGCCGCAGCGGTCGGCAGGTGGTTAACCGGCTTGGACACCGGCGTTACCCCGGCAAACACCTGGCCGTTATGGCAAGTTGCACAGCCGCTGACGATACCCGTGTGGTTCATTACTCCCGGGTAATAGCTTGCGCCGTTATGGCAGAGCGAACACGCCGCGGTAGTCGGCAAGTGATTGGCCGGCTTGGTCCCACCCGTTGCAATTGCAAAGCTCGTCGTCGAACTGTGGCAGCTTTCGCATGGCGTGTTGCCGGCTGCCGTGTGGGTTGGGGAGATGGTCTGCGGCTTCGGTGTCACCCCGTAAAACGCGATACCAACGTTATTGAAACCATGACAGGTCGCGCAACCGCTGACGATGCCCGTGTGTTTCATCGGCGCGTTTGGCCCAAATCCACCCGGATTCGTATTGGCCGTGGAATGGCATGTCTCACACGACATGCTCGTTGGCAAGTGTGGCGGTGAGCCAGCCGGCTTCGACACTGGCGTCACCCCGTAATAGCTCTGTCCGTTATGGCAACTTGCACAACCACTGACGATGCCCGTGTGATTCATGCCCGTTCCTGAAAACGATGTGAAGTTGGAATTGGAGTGGCATGACTCGCAGGGCATGCTGGTGGGCACATGATTCACCGGCTTGGATTTCGGCGCAACCCCGGTAAATACCTGTCCGTTGTGGCAACTTGCGCAACCGCCGACAATGCCCGTATGCACCATCACGCCGGAGTTCGGTCCGTATCCGGCACTATGGCAAGTCGAGCATACCATTGTCGTCGGCATGTGCCCGATCGGTGGGGTGGTCAGGTTGGCCATCAGGAATGTGGTCGTCGACGTATGGCAGGCCGAACAATCCGAGCTGGTCGACATGTGCGTGGTGGGCGCATCACTTTTTTGTTTGGGTGTGACGCCCACGGCAAAGGTTTGCCCGTTGTGGCACTGCGTGCAGTTGCCGACGATGCCGGCGTGGTTCATCATCGACGGCGAGTTGGCGGGCGCGGGCGGAATCAAAAATCCACCCGGACTGGTACGGGTCGGCGAATGGCAGAGTTCACATGGCATGCTGGTCGGCACGTGGCCCGATGGTATGGACTTGGGTGTGACGCCGACAAAGGCCTGTCCAATGTGGCAGCTCGCGCATCCGGTGACGATGCCGGTGTGATTCATCACCCCCGGAACAAAGTTGGCCTGGTTATGGCACAGCGAACAGGCTTGCTGGGTCGGCAGGTGATTCGGCGGCATCAAGCCGCCCGATGCGAGCTGTTTCCAGTTTGCGGTCATGTGGCAGCTGTCGCATGACGCGCTCGTGGCAATATGCCCGCTCGGCTTGCCTGTTGCACCCCCCCCATTGCCGTTGTGGCAGTTCTGGCAGGAACCCGGCGCCACGCCGAGGTGGTCGAACGGTTTCACGGGCGACCAGGCTCTGGTCTGGTGACACCGATCGCACTTGTCGAAGGTGGGAATATGCGTCGTGTTCTTGAATACCGCGCCCATGTGGTTGCCTGCCACGTGGCAGCTTGCGCACTCGTGCGGCGTTCCCCTGAACACGCCGTCAACGTGGCAGGAAGCGCAGCGGGCCTGGATATGCGCACCGGTCAAGGGAAACCCGGTTTGGCTGTGATCAAACTTGATCAAGGCAGGATTTGGCGTGGCGGCGGTTGCAAGGTGCATCATGATCAGCAGCGGGAACAGGAATATCAGCGCGATTCCCAAGGGTGAACGCAGAAAATCAAAAAGCCCCTTTACGCTTGCGCCACCAGTTTGGTCTTTCATATCCTGCTCCCTGTGCATCAAACGGCAACGCCGTCCTGCCTTTCAATCAATGTTTCGAATTCGCGTTCATCACGCCTTTGCAGACAAATATGCTCGGTCTGGATGGGAAATGTAACAGAACGTTACATGTGTGCAAATATCCCACCGACGAATTGAAAGCTGTCCGGATAAAAGGCATAAATTTGCCGACGAACGGTTTTGAAATCCGGACAAACGGAAACTATGTGGCCAACTATCCGTATTTGAAATACTGGAGAATCGAGAAAAGATAAACCGACCTCAAGGACAGAGGTATATTGTGATTATGTAACTGAATATTGTTACAGTTTTAAAACGGCGGTGGTAATGGAATAGGGCTGAGAGCCTGTCGCACCCTGCGTTACTGTCGGAGTAGATAATGTGCCCCCCGCTCCAATATTGAATTGCGAAATGTTGTCGCTACCCTTATTCGCCACATAGACGAATTTACCCAAAGAATCGATGGCAACAGATTGTGGAGCAGTTCCTCCAGTAGGATTAATGGGGTTCATGTTGTCTAACAACCCGGAGGCATTAATAGTAAAAGGATAAATGCCAGTTCCATTCGCCACATAGGCGTGTGTTCCCGAAGGATCGATGGCCATGGAAGTTGGAAGCGTAAGTGCACTACCCAAACCGGATGATGTGGAGGATGTTAATGCACCTGAAGTGATACTGAATTGTGTAATGGAAGCATTAGGAGTCGCCAAGTAATTTGTCACATAGGCAAAATTTCCTGAAGGATCTATCGTAATGCTACTCGGTGTTGTTCCTGCGGCAACCGTAGCCGTTCCCATCGGCGTCAACGCCCCACTCGGACCTATGATGAATTGCGAGACGGAATTGTCGCTTTGGTTGACCACATAAACGTACGCCCCTGAGGGACCAACAGTAATCGAAATTGGCCATATACCTTGCGTGCAAGTTGTAGCTGGGTAACAAGGCGTAACGGTTGGTGGCGCCATCGGTGTCAACGCGCCAGTAACCGGATCAACGTTGAATTGCGAAATATCATTGCTGTAGCTATTTGCCGCATATGCGTATTTCCCGCTTGGGTGGATGGCAATAGATATTGGCCCAGAGCCTGACTGAACTGTTGCCGCTGGTGTCATCGGTACCAGAACGCCTCCCGGGCCTATGTTGAATTGCGAAATTACGTAGTCCCCATTGTTAGCAACATAGGCGTGCTTGCCGGCCTGATCAACGATGATTGATGTTGGATAGGATGAGGCATTGCCGGCGATTGAAACAACAGTTGCAGGTATCTTGGGCGTCAATGCACCGGTCGACGGGTTGATGGTGTATTGCGAGATGGTGCCGTCGCCATAATTCGCGACATAGGCGGATAGCACCGTGGTGGTTCCGGTGGTGGTTCCTGTTGTCGTACCGCCGCCGCCCCCGCAAGCCGAAATCAGCAATACACCGATGCTCAACGCGGCAAAACCAACCTGGATTGTGTTTGTGCGCATTGTAAATCCCCCTATAGCAATATTGTGGCTTTGCTTCCCTGCAATCTTGACGGCAAGTTGTTGCATCCCGCTTCCGTTTGCCGGTCTGGCTTGGCAATATGAAACGGGCGCACTTTAATGGCTAAGGCGGTGCGATTCAATAGCCGTTCATCGGAGTGTCGTTTTCCGATGAACGGCTTCAATATCGCTGCCCCTTGATTCCCGGACGGAGGATTTTCCACTTGGTGGTGAGGTGGCAGCGGTCGCATTGCTGGCCATATTCGCCCTGGTGGACGTCATCGTTGTCATGGCAGCCATCGCAGGTTTTCGCCAGGGTGATGCGGGCGGTCATCGGCAGCTTATGGCAGGCATAGCAGGTGATTGCCTTGTGCGCGCCATCCAGCTTGAAATGGGTGCGCGTGTCGTGATCGAAATCCCAGACCTTCCATGACCGCGGGTTGTGGCATGACGCACAATCCTTGCCCAGCCTGAGCTTGTGTATCTTGTCGTCATCCTTCTTGTGGCAGGAATAGCAATCGGAAGGGGTATTGCGGAACACCTCGGTGGTATGGCACTTCTTGCATTCCACCTTGATATGCAATCCGACCAGCGGAAAACGTGCGCGTCCATGGTCAAAAATTGCATCCTTCCAGTCCTTCTCGTTGTGGCAGGATTCGCAGCGCTTGCCCAGGCTACCCTTGTGCACATCTTTTTTCTGGTGGCAGGAGTAGCAATCCATGGGCAGTTTCGTGCCGCTGGCTTTCAGCGCAGGCGTGTGGCAGGCATCGCATTTGGTCGTGATGTGCTTGCCCTTCAGCGGAAATTTGGTGTCCCGGTCGTGATCGAATTTCGATTTTTTCCACTTCATCTCGTTGTGGCAGGTCTGGCACTGCGTGCCCAACCCGCCCTTGTGCACATCGTCCTTCTTGTGACAGCCGATGCACGCAGATGGCAAGGCGGGTTTCGAAAACAACGGCCGCACGTGGCAGGAAATGCACTTCACCGTCCTGTGTGAACCCAGCAGCCTGAATTTGGTCGCGATGTCATGGTCGAATGTGAGCAGTTTCCAGCCGCGTTCAGCGTGGCAGGTTTCGCATTTCTTGCCGTATCTTCCCTTGTGTTTGTCATCCTTTTTATGGCAGCCCAAGCATTCAAGCGGCGCATTCTTGTATGTGCCCTGGGTGAGATGGCACTTGCTGCATTTCACATCGGCGTGCTTACCCTTGAGGAGGAAACGGGTCTTTTCCAGGGAGTGGTCGAATTTCGCCTCTTTCCAGGAACGCTCGTTATGGCAGCTCTTGCAATCGGGACCGAGGCTGCCCTTGTGTTTGTCATCCTTGTGGTGGCAGCTATTGCAGGCGGTAGGCGCTTCGCGGTATTTTTTCTTTTCCTTGTGGCAATCCGAACACTTTACCTTTTCCTTGTTCTGGTGCGCGCCCAGCAACGGGAAATCGGTCTTGGTGTGGTCGAACCCGGCCTTGTCCAGAATAACAATCTTCGCATTCCGGCCCTTGTGTTCGGTATGGCAGGTATTGCAGGCCTGCTGCTTCATCCTGCCGTGAAACCCCTTGTGGTTTTCGAGGTCGGCTTTGATGTCCTTGTGGCAGTCCGCGCACAAGCCGCTCTGCGCTTCCTTGTGAAAACGCACATGGCAATTCGTGCATTCCGACTCGAGTTTGGCATGGCCGGCGATCACCTGACCCGGCATCAGCGCGGACTCGCCTGCACCATATGCTATACCTGTGGAAAACAATGCCAAAAAAAACAGGACTAGACGGAGCATGTCAGGTAACCCTCAGTACATGAAATTGGTGGCAATCACATGGACGATCCCGCTAACACCCAGTAGCCAGACAAAGGGCGAATGCAGGACGTGCCACAATCGGAACAATCGTTCAAAAGCCGAAAATTGTGCGGCACGTTGCACGGAGGTCAGATAGCGCTTCACATACATCATTGCTTCCTGAAGATGGTTATGCTGCTCCAGTTTGTCCCATCCCTGTGTCTTGGCCAAATGGGCGATTGCACGCCTCATTTCATTGCGGCTATGTCGTGTCAGCATGTACCGGCGCAAATCAAAAGTAATGAAACGCCAGAAGCGCGTGGCAAAACCGATGCGTGTTTCAAAAGCCAGGTCACGAAACTTTTGCAGCTTTGCATCAACAGCCGTTGCCGAAATGGCGAGCGTGATGACTCTGTCGGTACTTCTTTGATTCAAATCCACGGATTTCTGCAATTCATCCAGATTCAGCTTACGGCCGTATAGCCCTTGGTGTATCCGCTTGTAGATGAAACGCCCGATGATGCCGCTGGCCACCACCAGCAACATGGAATAAAGCGCGACACCTGCATTCAGGGATTTCACATGAAATGTCGTATGGAACAGGACCAGTACCGGTCCGCCGATTCCGAAGATCATGTGCATCATGAACCAGTATTTCAACGGGCCGAAGCGGCGGGCGAACTGCATATGCTTGCGCACCGGATAGAGCAGCATCAGCAACATCATCACACCGCCAACCAGACCGAGGTAGTAACCGAAACCTGAGCTCGGTTTGTAATCCAGTTGATTCTGTGCGGCCTTGAAGTAAACCCAGACCGCGAGCAGGGTCAAAACGGTGGCGGCAAACCAGATGACGCCTGCGCCGACACCCATACGGCGCTCTGCCTGACGGTTACCCCCAAATACCTTGACCTCTACAGGGTGATCCTCCCTGCGCCGATCTTTGCCTTTGGAATTCTGGCCCCCGCGCCGATCGATGACTTGGGGATTATTACCCGCGGCTGCTGCAGTGTTTTTATCGCTAGGAAACTCAGATGACATACCCGCTCACAAAAATGTAACCATTTGTAATTATCTTACGGCTCACTAAAATTAGCCAATTGTAATGCGCCTTGAATTGGCCTGGGAGCAACGTTAGACTGCGCGGAATGCAGCAAACTGATGATTCAAAAAGTTCACCTCTCCTTCGGGTAATGGGTTTCCGGTGTATCACAGGCGTACCAATTTCCTGTATTTTCCAAAATTCCAAGATGGCCCAAACAGGATATACGATGAAATTCACCTGTGCACAGACGGTTCAAAAACCATAATGAACGACCAAGCCTTTATCTATGTCCTTTATGTACTACCGCTGACTATCCCCCTGATCATCTTTCTGGCCAAACGCAAGCGGCGTGAAAAAGTTGCCGAAAAAACCTGGCAGGAGTCTGTGGAATCCGGTCTGACCGAGCCCCCATCTCTCCACCCGGTGATCGACCCCAACATATGCCTGGGTTCTGGAGGCTGCATCCTTGCCTGCCCCGAGCAGGCGATCGGCATGATCGACGGGAAAGGCGTGCTCATCAGCCCGGCACATTGCATCGGTCACGGTGCCTGCGCCACGTCCTGCCCCGTTGGCGCGATCAAGCTGGTTTTCGGCACCGAGAAACGCGGCGTCGACCTGCCCCAGCTCAAACCCAACTTCGAAACCAATGTTCCGGGCATTTTCATTGCCGGTGAACTCGGGGGCATGGGCCTGATCAGAAAAGCCGCCGAACAGGGACGCCAGGCGATCGATTCCATCAGGAAACGGGGTACCGGCAATACGCCTGTTGATGTGGTCATCGTCGGAGCGGGTCCTGCGGGAATATCTGCGACGCTTGCCGCAAAGCAGCATGGCTTGCGCTACGTCACCATCGAGCAGGAAGAGACGTTCGGCGGCACAACTTTGCATTATCCGCGCGGCAAGATCGTCATGACCGCGCCCATGAAGCTTCCGATCTTCGGCAAGGTTAACATCCGGGAAACCACCAAAGAGATCCTGATGAAGCTCTGGGAGAGTGTGGTCGCCAAGACCGGCATCAAGATCAATTTCGGCGAGCGCATGGAAAAGATTGAACGCGAGGGCGACACGCTTCATGTGCTTACCGATCGCTATAGTTACCACACACGCAGCGTGCTGCTTTCCATCGGCAGGCGCGGCACGCCGCGCAAACTCGGGGTCCCGGGCGAAGACCAGGAGAAAGTGGTGTACCGACTGATCGATCCGGAACAATACCGGGGCAAGCGGGTGCTGGTGGTCGGCGGTGGGGATGCAGCCCTCGAAGCGGCGCTGGCGATTTGCCAGGAACCAGGCGCCAAGGTGACGCTGAGTTACCGCAGCAACGCATTCAGCCGCGTCAAACCGAAAAACCGGCAACTGACCGAGGAGGCTCGAACGTCAGGACGTTTGTCGGTATTGCTTGAATCGAATGTCAGGGAAATAAAGGCTGGCAGCGTGGTGATCGATCACCAGGGAAGCAAAATCGATCTGCCCAACGACGCGGTGATCGTCTGTGCCGGCGGGATACTGCCGACCCCGCTGCTAAAGGAAATCGGGATCGAAGTCGAAACGCGCCACGGCACCGGTGGTTTCGACCAGAATGCACTTGCCTCGAAACGCCCGCTATCCTGGTAGCTAAAACAACGGTGTTTCTTTCGAGCCGGGTGCGGATCAAGCCTGCCGCACACAGTCCACGCTATAGACGCGTTCTCCGCCTTCCTCCTTGTCCGATACCAGGCCGTGAATGTCGGTCTCGAAGCCGGGGAATTTCTTGTTGAAGTCGCGCGCGAACTTCAGGTAGTCGACGATCAGCTTGTTGAAACGTTCGCCCGGAATCAGCAGCGGGATGCCCGGCGGATAGGGAGTCAGCAACACCGCCGTGATACGCCCCTCAAGATCATCAATTGGCACGCGATCAATCTCATCGTGAGCCATTTTTGCAAACGCATCCGAGGGTTTCATCGCGGGCTGCATATCGGACAGGTACATCTCGGTCGTCATCTTCGCGACATTGTGTTTTTTGTAGGCATCGTGGATCTGCTGGCACAGGTCGTGAAGACCGACGCGCTCGTACTGCGGATACTTGGCCGCGAACTCGGGCAGGATGCGCCACATGGGCTGGTTCTTGTCGTAGTCGTCCTTGAACTGTTGCAACGCGGTCAGCAGCGTATTCCAGCGTCCCTTGGTGATGCCGATGGTGAACATGATGAAGAATGAATACAGACCGCACTTCTCGACAATGACGCCATGTTCTGCAAGATACTTGGTGACCATGGCCGCAGGCATGCCGGTCTCGTCGAAGTTGCCGTTGAGATTAAGGCCGGGCGTGATGATGGTCGCCTTGATCGGGTCGAGCATGTTGAATCCGGCTGCCAGCTTGCCGAAGCCATGCCATTTATCAGTTGTCTTCAGCATCCAGTCTTCCCGGGAGCCTATGCCTTCATCGGCAATCTTCTCCGGCCCCCACACCTTGAACCACCAGTCCTCTCCATACTCTTCGTCAACTTTGCGCATTGCGCGGCGGAAATCCATCGCCTCGGCAATACTCTCTTCCACCAGCGCCGTTCCGCCCGGCGGCTCCATCATCGCGGCAGCCACGTCGCACGAGGCGATGATCGCGTATTGCGGCGAGGTCGAGGTGTGCATCAGATAGGCTTCGTTGAACACGTGGCTGTTGAGCTTGCGCTGCTCCGGTTCACGCACCAGTATTTGCGAGGCCTGCGACAAGCCCGCCAGCAACTTGTGCGTGGACTGCGTGGCGAAGATCATCGATTCCTTGGCGCGCGGACGATTCTTGCCGATTGCATGCATATCCTTGTAAAACGGGTGGAATGCCGCATGCGGCAGCCAGGCCTCGTCGAAGTGCAGTGTGTCGATCTTGCCGTCCAGCATCAGCTTGAGCATCTCGACGTTGTACACCACACCGTCATAGGTGCTCTGCGTGATGGTCAGGATACGCGGCTTTTTCTTCTTGTCCTTGATGAAAGGATTCGCATCGATCTTCTTCTGGATACTATCCATCTCGAACTCGGATTTATGGATCGGCCCGATAATGCCGTAATGGTTGCGTGTCGGCCGCAGGAACACCGGCACCGCGCCGGTCATCATGATCGCGTGCAGGATGGACTTGTGACAGTTGCGGTCCACGACGACGATGTCGTCCGGCGCCACGGTCGAGTGCCACACGATCTTGTTCGATGTCGAGGTGCCGTTGGTGACGAAGAACAGATGGTCGGAATTGAAAATACGCGCCGCGTTGCGCTCGGAGGCCGCCACCGGACCGGTGTGGTCGAGCAGCTGGCCCAGTTCGTCCACCGCGTTGCACACGTCCGCGCGCAGCATGTTCTCGCCGAAAAACTGGTGGAACATCTGCCCAACCGGCGATTTCAGGAACGCCACACCGCCCGAGTGTCCCGGACAATGCCAGGAATAGGAACCGTCCTGCGCGTAGTGCAACAGCGCGCGGAAGAACGGCGGCGCCAGCGAGTCCAGATATGACTTTGCTTCGCGGATGATGTGACGCGCGACGAATTCCGGCGTGTCCTCGTGCATATGGATGAAGCCGTGCAATTCGCGCAGGATGTCGTTCGGAATATGGCGCGAAGTACGGGTTTCGCCATACAGGTAGATCGGAATATCGGCATTCTTGAAGCGTATTTCCTGGACAAAGGCGCGCAGGGTTTTCAGCGCGACCTCGGTTTCTTCCTTGCTGCCGGCACCGAATTCTTCGTCGTCGATCGATAGCAGAAAAGCCGAGGCACGGCTCTGCTGCTGTGCGAACGATGTCAGGTCGCCGTAGCTGGTGACGCCAAGGATTTCCATTCCCTCTTTCTCAATGGCATCGGCCAAAGCGCGTATCCCCAGCCCGCTGGCGTTCTCGGAGCGGAAATCTTCATCGATGATGATAATAGGAAACCGGAATTTCATAATATGGCTCCCAACAGAATAAATCCTTGCGGCTTGTCGTAAATACTGCCAATGAAAGAATCAACAAGGTTCAGTGAAGACTCATATTGACCGCAGGGCAATGTGACGTCGTAACTAAAACGGAACTTCATAATATTGCGCTCCTTTAGAGGGTGGAACGGAATGCAGCGCTTAGCGTGTGTTCTTCACGCAGGGCGATGTGGAGTTTCAGTGTAGGCTCATATTGGCCACAGGCCAATGTGACGCCGAAGCTAAAGCGGAATTTCATGGCTTACTCCCTTTAGGAATAACTGACTGGGTGGGGATAGCGAATTGGCGCGGATTGTCGCAGATTCCGGCAGTGCTGCAAGCGGGAATTTTACCGTTCACGGCGATAGCGCATGGACGGTGCGGGTTACATTTTCGGCAGGGTCACGCCCACCTGTCCCTGATACTTGCCGCCGCGATCTTTATAAGACGTCTCGCAGACTTCGTCGCCCTCGAAGAACAGAACCTGCGCCACGCCCTCGTTGGCGTAGATTTTGGCGGGCAACGGCGTGGTATTGGAAAATTCCAGCGTGACATACCCTTCCCACTCAGGTTCGAACGGCGTGACGTTGACGATGATGCCGCAGCGCGCATAGGTGGACTTGCCCAAACAAATGGTCAGCACACTGCGCGGAATGCGGAAATACTCGACCGTGCGCGCCAGTGCGAAGGAGTTGGGCGGAATGATGCAGAAATCGGCATTGACCTCGACGAAGGAACTCGGGTCGAAGTTCTTCGGATCGACAATGGTGCTGTTGATATTGGTGAACAGCTTGAATTCATTGGAACAGCGGATATCGTAACCGTAACTCGACGTGCCGTAAGACACGATGCGCTTGCCGTTGACCTCTTTCACCTGGTTGGGCTCATACGGCTCGATCATTTTGTGCTGCTCCGCCATGCGGCGTATCCATTTGTCTGACTTGATGCTCATAAAATCCAGGTGAAAGGTGAAAGGTGAAAGCTTCAAGGAAATGCGAAATCCTTTGTCCTTGAATCTTGTGCCTTGTTCCTTGTACCTTGCTCCTCTAAACTAATTTGCAAGGGCGCGATTTTAACCAATTCGACGCTGTCGCGCGCGATTTGCTAAAATCCGTGCCTTGATCGCATTCCGGCTCTTAACATGAATCCCCGCAAAATCCTCGTCACCTCCGCCCTGCCTTACGCCAACGGTAGCATCCACCTCGGTCACCTGGTCGAATACATCCAGACCGACATCTGGGTGCGCTTCCAGAAGATGCGGGGGAACACCTGCCACTACGTGTGCGCCGACGACACCCATGGCACGCCGATCATGCTGCGCGCCGAAAAGGAAGGCATCACCCCGGAACAACTGATAGACCGCGTGTGGCACGAGCACAAGGCGGATTTCGACGGATTCCATGTCGCGTTCGACCACTACGGCAGCACCAACAGCAACGAGACCCGGGAATACTCGCAGTCCATCTATCGCAAGCTCAAGGCTGCCGGTTTGATCGAGGTGCGCTCCATCGAACAGTTCTACGACCCGATCAAGAACATGTTCCTGCCGGACCGCTTCATCAAGGGGGAATGTCCGAAGTGCCATGCCAAGGACCAGTACGGCGACAACTGCGAGGTGTGCGGTGCCGCCTACGCGCCCACCGACCTGATCAATGCCTACTCCGCGGTGTCCGGCGCGAAACCGGAACTGCGCAATTCAGACCACTACTTCTTCAAGCTTTCCGCCGAGACCTGCCAGCAGTTCCTGCGCGAATGGACAACGGGCAAGCTAACTAAAGAACCTCCACTACAACAAGAAGCCGCCAACAAGATGCAGGAATGGCTGGGCGCCGAAGGCGAGAACAAGCTCACCGACTGGGACATCTCCCGCGACGCGCCCTATTTCGGCTTCGAGATACCCGATGCGCCGGGCAA
>DATKVR010000121.1:0-11450 GCA_035529955.1 Gallionella sp.
ATTTTCCGGATTGTCTACCCGGGTTGCAACAGGCCATCCTCCAGACGCAGCATACGCTGCATGCGCTTTGCCAGTTGAATATCGTGGGTGACCACGATGAAACTGGTGTTGAGCTTTTCATTGAGTTGCTGCATCAGGTCGAATAACGCCTGCGCGCTGCCGCGGTCGAGGTTGCCGGTCGGTTCGTCGGCCAGCACGCATGCGGGTTCAGTGACCAGTGCGCGCGCCACCGCAGTGCGCTGGCGTTCGCCGCCCGACAATTCGGAAGGGTGATGTTCCAGGCGTTGTGCCAACCCGACCTGTTCCAGCATCGCGGCCGCGATCGGGGCAGCTTCCGCGCGTTTCATCCCGCGTATCAGCAGCGGCATCGCGACGTTTTCCAGTGCGGTAAATTCCGGCAGCAGATGATGGAACTGGTAGACGAAACCCAGTGAACGGTTGCGCAATTCGCCGCGCTGCGTTTCATTCATTTTATGCACATCCTGCCCGAGTATCTGCACGCTGCCGGCACTGGCATTGTCCAGGCCGCCAAGCAGGTGCAACAGCGTGCTCTTGCCCGAACCCGATGCGCCGACGATGGCGATGCGCTCGCCGCGTTGCACATCGAGGTTGACACCCTTCAGCACCGCCACTTCCGCCATGCCCAGTGTGAATGTCTTGCTCAGATCGCGGCAGGAGATCACGGTTCCAGTGGCGGTGTTTCCCCGCAGCGGGGAGGCCGACGGGTGCCCAAAGCCTGTGGCTTTATCCTCACGCTCACTCATAGCGCAACGCCTCCGCCGGTTGCGTTTGCGATGCCCGATAGCTGGGATAGAGTGTGGCGAGCAGGCTGATCAGGAAAGAGACGCTGGTGACCACGATCACTTCGTGGTAGCGCAGGTCGGAAGGCAGTTCGTTGATGTAGTACACATCCTTGGCAAGAAAATGCACGCCGAACAGGTGTTCGATGAACGGCATGATCACATCCAGGTTCAGCGCAATGACGACACCGCTGACGGCGCCGAGCAGGGTGCCGAACACGCCAATCACGATACCCTGCACGATGAAAATTTTCATGATGCTGCGCGGCGAAGCGCCCAGCGTGCGCAGGATCGCGATATCGGATTGTTTGTCGGTAACCGCCATCACCAGCGTCGACACGATGTTGAATGCGGCCACCGCGACGATCAGCGACAAAATGATGAACATCATGCGCTTTTCCATGGCCACTGCGCGGAAGTAGTTGCTGTTCTGGTGCGTCCAGTCGTTCGCATAAAGATTGTCGGGCAACTGGCGCTGTATTGCGCTCGCGACTTCCGGTGCAAGATCGATATTGCGCACCTTGGCGCTGATGCCGGTTACCGCATCGCCCATTTGGAACAGTTTCTGCGCATCGTTCATGTTGATCAGCGCCAGATTGTCGTCGTAGGGTGCCATGCCGATCTCGAAGATGCCCACCACGCGAAACTGTTTGAGCCGGGGCATCATTCCGGCGGGCGTAATCTGTCCTTGCGGGGCGATCAGCATGATCTTCTGGCCGGGTTGCACGCCGAGCGCGCGCGCCAGATCGACGCCGAGCACGATGCCGAATTCGCCGCTGCGCAAATCCGCCAATGAGCCTGACTTCATTTTGTTGGACAGCGCGGTGACAGCGGCTTCCTCTACCGGATCGATGCCGCGCACCATCACCCCTTGCACGTTTTGCCCGAACGACAGCATGCCTTGTCCGCCCACGTATGGTGCGGCGGCCTGGATTTGCGGATTCTGCCTGACCTTGTCGTATACGGCTCGCCAGTTCGCTATCCGACCGCCATCGGCAACCACCTCAAGGTCCGGGGTGGCGCCCAGCATGCGCGTGCGTATCTCTTTCTGGAACCCGTTCATCACCGACAGCACGACGATCAATGCCATTACGCCCAGTGCCATGCCCAGCACGGAGATCAGCGAAATGAAGGAAATGAAATGGTTGCGCCGCTTGGCTCGGGTGTAGCGCAGTCCGATAAATAATTCGTAAGGTTGCAAGGCAGCGGGGGGATATGTTTTAACGGGCGCTAGTTTGCCACAAAGCAGCATGGCTATGGCAGTAAAACCTGTTACCGGTAGTAACTGCCGCCAGACTCGGGTCAGCTGCCCTTGTAAAAATGGTTGGGTAGCCACACGGCGATGTCCGGAACCATGCACAGGATGAAAATGCCCAATACCATCAGCCCGATAAACGGCATGGTTCCCCAGATGATGGTTTTCAGTTTGATGTCCGGTGCAATGCCGTTGATTACGAACAGATTGAGTCCGACCGGCGGATGGATGAGCCCCATTTCCATGAGTATGGTCATGATGACGCCGAACCAGACCAGGTCGATCCCCATTGCCTTTAGGGAAGGCAGGATGATGGGCGTGACCATAAGTATGATAGCCACCGGTGGCAGGAAGAAACCCAGCACGACAATGAAAATGTTAACGCCAAAAAAGAAGGCCCATTTGGACAGGCCCAAGCCGACCAGCCAGGTTGCGGCCTGCTGGGTCACGCCAAGGTAGCTCATCACGAAGGTGAACAGTGCGGAAGTGGCAATGATCATCATGATCATCGTGCTTTCGCGAACCGTTCCGGAAAGAATGGCAACGATATCCTCGCGCCGCCAGCACTTGTAGAGGGTCATGACCATGATGAGCGCGCCGGCGGCACCGATGCCGGCCACTTCCGAAGGTGTGGCCAGGCCGCCGTACAAGGCGATCATGATCACGGCGATCAGGACCAGAAAGGGCAGCAGACGGGGCAGGGATTCCATGCGGTCGCGCCAGCTGAACTGGTCGTTTTCCATGATCGCATGCCTGGCATGGTCAACTGCCGCGAAGGCTGATTTGCGTTCCAGGCTGTACTTGAACATCACCCAGCAGGCGAACAGCACGACCAATAGTATGCCCGGGCCAATGCCGGCCATGAACAACCGGCCGATGGATTGCTCTGAAGCAAGGCCATACAGAATCAGCGTGATGGAAGGCGGGATCAGAATGCCCAGCGTGCCGCCGGCGGCAATCAGTCCGGTGGCGAGGCCCTCCGAATAGCCGCGCTTGACCAGTTGCGGAATTCCCGAGGAGCCGATCGCGGAACAGGTCGCAGGGCTCGAGCCGCACATGGCGGCGAACACCGCGCAGGCAAACACGTTGGCCAGTCCGAGTCCGCCCGGGATTTTGTACATCCATGCGTTCAGCGAGTTGTATACATCCGCTCCGGCTCTGGTTTTGCCGATCGCCGCGCCCATCAGCACGAACAGGGGGATGGTCAGCAGGGTGAAGTTATCGAGTTCGGAGAAGATGGTTTCAGCCATGTAATGGATCATCGGTGCCGGCATGAATACCACGATGAAGCCAAACGCAGAAAGACCCAGCGCGAAAGCGATAGGCATGCCCGAAAAAAGCAGCACCAGGGTTGTCCCGCCGTAGAGTAAGCCGATCGTGCCTGTATCCATTATTCTTTCCACTCGGGTCCGGTTGCATGCGGGTGCCCCTTCCAGCCGATCAGCGAGTCTGTGATCTGGACCAGAAGTTGCAGAGAAAGCGCTGTCATGCCGATTGCCATGAAGATGTAAGGGACCCAAAGCTTGGGGCCCCAGGTGCTGTCGGTAACCCGACCGTCGCGAAATGCTTCATGGAAGAACCCCCAGGAATTCCAAGCCAGTACCGCACAAAAGATCAACGACAGCGCATCGCCGACAAGATAACGCCACCGGTTGGCACGCGGGGAAAGCAGGTGGTCCAGCACCTCGATGGCCACATGACCGCGCTGCAGCTGGGTATAGCCGGCGCTCATGAAAGTGGCAATGATGAGCAGAAAAATGGACAGTTCCAGTCCCCAATCTATCGGGGATGAAAAAAAATAGCGCATCACCACGCCATAGCAGATGATGATACTGGTGACGACGATCGTGATTCCGGAAAGATAGCCGGTCAGGACATTGAAGCCTTTGACCGCCTGGGAGAACCGGCGCCAGACCGACCGGCCGCCCACCCCCCCGGGGACGTTACCGGGGTTTTGGTGGGAAGTCGTACCCATTTATTTGACTGACAGAGCCATGTCCAGCAATTGCTTGCCGTTGGGAACCGTGTCTGCAAAATTCTTGTAGGAGGTTTTCTTTGCAATGGCCAGCCATTTGTCAAATGCGGCCTGATCCATGTCTACGACTTTGTCGCCAGCCTTTGCGTAAATTTCGCCGAGACGTTTGTCATCCTTCTTTGCACCGGCCATAGCAAAAGGCTCTAGCGATGCGCCGACTTCCATCACTACCTTCTGTTGTTCGGGTGTCAGAGAATCATAGGTGATCTTGGAGATGAGCATAGGCTCGAACATGAACCAGAAGGTCTTGTCATTCGCCGTGGTTACCGACTTGGAAACTTCATATAGACGGTAGCTGATCAACGAAGTGCTGGAGGTGACTGCTACATCAAGCAAGCCTGAAGACATGGCGTTGTAGATGTCGCTCGAAGGTATGTTTGGGGAGGAACCGCCGGCACCCTGCAGCATCAGGTCAATCGTCTTGTCTCCACCACGGACTTTAAGGCCCTTCACATCGTCAGGATTGACGATGGGCGCGCCGCGGCTGACGATGCCACCGCCGCACCACAGCCAGGTAACGATCTTGATACCATTGTCATCGAGAATTTTATCGAGTGCAGCGCCAATGGGTGCGGTCTTCCAGCGCAATCCCTGGGCATAGCTCTGTACCAGTGCAGGCATCAAGGTCAGGCCCACTGCGGGTACTTGGCCGCTACCATAGGCGAGTGGCAGCACGGACATGTCCAGTATGCCTTTGCGCAGTGCATCGAACTGGCTCTTCGGTTTCATCATCGAACTGCCCGGATAAATTTCAATCTTGAGCGACCCGCCGGTTTTTTCTTCGACTTCCTTGGCGAACTTGCGTGCCATTTGGTCGCGGAAATCCCCTTCGGTGCCGTTTGATGCGGGAAACTGATGGGAAAGCTTGAGGATTTTTACATCCTGCGCCTGACTGGTTGCGGACAGACCCATGGCCAGGATACCGGCCAAAGCGGACAATACCAAACTCCGTGCGTTCATGTTTTTCTCCTCTGGTTATCAGGTGTGAGGCGACCGTATCCAGAATCGCCTACAACGATCATTTGAATTTTTTATTCAATTTTTTGATCGGTACGCAAAGTACATAGCAAAGTATCCGCTGTCAACAATTAACCATTTAACGAATAATTGAATTGGGTCCAGAATAGGACCCCGGGAGGCTTAGATTTATTCGGTCAGCTACTGTTGGTATCGCGGTTCGTGGCCAGACCCGGTGGTGTCGAGCTGGCAATGCTTGTGAATCAACATGTTAATGGTACCCCGATCATAAAATAGCGTCTGGTGTGATAAATATTATGCAGCAAAATAATTCGAACGAGGCTCCTGTGATTTTCACCGATGAGCATCCGCGCAAGCTAACTTGGCGTCAGCTGTTCAAGATGACAGAAGGGCGCATCCTGTTGCTTGGTATTGCCAGTGCGCTTGCCGGTCTCATCGTGATGGGGCTGATCGCCTTCTGGTCGCCGCAAACCTCGCGCATGATGGGCGCCATGATCTTTACCGACATAGTTTTTGGCATGATCGTGTCCATGTCCGTGGGCTATGCCAACGGATTCGGCCACGCCCTTGTGATACCGGTGGTCATGTGGGTGGAGACGGTGTTGGTGTTGTTGCTTTATCCAGTGTTTGTTTTTAGCTTACTCAAGCTGGTGGAGTTTCCCAGACTGAAGTACTTTCTGGAGCGCATACATGTTGCCGCCGAGCGCAACCACGACAGGGTGCGCCGCTACGGCGTCCCAGGCCTGTTTCTCTTCGTCTGGTTCCCGTTCTGGATGACCGGGCCGGTATTGGGCAGCGCTGTCGGTTACCTGCTTGGTTTCCCCGCCTCGTTGACGCTGTCGGTGGTTCTCGCCGGTGCCTATGTAACCATCATAGGTTGGGCCTATTTATTGTTTGACCTCTATATCCGCGCCGCTGTCTTCGGTTCCTGGGCACCCATCCTCATTATTGGCATGATCATCCTTGTTACCCTCGCCGTCTACCTGCTCGGTCGGCGCCGAAAGAACCACAGGTGATACAGGGCAGCAGCCTGCTTTGTTTTGTGCAAGAAATGGGGCTACGGGGGCAAGTAATTTCGAAATTTAATTTTGTGATTTAATAGCACATGAACGAATTGAGCTACTGGCTGCTTCGGTGTGAAAATCAATTGCTCACTGCAATTGACAAGACTGGCAGAAATATTTTTCCGAGTGGGCTGGCATCGGATTTTGGCAATCCCGGGAACGCATTGCTGGTCGGTGAATGGCAGGGAATTCGTTGCTATGCCGCCGATTTGGACAGGCTCCCTGAAGATATTTCCGGGGAGCTGATGCCGGTCCGAAGCCTTTTCAGTCTGCTCAGCGCTGAGGCAGTTTCTTTGGCAGGACGTGCGATTCAACTTCTGGACTGGCAGAAAAACCACCGCTACTGCGGCAGGTGTGGCGCATTCACGACCATCAGAACGGGGCAGTTTGCGATGCTGTGTCCGGCATGCGGCCTGGTGGCCTACCCGAGAATCTCGCCGGCCGTGATGGTGTTGATCAGCCGTGGCGATGAATTGTTGCTGGCGCGCAGCCCGCGATTCAGGCCGGGCGTGTTCAGCGCCCTGGCCGGATTTGTAGAAGCCGGCGAAACGCTGGAGCAATGTGCAAGCCGCGAAGTACTGGAGGAGGTTGGAATCGAAATCTCAAACCTCAGGTATTTTGGAAGCCAGTCCTGGCCTTTTCCGGACTCCTTGATGGTGGCGTTTTTTGCCGACTATGCAAGTGGTGTCATCAAGCCCGATCCACTGGAAATAGAGGATGCACAATGGTTCTCACGCAGCACGTTGCCTGCTTTGCCCGAGCCGGTGAGTATTGCACGGCAGTTGATTGACGCAGCGTGCTGCCAGATATAGCCCAAACGTATAGCCAAAGCGGCGGGATGCCGGATCGAGACGCGTTAACCGCTGCTTGCTTGTAATGTTCCTGATCCCTGAATAGGAAGCACAACACTACTACAGAAATCATCGATGCCCTATTCGCGCATAATCTTCCTCACCTCGCTGGCCATGGTTGCATTTGCGGGGAATTCATTGCTGTGCCGCGCCGCGCTCATGCACACCGCCATTGATGCGGCCAGTTTTACCGCGATACGTTTGATATCCGGTGCGATGATGCTGTGGCTGGTTGTGCGCATGGGTCGCGGCACCCAAGTCGGCCGGGGGAACTGGCTGTCTGCATTTGCGCTATTTGTATACGCGGCCGGTTTTTCCTTTGCCTATGTCAGTCTGCCCGCATCAACGGGCGCACTGCTGCTGTTTGGCGCGGTCCAGGTAACCATGATCGGCCATGGCATCCGTACGGGCGAACGCCTGCTGAAACTGCAAATGGCCGGTCTGGTTATCGCGCTTGCCGGACTGGTCGGGTTGTTGCTGCCGGGACTATCCGCACCGCCGATGTTCGGCTCCACATTAATGCTGGCTGCTGGGGCCGCATGGGGCATATATTCATTGCGCGGCAGGGGAGCTGGAGATCCGCTCAGGGTAACGTCGGGAAATTTTATTCGCGCTGTTCCATTCGCGGCAGTATTGAGCGTATTGATGGCCGGGCGCACTTCTCTTGATAGCGCAGGATTCTGTTACGCGGTTGCGTCGGGCGCATTGACATCCGGTATCGGCTATTCAATCTGGTACAGCGTTTTGCCCGCGCTCAAGGCAGCCAAGGCGGCGACAGTGCAGCTCAGTGTCCCGGTCATTGCCGGCCTGGGTGGCGTCCTGTTGCTCGGTGAACCCCTCAACCCGCGCTTGATATTGGCGTCACTTGCCATTCTCGGCGGAATAGCCCTGGTCATTTTTGAGAAGCAGCGGGCTATAAATTCCCGGCACGCCACTTTGGAGAATCCACCAAAGGGACCGTGAATTCAATCGTTGGGTGTCATCTGAAAAAATGAATTTGCGGCCGATCGATGATTATATCGGCAACATTAATAATTACCGCACGCTGTCTTGCTGATCATTGCATGTCAGTATCCGTTTTCAATTTCCCGGCTTCAATTTCTGCCGATTTGCTGCCCAGCGTTTTTTCTGGATCTGCAGTTTCTTCATCAGCACTCACGGCTCTGCGTGAAGATGGAATCGAATTCAATCCGGCAAATACGATTCTATAAACCAAAAACACAACTGTTACCGGGATGGCCACTGCGAAACAAACAATTATAACTTTCAAATATCCTGTCATTTCCATGGTTGAATTCTCCTTGAGTTAAAGGCGATCAACATCCATCAGTGATTGAACGTTCAACGTCTCGCGGTTGTTCCGATTCTTGGCCGTTTAAGCATATCAAAAAACTTCGCCCATAACTTATTGAAAATATCTTGATACAAATATGTTTGCAATAAATGAAATGTGTCTTTCATTTTCAAATCTAAACCCTTAGTATCAGGATGGCAGGCAGGGAACATTATATTTTTTCTTGAAGTGTGTTCTTGTCATTCATCAATCTGGAATATGCCATCTTGTTTTTGGTATGCTTTTGCGGGTTTCATGGTTAAAAGCCGGTTGGTTAATATCATGCTCGCTGACGGCAATTGGTTAGAAATATTCAAATCTGCCGGTTCACCAGCGCGAGGCGATTGCTAATTTTTAAGAAACCTTAAGGAGATGAACTATGAATTCGACTGCTGCAGCACTTGGAATTGGAATGCTGGTAGGGGTAGTCCTGTTTCTTGTATGTTTGCTTGTGGGTTGGATAGACAAAATGACTGCGGCAATGAGCAGAATGTTTAATAAATAGGTTGCTTGCCAGTCTGTTCCGCTAAAGGTCTATTCATCGGGGTCGCCGCAGACATGTGCTGAGGGATAACTCCACAGCAAACGTTTAATCTAACAACTCCAGCTATTGAGTTGCCTGGCTGCGCGGTCAAGCGCCGGTTATGCCGCAGCCCGGTTACACCTGCAACTTTTTCATCAATTGCATGGCAGTTACGCCAGCCACGCTCGATTCATAACACCACCCAAATCTAACAACAGGCGCGCCATCGGTTTTATCTTTGATTTCAGTCCACGTTCTGGGCATGACAAAATTGCAGCAATGCATATTTTGGATAAATACACGCTGATTTACAGCTTATACGTGTTATGGATAATCTGCTTTGGAGCAAAGTGCCAAAGACGTCCGTGGCGGGGGATTGCAGGGATTGATCAAGTTGTTGGTTTTGTAGCAGTCAGATATGCCATGCGATCAATGCCAACCAATTGACCCGCTTCCAATATGGGGCGCATAGAATTCTCGAAAAAAATGCGATCCTCCAGTGAGAAATTTTCGGCCAGAATCCGACTGAGCGAGGGAGCAAGTGGATGCGGTGCGCATTCAATGTATACCTCCCATGAAATACTTGTTTGGCTGGAAGAATCAAGATGAAGTTCCAAATGAATCTCGGAAAACTTGCCTTCATATGCAATGTTGAATAAATCACGCTCCGAATAATTGGTAATTGGACAGTCGGTAATTTTTTCCAGGGTATCCGGATATTGTGCTGACTTCCATTTGTGGACAAGCTGCATGAGCCTGATATTTTCATTGGCAGGATGTTCATCAATCCATTTTTTTAATGCATGCAATTTGAATGCGTCATCCCTGACAATAGGTTCGGCAATTGAAATTCGGCCACCCGGTTTAAGGACTCGATAGAATTCGCGCATGGCGGCTTTTTTATCCGCCACATAAGCAAGAACCGAACGGGTTATAACAACATCGACCGAATTATCTTCAATACCCTGCAAGCTATCAGCAGGGCAGTTTAGAAAAGTGCATTTATTCTTGAATTCCCGTTCGGCATAAATTGTCTCCGCATGACTAAGCATGGGAGCAGATATATCCGTAAGGATCACATTAAGTGAAGGCCCTATTCGTTCAATTGCACGAAAGGCGATCAATCCTTCACCGGCACCAATGTCTACAAGCGTCTTCCCCTCACTTAATTGCGCGAAATCAAGCACACGATCGGCAATGCCGCAGATCGATTTAAAAATCGACAATTCATGCTTGGGATCACCTCCGTGACGTCGATGTAAAAGCCACTCTGACCAAACATCGGATTTGGAATGATTCAGTTCGTTATTCATGGAATAAATGAAAATTAAATACCATTAAGGATTCAGGGAAGAAATGCAACCTTGATTAAAGCCGGCCAGTTGGACTGGTTTCGAGTGTCTCCCGTTTTTTGACCAGCCAGTCGAAGCCACAAAGATCAACTGCACAACTCATCCGTGACGGCAGTTTCCATTTTGAAAATGGTTTCACAGTCGATTGATGAAATTTGGCTGCAGCTGAGACAATCCAGCAAGAATGCATAATTTGAGAATAAGGCAGTTTTGTGATTTTGGGGAACAGATAAGCGATAGATAATCACCTCTAATTTAAGCATCCTGATGATTTTGTCTCAGATCAGGTTAACGAATTGGGGACAAAGATGGCGTTAGCGGATGGACGCTTTCCGGAATGAAATGTTTCAAAACCAGCTGTTTACCTTGTCATCCAGTTCCGGTTTGCATTTCTTCAACTGGGCATTATAGGCAGCCGATTTACTTCTGACCTTGCTGGCCACCTGCTTCAGCCACTCCTTGTGTTTCCAGCTACCGCTCTTATAACCGCCTTGCCCTTCATGATAGGCGAGGTACTGGTGGTAGGCATCCCACTTCGAGATGCCGAGGGTGCGCTGTGTCATGCTGGTATACCAGCCAACAAAGTTGATCGAATCGGCAAAATCATCCCGATCATCGCCGCTGCTGCGGGTATCTTTCATATACTTCTCCCATGCCGGATCTTGCGCCTGGGCATAACCATAGGCCGATGAGCGGCGCGGCAACGGGATAAAAAGAAACCAGTCGCGTTCCGGCTGTGCATCGCTGACAAAATGCGACTCCTGATCGACAATCGCCATCATGACCCACACCGGCGTTCCCCAGCGTTTATTGGCATCGCGGGCAGACTTATACCAGTCGGTATCACCACGGAAGATGGAACAGATATTATCGGTCTGTGCAGGCTGATAAGTCGCACAGCCGGAGTTCACCAACAACATGGCCATCACAGCAAGGAATAGGCGGGGTTTTAGAATCATTTCTCCATTATCCGCATATAGACGCGGCAATCAATGTACAATTTTCGCGGTGCCAAGCGGGAATTTCTCGTTAAGGTAAGATCACCTTCAGGCTTCAAGCCACGCTTGATGGTCGTGCCGTGACGTTGATCAGCCGGGTGTGGAATGCAGTAATGCGTTAAGTTAAGCAGTCTTGTCAGGTGCGCACTGAAATTCAGTTGGGCTGATTTTGCTTAACGCCTACAATCTGTCCAGAATAACCAATGACGCCCAAATAAACATGTTCAAGCCTGCCGAAATAATCTGGGATCACCAACGCCA
>DATKVR010000122.1:0-14030 GCA_035529955.1 Gallionella sp.
CATGCCGCAAAAAAAGAATCCCGACGTGCCTGAACTGGTGCGCGGCAAGACCGGTCGCGTCAACGGCCACCTGGTCGCACTGCTCACACTGATGAAGGGTCAGCCGCTGGCTTACAACAAGGACAACCAGGAAGACAAGGAACCGCTGTTCGACACGGTGGAAACGCTGACACAGACCTTGCGCATCTACGCCGACATGATTGCCGGCATAAAGGTAAAACCGGAAGCCATGCGCAGCGCGGCTTTGCAGGGCTACGCCACCGCAACCGATCTGGCCGACTATCTGGTCAAGAAGGGCGTGCCGTTCCGCGATGCCCATGAAACGGTGGCGCTCGCGGTGCGCTTCGCCGAACAGAAGGGATGCGATTTAAGTGCGGTCAGCCTTGCCGAGCTGCAGCGGTTTTCGGCGCATATCGGCGAGGATGTTTACCAGGTTCTGTCGCTGGAAGGTTCGCTTGCCAGCCGCAACCACATCGGCGGAACCGCTCCGCAGCAAGTCGGGGCGGCAATCGCTCGGTCGCGCGCCGGTCTCGCTGCATAGCCAGAATCGCGGCCGCGCCGCCTTGGCTGATCGGCTTGAACCGAACAACAATGCAAATTTTCGCGATGCACTCCTGCCGCCCCGCTTAAGTCAACGAAGCGATAAATGCCTTCAACGGGACGGGGCGACCGAACAGATAGCCCTGGAAGCGGCTGCATCCGGCTTGCTCAAGGAAATCCCGCTGGGGATAGGTTTCCACGCCTTCAGCGATCACTTCAATACCCAGGTTATGGGCCATGCCGATAATGGTCTGGATGATCGTCGCATCAGTCGACTTGGTGCCGATGTTCTGAACGAATGACTTGTCGATCTTCAATTGGTCGAGCGGCAATTGGGTCAGATACGCGAGCGACGAATATCCGGTGCCAAAATCATCCATCGAGAAGCGCACACCGATTTTTTTCAATGCCTGCATTTTGCTGATTGTGTCAGCGACGTTATCCAGCACCGTGCTTTCGGTCAGTTCAATCTTCAAGCGGGCGGGGTTTATCATGCTTTTCCCGATTATGCCGGTAACCTGCTTCACAAAATCCGGCTGGCGGAACTGCCTCGCGCTGACGTTGACTGCCAGCGACAATTCGCGGGTAAGCGGATTGGACTCCCATTCCTTGATTTGCGCACAAGCCGTCTGCAGAACCCACTCACCCAGGGGCAATATCAGTCCGGTATCTTCCGCAATCGGGATGAATTTGTCCGGGAAGATCAGGCCGCGCTCAGGATGTTCCCAGCGTATCAGTGCCTCTGCACCGATCGCCCGCTGATTGTTATCGACCTGTACCTGGTAGAAAAGCTTGAATTCATTCCTTGGCAACGACTTGCGTATCGCGACTTCCAGCTGGCTGCGCATTTCCAGCGCTTCCTGCATTGCCGGATCGAAGAAGCGCAGCGTGTTGCGCCCTGCCTTTTTTGCCGCATACATCGCCGTGTCTGCCTGCTTGATCAGATCGTCAAGATTCTGCCGGTAATTTACAAACAGGGACACGCCGATGCTTGCGGTACTGTAATGCTCGACATTATCGAGCATGAAGACCTGGTGAATATCATTGAGCATTTTTTCGCCGACTTCGCGTGCCTGCACCGCGGCTTCACTTCTGTCCTTGCTCAACCCCTCCAGCAACACCACGAACTCATCCCCGCCCAGACGCGCCAGCGTATCGCTCTCGCGTATGCAGGCGCGCAGTCGCTGTCCCACCTCGATGAGCAGCATGTCGCCGATAGCATGTCCCCTGGTGTCGTTCAGCAGTTTGAAATTATCCAGGTCAATGAACAACAGGCCGGCACAATTCCTGGTGCGGGCACTGGTTGTGACTGCCTGATGAAGACGGTCGAACAGCAGCCTCCGGTTGGGCAATTGGCAGAGCGGGTCATAAAACGCCAGAGTGTGAATCTTTTCCTCGGCTTGTTTGCGCTCGGTGATGTCGAAAAATGCGCAAATATAATTTGTGACACTGCCGTCCTTGCCGACAACGGCAGATATCGTCAGCCATTCCGGGTAGCTTTCCCCATTCTGGCGGCGATTCCAGATTTCTCCCTGCCAGTAATTGTCGCGATGCAGCGCTTCCAGCATACGCGGGTAAAACCCCGGGTCATCGCGATCAGATTTGATCATGCCCAGGTTTTTGCCGATCGCTTCCTCGGCGTTGTAACCGGACAGCAACGTGAAAACCCGGTTGACTCTGAGGATCACCCCGTCGCTATCTGTCACGATCATGCCTTGCTCGATCTCGAATGCAATCGCGGCAACGCTCAACGCCGCTTCGCGCTCTTCCAGTACCGTCATCATGCTGTTGAAGGCATGGGCCATATCGGCAATATCCTTGGGCCCGGTCAGTATGGCTCGCACCTCCGATTCGCCGGCTTTCGCACGCCCCATGCTTTCCGACAGCTGGTTGAGCGGCCTCGTCATACGATTGGTCAGCATACGGGCCAAGAACAGAATCAACAGCGCGAAGGAAATCGATGTGGCCATATTGACGATAAAAATGTCCGTCGTTGTCCGGCTAAGCGCCGCCTTGCTCATCACCACCGAAGCATAGCCCAGCAGCTCGGGTTGGACCGTCTGCACATTGAACGGTGAACCGGAGGAAGGTTGCGTGTACACCGGCGCCACAAAGCGCCAGGCATCCCCACTTTCCTGATCCAGGACTGCACCTGCACGCGAATTGACGGCATTGAACAACACGTTAGGCGGGGTGGTTCTGCCGCGCGTCAGCAATACGTGCTTTTTGGCATCGCGGATTTCCAGGCCGATCACGCCGGGAAAAGCCATGGTAGATTTGACCGCTTCGCCTGCGTTATCGGGGGACGCGAAGAGCAACGCCAACACACTCTGGCGCGCCAGATTTTCGGTAATATGCTTGCCCTGATCAAGCAGGTTGGCGCGCACCCGCTCGTTGCTCTGCCACGAACCCACCAGCGACGAAGATAACGCCAGCAACAGAATCCCCAGCGTGATCATGATGCCAAGCTGGCGCCTGAAGGTCAGGTTCTCGAGAAATTCTTTGATAATCTTGTTCATGGACAATCAGTTTTATTGCTCGGGGATCATCTTGTTGAAACTCGTCAAGCGGCTTGTATCGATCCTGAGATGCTTGGCGGTACGCAAATTGACGGCACTTTTCACGTCGCGCAAAGGCATCAAACCCTGCTTTCCATAGTCACCCGTGATCAAAATTCCCTGTGCCAGGCCGGCAAGGCGTTTTCCCAGCCCCGTGTTGTCAGGATAAAGCGAAAACAACACACCGCGCTGGACGTAACCGAAATTGCTGGAGAATACGGCAAGGTTATTATTCCACGAATCCTGCAGCACCAAAGGCAGGATCGAACTGTCTTCTACCGTGGTTGGATCCTGCGGCAGCCACAGCGCATCGCTGCGACTGTCCGCATGGGAAAAAATTTGCCGGTAAAACCCGACCGCCTTGCGCAGATTCTGAGCCTTGTAAGTCACCAGTTCCAGCCCCTGGGAATGAGCTGAGGATTCAGCCAATGTCATCAGCCAACTGTTGTAAGCCGGGTCATAGACAACAAACACGCGCGTCAAGGACGGCATCAATGCCTTCATGCGGGCGAACAACAGCGCTGGATCGGGCGTCAGGCTGATCACCGGCTGGTCGTCTGTTCCGTTCTCCGGCACTGACAATACGCCACCCACCACTATTTTGACGTGATTGTCGAACAGCTCTGCCGTGTTCATGCCCTGGCGGCCCAGGGCAATGATTACCCTGGTATTGTGGATATTCAGGCTGTTCTTCAGCGCGCTGATATTCGTGCCCGCGCTCACCGGATAACTCGTTACCGGTGCATTGACTTTGCCTTCTATGCCCGAAATTATTTCCGTGAAAATATCCCGGTAGGGTTCCCCGATATCGGGGTAGAAAACCGCGATCGGACTTGCTTCATCTGCCGATGCCGGTGACATCACGGTCAGCGCTGCGATGATGATCAGCAAGATACCCGGCAAAGTGGCCAGCGACCTGGTTGCCGCTTTTTGGCAACCTGGTCGGGTGGCCAGAAGTTTCATCAGTCGTCTTACCAGGAGTGTTATCAACGCAGCCAGCCTGAATCTGAAACTCGAATGACCGATAAAATACAATCCCCGGCTGGGATGTCGGGGGGAGTTAAGCATCAGAGCTGATGAGTCAACTCGACGCGCCATGCTCGCGGATACACCGGCAAGTCATAAGGAATCAGCCCCGGAGCAGGAGACGGCTCGAGCGCATTGGCACCGAACAAGTTGATCGCCTTGAAGGCGATACCCCAATCACCTTTCTGAGTTTTGCTGCGCAACGTGACATCCACGGTATGGTAATCGGGGATGGGGGGGCGGGTATCTCCCGGCTGGCGCTTGCGATCGGCGATCCAGTTGAGCTGCGTATCCACGGTCCATTGCGGCATGAAGCGCCAGTCCGCACGCGCATAAAAATGATGGTGGGGTGCGTTGCCCGCATCCTGGTTGGTGGCATCGTCGATGGATTGTTGTTGCGCGAAATTCCCAGACAGCCGCAGATTTTCTGCCGCGTCCCAGACCAGTTCGGTTTCAAAACCCTGGCCGTGCTGGCTACCGGCATTTTGCGCGGTGGAAATCCCGGTGCTCGGGTCCGGCACGAAACGCAGGATATCTTTCATCTGGTAGCGGAACAGGTTCAGGTTTGCATGCAAGGTGGCGGTCGCCTGCCAGTCGAAAGCCATTTCCACGGATTGGTTGGTTTCCGGCTTCAGGTTGGGATTGCCCTGCGCCACCGGATTATTGATGTCATAGAGTTCGGCAAAGGATGGTGGAAGAAATGCCCGCCCATAGAGAATCTTGCTGGTCAGGTTGTAAGCCGTATCCCATACCAGTGCCAGACGCGGGTTGGTGGTGCCGCCAAAATCGGAATACTGGTCATGGCGCACCCCGGCGGTCAGATACCAGTCGCGGGTAAAATTCCATTCATCCTGTGCATAGGTATAGTTCACCGTGCGGTCGTGCGGGGTCAGAAAAATACCTGCGGCGGTCATGTCCGTCAAACCGCCCGGCAGTGGTGCTGGGAAGTTCCCGACACCAGGAATAGTCACCAAATTGTAATTTCTGGACTCCTGGGTTTTGTATAGGTCATCATTCTGGGTGCCGACTCCGAAGCGCAGCTTGTGATTCTGGATTGCCGAATAGATGGCTGAAAAGTTGGCGCGCAAATGGCGCTCCCACTTGTATGGATTCCCAATCACACCGTCGGGGAAAGACCCAAAACCAAAGTTCGTCCCAGGCGGGAAAAGGGTCAGATTGGATTGCTCGGTGATATACAGATAGCTGGCCTGTGCAGTCACATCCAGATCGGGAGAGAAATTTGCATCATGGTAGGTCAGGTCAGTGTTGAAGCGTTCCCCTAAATTCTTCCCCGCAGGGTCAAGCGCGGAAGCTACTCCGGCGCCAGTGCCCGCATTTGAACGTTGCTGATAACCCGCTCGAACTCTCCATTTGTCCCTTGACAAGTCAATTCGGCCATCAATAGTGTCACCGCCCAAGTTGAGTGGCCCCGGCGCGAGGGAAAATGGTGTTCCGGACAGCGCATCGGCTTTGATGATTCCATTCAAGCCATCAGTGTGGCCCGCACTTAAGTAGGCAGCGGTTTCAAACCCATGCAAGGCACCTCCATATTGCAACCAAGCATTGTGTGTGTTGAACGAACCGGCACGCAAGCCCAGTTGAGTACCGTTGATGTCGGCGGCGGTCTTGGTAATGATGTTGATTACACCGGCAAAGGCATCGGCGCCATACAGCGCCGAACCGGGTCCGCGTATCACCTCGATGCGTTCGATGTTCTCCAACGGCATGCCACCCCAGATTTGGGAACGATCACCAATGGTCACACCCGTAATAGGTATGCCGTTCACCAGCATCAGCACCTCCGGATTATATTGGGTGGAAATGCCACGGATGGTATAGATCGGGTTGTAGCCGATGGGTGAACGCGATACGTGCAGGCCGGGCACGGTTTCAAGCACCTCATCGATATCCGATGCACCAATCGCTTTAATGTCCTCTGCGGTGATCACGGTGGCAACCGATGGAGCCCTTGCGATCGGTTGGCGGGAACCTGTAGCAATGGAAACGAAAGACTTGTCGCCATAAGCTAGTGACAGCTCATCTTCCTCGGACTGTGCTGCTGCGTAACTGTTCACAGTCCAAATTATTGTCAACAGCACAAGAAATGTCTGCGCTATGGATATTTTCATTTTGGCTTCCTCTTTTTCTTCGCTAGTTTGCACTAATGAACACTTGCCCTAGCGGCTCTTCATTCGTCAGCCTGAGCAGCTAGCTGGATTTGTAGCATGCCAACGTCGATGTGGCACGCCCTTATACGACAACATCTGGCACGGCAACGGAAACAGCTGACCTTCCGGTTTTTCCGCTGCATCAAGGTAACATGGCGGCATTCCAGCGAGAAAAACCGGGAAACCTAGTAAATAATATTGTTTTGGGGACAAACCACAATCAGCGGCCAACGCGGCGGCTAACGCGGCATAATTCATGCGCAATCGCAAGCGTCCTTCGAACAGTATCTTTTCTACTTCGAATGCAAGCTTGAGATGCTTTCCTCCGTCCATGCCATACTCACGAACACGCGCCATCATCGGTGCAATACGCTCGTCTGCAGCCACTATCGGGCGCCCGTAACCGGCAATGCCACGCTTTTCTTTGAGTTCAACACGCACTAGTGCTTCCAAATCCGCACCACCTTCCACCTGTATTCTTGCGCGTGTCAGGAATTCACAGGCGCGTATGTCTGCACCTCGACCATAAAGCTGCGCATCAGAAACGGCGGACGCAGCGGCAAGCCCGAGATTACCAGGACTGCGTGCTGTACCCGCAAGTGCTGCTACACGGTTGTTCCACAGACGTGCATCGGGATAACTGGTGTAAGTCCACATTGAGTGCAACACTTTCATTTGTTGTGCGGTAAATCGACGGCAAGTAATTCCAAACAAATAAAGCTCCAGCCAGTCCAGATCCTTGAGAGATGTGTGCAAATCATAGCCGCGAAATACAGCACGCTCACCCGGAATAAAAGCACCTGCGCGCGTGACCAACATTCCGACATGCTGTTCGAGCAATTCTGGTCCGTTCATGCTGCTCCCCCCACAAGATTCTCAGCGTTCTGTTCAGTACTGGATTTGGCAGGACCGGGGTCGTTTTCCAGTTCGATCTGGAAAAATGGGAAATTTTTGTAGCCTGTACCCTTCTGTTCCAGCGCATGTACCGCAGCACCCGGCAGGCGCAGCAACAGCAGCAGCATTTCCCCCTGTTCCGGCGTGCAACCGAGATCGCGCAATGCCGCCGCTGCCACCCCGATCATCGCCAGCGGCAATCCGGCTGCGGTTTCCAGTGCGACCCGGTGATCCTGCAACCAGGACAGCGACGGCGCGCAATCCAGCGCGGCGAGATGTGCCAGCGTTTGCAGCACAGGCGTGGTGCAGCGCACGCCGTATGGATCGAACCCAGCCGGATGACCGGCAGCCGGCCAGATATCAGCCGGATCGTCCACCGGCTTCACGGCCAACTCCGATTGCCACAATGCCAGATCAATGCCGCGTACCTGCCAGTCCTGCATCGCATTGAACACTTCGCGCGCGCCGCCGGATGCGCCCGCACCCACCGCGAGCGCGGCCATCAAACAGGATGCCGAGGTCGAACCGCCGACCCCGCCGCACATCGCTGCATGCACGGACGCATCGCGCGGCCCCGGATTCGCCAGCGCAATCGCCAGGCCTTCAAGCAATCTGGCTTGTTGCTTCGTGGGTGCTTCCCCTCTAAACAGCAGGAACAGGTATTCGATCCAGCTGGCTTGGGCCAGCAGTTCGCCGTAGACATCGTAACCGTGGCAGTGGCATGACAGCGCCGCGAATGGGTTATCGGGCTCGGCTTGTTCCTGCCAGATTCGGGTGTGTATGGTTTCCATGTTTATCTTTTCGATCCCAGCATTCTGAGCCTCAATTCCATCGGCGGCGCTTCGTCCCTGTCCACGCGAACATCCAGCACGGTCGGACCTTTGTAGCGCAGGATCGCTGCCAGATCCAGGTTTTCGAAATCCTGTGCAGTGCGAATTACATGACCGGGAATACCCATGGATTCGGCCATCATTTTGAAATCCACCTCAGGCAATTGGTAGGCTATCTGCTCGGCACCGGCCATGCGCTGGCCGAACTTAACCATACCCAGCGCTGCATCGTTGAGGATCACGAACAGCACGGTGAGTTTCTCGGTCAATGCCACGGTCATTTCTTGGCCATTCATCAGCAGGCTGCCATCGCCGGTGATGCAGACGACCGGTGCCAAGCGGTTGGCCAGCGCGGTACCCACTGCACCGCCAATGGCCCAACCCATCGGTGCAAAATTCATCGTGACGCGCATCCAGCCTCCGGTGCTTGGCCGGTGGTCATGCATGGACAGATGATGGATACCCCAGGTTGTGCTGTTGCCGGAATCAGTCAGGAAACGCGTATCGGGCGGGCTGCGCCAGCCGAGCTCGCGCATCAGATACTGCGGCTTGATGGGTGCATCGGCGGATGCCGGTTTGAACGGATCGCCAACGGAAACTTTTTTGAATTTCCGCTTCTCTCCGGAGGAAACCGTTTCCGGACCTTCTCTGCGTAGTGTTCTCAGCACCCGCTCGAACACCGGGCGGATCGCGCCTCGCACATGCAGACGCGCCATCGGCGAGCGAGCGAGGTGAGCTTCCAATGGATCAATATGCACCAGCCGGTTATTCAGCACCGCTTCGCTCCAGCCGTTGCTGGTCCACTCGCTCAGGTTGGAACCGACAACCAGAATCAGGTCCACATCCTTATCTTCAACCGCTGCAACGGCGGACCGGTGGCCGGCAAAACCGAATACGCCCCGGTACAAAGGATGGCGCGGACTGATGAAACCCTTGGCGTCCGGCGTAACCACAAACACGCCGCCCACCCGTTCCACCAGTTCGATGATGAGATCGATTGCTTCGCCGCAGCCGTTGCCGATCACCACCACCACTTTTCTGGTCTGCGCCACGATCGCCTGCAGTTCGCGCACCGCCGTATCATCGACGGCAGCCATTGGCTTAAGCAGATGCGCCAGATTGTAGGCCGGCCCGCTTTTCATCATGGTGCGCTGTACATCCAACGGGATGCTGAGATGTACTGGACCGGGTGTCGGCTGGTATGCGCTCAGCAGCGCATTGGTCAATTGTCTTTCCAGTTGGTCCGGATGGGATATCAGCGCGCTGTAGCGGGTGCAGGTGCGAAACATATCAACTGTGTCTATACCGGCGCCGGATGCTTCCTGCAACGCGCCCCTGCCCAGCAAACGCAAGGGAGGCTGGCCGGTAATGACCAGCATCGGGATTTCATTGTCATAAGCGCAGGCCACACCGGTAATCAGGTTGGTCGCGCCCGGCCCCGACGTGGCACAGCACACACCGAGCTTGCCCGATTCGCGAGCGTAACCGTCGGCCATGAAAGCAGCGCCCGTTTCGTGCCTTGCGACGACCGGGCGCAGTCCGCCGCGCCGTGCGCTGCGCGCCATCGCGTTGTATAGCGGCTCGATCGCACCGCCGGGCACACCGAACACAAACTCGACACCGATTTGTTCCAGATAGGCGACCAGCAGGTCGGCAGCCTCAATGGGTTGCGGTTTTACGTCGATAAATGGTTCTTGCATAAGATTTGTCATTGGCTGTTCGCTTGTCCGGTTTCAACAGGTACTGTTCACCACCGTAAATTGTGAGGAATCCGCTAGTTAAACCTGCCAATTGATTAATTGCTGTAACTGTAGCACAGGAAGGGCGTTGCACGATATTGCGCATTGATATTTTGCTGTATCGGCTTTGCCGTGTTGCCGGGATTTAATGGCAAACGACAAGCATCGGGCTTCTTGCACCGGAAGGGCAGAAGGCCTGTTTGCGGGATTGATGCGCAGGGATAGTGCAATCCCTGCCCCCACGCCGCAGGAGCAGAAATAGCTATTCAGTACAGATTTGGGATGGTGAAATTCGCAATCGAAAAATCGAAAACGACTTGCCTGCAAACTAGTCAGCCAGCAACTGCTTGAGTTCCCCGCTCTGGTACATCTCGGTCATGATGTCGGAGCCGCCGACAAATTCACCCTTGATATACAACTGCGGTACAGTCGGCCAATTGGCGTAATCCTTGACACCCTGACGGATCTCGGGATCCTGCAACACGTCCACCGTAAATAATTCTTTCACGCCCAGCGCGTTCAGAATTTTCACCGCGTTGGCAGAAAATCCGCACTGTGGAAACTGCGGGCTGCCTTTCATATACAGCACCACCGGATGCGTGGTGACCTGCTCTTTGATACGTTGTTTGATGTCTGTGCTCATGGGGTTATACCTTAATTAAATGGTCGGGAATTTTATGTGCATTAGCCGTTCCGCGTCAAGTTCAAACTGCCGATCCTGGATTCGCGCCATGACCGTTACCGCGGCATCAGAACAAGCTGCGGTTAATCAACAGGTGCGTCGCAATACTGGCCGCGTAACCCAGCGCGATCACCGGGGTCCATTTCAGGTGGCCGAAGAAGGTGTAGGTCCCGCGCGCCTGCCCCATCAATGCCACGCCGGCCGCCGAACCGATCGACAGCAGCGACCCGCCGACCCCGGCCGTCATTGTCACCAACAGCCATTGCCCGACCGACATATCCGGCTGCATGGTCAACACTGCAAACATAACCGGTATGTTGTCGATTACCGAGGAGACCAGCCCGATGGCGATATTGGCGTAGGTCGCCCCCCACCCGCCGTAAATCGAGTGAGAGATCATCGCAAGATAGCCGATGAAGCCGAGCCCGCCCACGCACATCACCACGCCATAGAAGAAGAACAGGGTATCCCATTCCGCGCGTGCCACTTCCCGGTAGATGTCGAACGCAACCGGGCTGCCGATGTTTTCACCCGACGAATAGCCGGACTGGCTGCGTTTGTCTGCGGTTTTCAAAAAGTATGCATAGAACTTCAGCAGGCTCAACCCGGTCAGCATGCCGATGACCGGCGGCAATCCCAGCCAGCTGTGGAAAGTTACCGCCAACGCGATGGTCGACATGAACAACGCCACGATGGGAAGCGCGCCGCGTTTCATTCCCACTTTTTCGCCGCCCGTTGCCGGTTTTTCATCGGGCACGAAGAAATGCATGATTGCCGCCGGCACAAGCAAATTAACAAATGCGGGAACGAACAGATAAAAAAACGTCCAGAAACTGACCGGACCGTTGCTGGCGATGATGTTCTTCTGCCACACCATCAGCGTGGTGATATCGCCGAACGGGGAAAATGCCCCGCCGGCATTGGCCGCCACTACCAGGTTGATACAGCCCAGCACCACAAATTTACGGTTGCCATGTCCCACTGCCACGACCACTGCCCCCATCAGCAATGCCGTGGTCAGGTTGTCGGCCAAACCGGACAGGAAGAAGGCGATCCACCCAGTCACCCAGAACAGTGCGCGATAACCGAACCCCTTGCTGATCAGCCACGATCTCAGCGCCTCGAACACGTTGCGTTCCTCCATCGCGTTGATGTAGGTCATCGCGACGATCAGGAACAGCATCAGTTCGGCATATTCTTCAAGGTTGTGGCGCAGCGCTGTTTCGACCACGTGCGGTATGTCATGCGACTGGTAATACCAGGCGATCAGCGCCCAGATGATTCCCGCCGCCAGCATCACCGGCTTGGATTTGCGCAGCAGCGTGAATTCCTCCGCCATCACCGCCAGGTACGCGATGAAGAACAACACCACCGAGGTGATACCTACCCAACTATTGGTCAGGTCGGGTGTTTCTGGGACTGTCGAGGCGAATGCCGTCAGCGGCATGAACAGCATGAGCAGTGACGTGATAATGCGCTTCATCCGGGATTTTTCCAAAATCGAATTATTGTTTATGTATGCTTGATAGATGCAGCCGGTGCTCAAAATACCGCATGATTGAGCGCCATGTGCGCTGCGATGCTGGCCGCGTAGCCCAGTGCGATCACCGGGGTCCATTTCAGGTGGCCAAAGAAAGTGTAAACACCGCGCGCCTGCCCCATCAACGCGACACCGGCCGCCGAACCGATCGACAGCATCGACCCGCCGACCCCGGCCGTCAGCGTCACCAGCAACCACTGCCCGACGGACATGTCGGGTTGCATGGTCAACACCGCGAACATCACCGGGATGTTATCCACCACGGCAGAGATCACCCCGACAGCGATATTGGCATGGGTGGCACCCCAGTCCACGTAGATGATTTGTGATATCAGGCCCAGGTAGCCGATAAATCCGAGCCCGCCCACGCACATCACCACCCCGTAAAAGAAGAACAGCGTATCCCACTCCGAGCGTGCCACTTCGCGGTAGATATCAAACGCGATCGGGCTGCCGATCTCCGCGGCACGGGCCTGCGCCCGCCCGCTGGTGGTTATCCTGAGATAGAAGGCATAGAATTTCAGCACGCCCATGCCGGTCAGCATGCCGATGACCGGCGGCAAACCCAGTTTGCTGTGGAAGCTCACCGCCAGCGCGATGGTGAACAGGAACAGTGCCACGATGGGCAAAGCGCCGCGTTTCATGCTGACCATCTTGCCGCCGCCCTCGGGTTTCCCGGTCGGCACGAAGAAATGCATGACCACCGCCGGCACGATGAAATTCACCATGGCGGGGATGAACAGGTAGAAGAAGGTCCAGAAACCGACCGGCCCGTTGCCGGCGATGATGTTCTTCTGCCACACCATCAGCGTGGTGATATCGCCGAACGGGGAGAATGCACCGCCGGCATTGGCCGCGATGACCAGGTTGATACAGGCCAGCACCACAAACCGTTTGTTGCCGTGCCCGACGGCCATCACTACAGCCCCCATCAGCAATGCCGTGGTCAGGTTGTCGGCCAAACCGGAAAGGAAGAAGGCGATCCACCCCGTCACCCAGAACAGCGCGCGATAACTGAACCCCTTGCTGATCAGCCAGGATCTCAGCGCCTCGAACACATTGCGCTCCTCCATCGCGTTGATGTAAGTCATCGCGACGATCAGGAACAGCATCAGTTCGGCATACTCTTCCAGATTGTGGCGCAATGCCGCTTCGACCACGTGCGGTATGTCATGCGCCTGGTAATACCAGGCGATCAGCGCCCAGATGATCCCGGCCGCCAGCATCACCGGCTTGGATTTGCGCAGCAGCGTGAATTCCTCGGCCATTACCGCCAGATAGGCGATGAAGAACAACACCACGGAGATGATGCCAACCCAACTATTGGTCAGGTCGGGTGTTTCTGGGCCTGTGGAGGCGAATGCCGTCAGCGGCAGGAACAGCATAAGCAGTGTCGTGATAATGCGCTTCATCCGGGATTTTTCCAAAAACGATTTTTATTGTTTATGCCTGATTTGCGCAGCCGGTGCTCAAAATAACGCATGATTGAGCGCCATGTGCGTTGCGATACTGGCCGCGTAACCCAGCGCGATCACCGGGGTCCATTTCAGGTGACCGAAGAAGGTATAGGCCCCGCGCGCCTGTCCCATCAACGCGACCCCGGCCGCCGAACCGATCGACAGCAGCGACCCGCCGACCCCGGCCGTCAGCGTCACCAGCAACCACTGCCCGACGGACATATCGGGCTGCATGGTCAGCACCGCGAACATCACCGGGATGTTATCCACCACCGCGGAGATCATCCCGACAACGATATTGGCATGGGTGGCGCCCCAGTCCACGTAGATAACTTGCGAAATCATACCGAGATAGCCGATGAAACCGAGCCCGCCCACGCACATCACCACCCCGTAAAAGAAGAACAGCGTATCCCACTCCGAACGCGCCACTTCGCGGTAGATGTCGAATGCAACCGGGCTGCCGATCTCCGCGGCACGGGCCTGCGCCCGCCCGCTGGTGGTTATCCTGAGATAGAAGGCATAGAATTTCAGCACGCCCATGCCGGTCAGCATGCCGATGACCGGCGGCAAACCCAGTTTGCTGTGAAAGCTCA
>DATKVR010000123.1:0-2766 GCA_035529955.1 Gallionella sp.
GAATATTTGCGTCAATTTTTACCGGACTCACTGCGTACTGATCCGGCATCCCTGAAAATATCACTGCAGTTAACCGAATAACCCCGCAACCTCCAGCCGCAGCGGCGCGCATATTAACAGGGAACTGGGGGAGCGTTTATCTATCAAGCATTAGACGGCACGATGCGTGCCTTTTGCATCGCCAGGGCTGCGGCTGCGGTGCGGGTTTCAACACCGAGTTTTTCGAATACGTGCTCCAGATGCTTGTTTACCGTGCGGTGACTGCTATCCAGGATTTCTCCTATGTCGCGGTTGGTCTTGCCATAGATCACCCAATAAAGCACCTCTGCTTCACGCGCAGTCAGTTGAAAGGTCGTGATGAGCGCCTCGACAACGGAAGCATGGCTTTCTTCTCTTAGCACGATCAGCAATTCCCCGTCATGCCCCTGGCTTTCGAGGTTTTGCAGACTGGCAAGCAGCCGCCTGGATTCCTTGGCCACGACTACCGGCGGTTCACGACCCTCCAGGCCGGCCTGCTGGGCTTTCATTACCCAAGGCAGCAAATCCGGGTGGATATGCTCGTTTTCAATATCGAAATATTCCTGGAGCAGTTTGCGCGCCTTGGGTGTTTGCCAGATCAGGCGGCCATCGGTCCCGCGTACCACTACCGTAGCCTGCCCGTAATCATCCAGCGCAGACCGGGCCTGTTTCATCTGCCGTGCATTTTGCATATGTGCGGTGATACGGGCCAGCACCTCCTGGGGCTTGATGGGCTTGGTGACGTAGTCCGCGCCGCCGCTGGCGAAGGCGGCCACCACATGTTCGGTTTCAGTCAGACCGGTCATGAAGATGATCGGGATATGCTGGGTGGCAAAATCGGCCTTCATTCTTTTCGCCACTTCAAAACCGTCCATACCCGGCATAAGCGCATCCAGCAGGATCACATCCGGTCTGCTTTTTCGTGCCCGCTGCAGGGCATCTTCACCGTTGGTGGCCACCAGCACGGCATAACCGGCCTCGTCGAGCGCATCGTGGAGCAGGGAAAGATTTTCCGGCACATCATCAACAATCAGGACGACATCCCGGTTTGCACTGTCAAAGTGTTTCATAACCGCCCTCGTCAAGACCCTTGCGCAGGATTTCTTTCATGGTGCCGAACTGGAACTGATTGGCCAGTTGGCGCATCTTGTCGACAAATTCTCCATGGGCCCAATCAATCTTCTCGATTTCATCCAGCTTGCTGAGTATCCCCCGCACATAGCCGAGTTCGATCTGCTCGACCAGGCTATGCAAATTTTCGTCGGGGGGATAGTGTGTTTTCATTGGCGTGGCGGGAACAACCGGCGCTGCTGCAACCGTCACCCATTCCAGGCCCAGATGCCCGCCTATCCAGGCCATCAGTTCGTGTACGTTCACCGGTTTGGTAATAAAGTTTTCGATGGGAACGCCCACATCGTTGCCCGCATCCTTTTCAAATGCGTTGGCAGAAATAATCGCGATCTCGCCCCCATTCAATCCGCCCCGGCGAATGCGCCGTATGGTCTCCCATCCGTCGATGCCCGGCATGGCGAGATCCATGAAAATCAAATGCGGGCAGAAGCTCCGGATCAGATCCAGACATTCCTGACCGGAAGCAACCTGAACCAGATGAAATCCGAGCGGCTCCAGGATGCTTACCAACAGATCCCGGTCGGTTTTCTCATTGTCGACGATCATGATGCGGCGACGCACACCGACATAGCCGATATAGCGGACCCGGGAACTACCCTGAATCGTCTGAACGGATTGGATGTGCGGCAAAAACAGGCGTACACGAAAGCGGCAGCCTTTACCCGGAGGGCTCTCCACGGTGAGCTCTCCCCCCATCAGATCGGTAAGCATTTTGGCGATGGTAAGCCCGAGCCCCGTGCCTCCTGTCGCGCCGATGTGGGCCGCACTGCCGCGCGCAAAGGGCTCGAAGACACGCTCCAGCTCTTCCGGCGCGATGCCGGGCCCGGTATCCTCGATCTCGAATGTGGCCATCTCGCTCTGGTACTTGAGGTTGCAGACCACGCCGCCGCGGGCGGTGAACTTCACCGCATTGCCCAGGATATTGATCAGTATCTGGCGCAACCTTCTTTCATCGGCGCGCACCAGGGTCGGCAGATCGCCCGTGGTCCGGTAACCGAAATCGATACCCTTGTTGCGCGCCTGAAGTTCGAACATGCCGACGATCTGCTGCACGAAGTCGGGAAAGCATAACGGTTTTATATCCAGCTTCACCTTGCCGCCTTCAATACGCGCGATATCCAGCGTGCCCTCGATCAGGGACAACAGGTGGTCGCCGCTTCTGCGGATCACGCTGACTGCCTGGCGCCGGTTGCCGGGGATGGCCTCATCGCCATCGAGTATCTGGGCATAGCCGAGGATGCTGTTCAGCGGTGTGCGCAGTTCATGGCTAATGGTCATGATGTAGCGGCTTTTCGCCTGATTTGCCTGATCGGCGGTCAATTTTGCCTGCTGCAGAAGCTGGTCGGTACGGTAATGGGAATCGATTTCCTGAACCAGCAGTTGGGTCTGATAATTTGCTTCTTCCTGGGCAACCTTCCGACTCTTGTTGGCCAGCACCATCCACCAGGCGATGACGCCGGATACCAGAAGCAGACCCGCCGCGATTCGCACGAACACATCGCGCAAATGATGCAGCAGCACGGTATCGCCCGCATTCAGCGTCAGGCTCTCCTGGTAGTAAAGCAGGCCGATCAGCAGCCCGAGAACCAGGATGAATCCGGCCATCAACAGCATATA
>DATKVR010000124.1:0-17668 GCA_035529955.1 Gallionella sp.
TTTTTGCCTGTCCTATGTGACAACCATTTCACATAGGCTTGGGCATCGTTCCAGTTGATGCAGACGACAGGATCGTTGTCGTGTTGCGGGAAGCCCGGCTCGCGCCAGCTGCCTTTACGCTCTTCAAATTTTCCTTTTTCGAGCGTCCAGCATTTGTCACCGCTACGGTAGCGGGTTTTTTTCACGAATGCGGCAAACTGGCCCCGCGTGATCTCGGTCTTGCCTATAGCGAAAGCCGCGATTCTGACACTATGCACAGGGCCTTCATCGTCACCCCGTCCGTCTTCAGAATCGGGCGAGCCCATGTTAAATCTACCCGAATAGATCACCACCATTCGAGGACAGTCCCGGCAATTGCGGAAGGTTTTCCCCGATCTGGCCGGGTGCGCGGTTTTAATCGCGGAGCCCTTCTTGGCAGCTTGCGCCTGGGCAGGCATCCCGATCAAACAGAAGATGGCGAAGATGAGACCGAACAGGTTGCGCATCGGGACTTACCTCAATTCGATGGGTTGATTGGATTGTTTCCGTATGGATAATCAAGCGTACCCAATTAAGTTTGATTCTTTTTGATTTCTAACTGCCCGGAAAGCTGGCACCAGTTACTGGTGCTTGTTTATCCCACTTCCGCACTGTTCACTCTGTACGCTAGCGCACATTAATGAATGAAATTATTGGGGAGCCTTGAGTAGGAATTGGCGGGGAAAGACATCAGCGCAGCCAGACATGGCCTGTCCGCATAAACCGAGCCAGCCGGGGTTCGTGTCTGGCTTAGTAATCCCGTGTCCAGATCAAGCTGGTATTGATACCGTTACGCTGGATCAACGTTTGAGTTTCCGACCCGGCGCGGCTCATGTGTACCGTGCCATTGACCAGAAAGAAACTGGTCGAAACTGCCACGTCTGCCACGATCAAATGATGGCCATTCAGGAGCAGCATGAAATCGCCCGGATTGCGGAATGTCGCCGTGTTGCGGCTGGCCACCAGCGCTGTTGCGTCGGAAAGCGAAAGGGTGCTGATGGCTGCCAATACTTCAGCCGGGGCGGTATTGACATTGACCAGCGTGGGGACCGGCAAAAAGATCACAAAATTTCTTATCTTGGCAAGCATCGCCGGCGTAAAGCCCGGTACTGCGAGCAGATCATCCACCTGGGTAAGTTTCATCGGCAGCGGACCGGTTTGATCTGCGGTGGTGTTCGCATCGTTTGCCACGGGTATTGGCTGGGAGGCCGCCATCACGTTTGCCGTTGCCTGCGCCAGCGCCGGATCAATGCCCGCATCATTGAGCAGTTTTGCGAAAACGGCGACCTCGACCGGATTGATGAGCCCGTTGGGGCACAGGTTGGTCAGGTTGTCGCGTGCCTGGGCATCCGTGATGCCGCCGGACAGGGTTGCATTCACGGCATCGGAATCGGCCAGGCCGTCATCGACATATTGATCAAGTCGCGTTTCCGCGAGCGGCGTGGCCCACGGCTCATCCAGAGTATCGACGCTCGAATATTTGGCATCCTCGCGCAGGATCAGGCTGGCCCAATCAAGCGCGCCGCGCAGGATCCATTGCTTTTGCAGCTGCAGGCGCTGATTTTCGATCGAACGGACTTGCACTTGCTGCTGCCAGAACAGGCTGGCGACGATGGTAATCGCCAGCGTCGTCAGCAACAACGCGATGATCACCGCGACGCCACGCTGTCGTTGGAAAGTGACCGGGCGCGCTTTCATACCGCTCCCAGCAGGAATTTTTTCACCATGCCGTTATCGCGCCCGCGCAATTGCAGTGTGACTTCCAGGCCGGTGGGTACCGGCTGAGTGGTTGGGCCACCGGTTGTTGTCACCGCACCCGCATTCGTCTGCCAGTTACCGTTGATCCATAGCCTCACCGTCATCGCAGCCACATCCGATTGCAGCACCACCGGTTGGCTCGTATCAATGTCGCTGGTGGCGTTCTGCCAGAACGTATCCAGTTCACGCAAATCACGCGTTGCAGGTGATTCACGGCGTGTCAGCAAACCGTCTTTGACCCGATAGCTGATGACCTGCATTCGTGACGGCTGATTGTCGGCATATACCATGCGCACCATGGTGATCTGCCCCTGCCGAACCGCGAGCGGAACCCTGCCGGACAGAACCGTGGGACTGGCCAGTTGCGCGCAGTCGCTTTGCATCTGGGCGAAGGTAAGCTGCATTCCGCGGGTCTGCTCAAGGTTGCTGGTGAGCGCGATGCGCGCCCGCACGATGCTGTCCAGCCCGCGCCAGCCCAGCACCGCAACAAATCCGAGCACGCTGATGGCGACCAGCAGTTCGACCAGGGTAAGCCCCAGTTGCGACCTGAATCGACCGCTACGCATTGGGTACCACCTGGTTCAGCTTGATGATGCGCCGATCCGGGTTTTCCCCGTCGAATACGCTTACTTCAACGCGGCGGAAATACGGGTTCGGTGTGGTGAAAACATTCTCTTCGCAAATCAGGTGCAATTCACCCTGGTTGCAATCGAACCTGCTCTGGCCGAGTGCCGGCCATACATGGGCCAGACGGATCTGGGTAAGCTGGTTTTCGGCCGACCAGGTTGCCATCATCGCAGCGCGCAAGTCGGCACTGTTTTGCGTCAGGCTGCCAACCGCGCGCAGGCTGGCGCCCAGTGCCGTCCCGATGATGACTAGTGCGACCAGCACCTCGAGAAGCGTGAAACCCGCGTTGCGACGCTTGGAATGGTGCACGGACAATCGATGGTTGTGGCGCATATTACTCCACCGAAAAATGTCCGATACCGTCGGCGCGGATCACGACTTGTGCATCGTCTACAGCAAGTGTCAGGGCAAACGGTATGCCGACCGGCTCGCGGCCGAAGATGATGCGCAGGGGTGTAGTCTGTTCCGCCGAAGGCGGGCTGATCGAGAAAGAGACCGGTGCACGTTTGAATTTTCGCTCGCGCAATAACTCGTCATTCTGGAGCGGCTGCCATTTATTGTCTTTGAATATCAGGAAGCGGTAACTGTCCGGTTCTGCCTCGAATGCGATCGGGTGATCGCGCACAATTGCCTCGTCGCGTGCCGATTGCAGCAACAGCGCAACCCGCTGCGCATCGTTTTTCAATTCCTGGCGTTCGCTCGGCATGGCATTGAATGAAACCGCACCGAGTGTGATGCCGACAATCACCATCACCACCAGCAACTCAAGCAGCGTGAACCCTTGCGATCGCTGCCTGAAGTTCGCGCTCCGACGGGCGCGATCAAACCCGGGTGAACAGAATGCGATTACAGTTGCCACGAGCCGATGTCGGCATCGTTGCCGACACCTCCCGGCTGGCCGTCCGCACCCAATGTGAACACGTCGATTTCACCGTGGATGCCGGGAGACAGATATTGATAGGGATTGCCCCAAGGATCCTTGGGCAGTTTGTCTATATAACCGCCGGTTTTCCACCCGTCGGCGGCAGGGCCTGTGGTCGGTTTTTCCACCAGTGCCTGCAAGCCCTGTTCGGTGGTCGGGTAACGCTGATTATCCAGCCTGTAAAGTTTTAGCGCCTGCATGATCGTGGCGATATCCTGCTTGGCAGCGATGATGCGGGCATCATCGGTGCGTCCCATCAATTTCGGAACGATCAATGCGGCCATGATGCCCATAATGACCACCACGACCATCATTTCGATCAGGGTAAATCCACGCGCCCGCGCTGCGCCGGGACGGCTATATGAAGAGACAAGATTGTTTTGCATGAGTCGAAGATTACAGGGAAAGTGAATGTAGCGTTAGTATAAATCTGAAGTCGGGATACTGTACCATCATTAAGATCGGGATGAAGCTTTGCTCCGGCTGAAGAATGTTTTGTACATCGAAGCATATGCATATGCTTCGGACTATTCATTGTAAATCCGGCCAAGGGCATTATAATGCTCCTGTTTTTGGACCGGATCTGCGAAATTTGGTTCAAGTCTTGTATTATTTCAGGTGCGGCATCGCCGCACTTTCTATTTTGAAAAGAATATATGCCCGTTATCACCTTGCCTGATGGTTCGCAGCGCGGTTTTGCGCAGCCCGTGACAGTCGCCGATGTTGCGCTCAGTATCGGAGCCGGTTTGGCACGTGCAGCGCTGGCCGGCAAAGTGGATGGCCAGCTGGTGGATACTTCCTATCTGATTTCGCAGGATGCCGCGCTGGCCATCGTCACCGACAAGGATATGGATGGCCTGGAGATCATCCGCCACTCCACCGCCCACTTGCTGGCTTACGCGGTGAAGGAACTGTTCCCCGACGCGCAAGTGACGATCGGGCCGGTGATCGAGAACGGCTTCTTCTACGACTTTTCCTACCATCGCCCGTTCACGCCGGAAGACCTGGCTGCATTGGAAAAACGCATGGGCGAATTGGCCAAGCGCGATATTCCGGTGACACGCAAGGTATTGCCGCGCGATGAGGCGGTGAGCTATTTCAAAAGCATCAACGAACATTACAAGGCCGAGATCATCTCGTCCATCCCCGCCGATCAGGATGTGTCGCTGTATACCGAGGGTGATTTCACCGATCTGTGCCGCGGACCGCACGTGCCGTCGACCGGCAAGCTGAAAGTGTTCAAGCTGATGAAGCTGGCCGGGGCATACTGGCGCGGCGATTCCAAGAATGAGATGCTGCAGCGCATCTATGGCACAGCCTGGGCGAAGAAGGAAGAACTGGATGCCTATCTGCACCAGATCGAAGAGGCCGAGAAGCGCGACCACCGCAAGCTGGGCAAGCAACTTGAATTGTTCCACATGCAGGATTCTTCTCCCGGCATGGTGTTCTGGCATCCGAAGGGCTGGACGCTGTGGCAGGAAGTTGAGCAGTACATGCGGCGCAAATTCATCGAGCACGATTACCAGGAAGTGCGCACCCCGACCATTATGGACCGTACCCTGTGGGAGAAGTCCGGACACTGGGAAAACTACCACGACAACATGTTCACCACGGCTTCGGAAAATCGCGATTACGCGGTGAAGCCGATGAACTGTCCCGGGCATGTGCAGATATTCAATCACGGACTGCACAGCTACCGCGACCTGCCGCTGCGGCTGGCGGAGTTCGGCTCATGCCACCGCAACGAGACCTCCGGTTCGCTGCACGGCCTGATGCGGGTGCGCGGCTTCACCCAGGACGATGCGCACATCTTCTGCACCGAACAGCAGGTGCAGCCCGAGGTGTCGAAGTTCATCGTGATGTTGAACGAGGTGTATCGTGATTTCGGCTTCACTGAGGTGCTGGTCAAGCTGTCCACCCGCCCGGAAAAACGGGTCGGTTCGGATGAGACCTGGGACAAGGCCGAGGCCGGTCTGGCTTCAGCCCTGAAGCAAAACAATCTGGCATATGATGTGTTGCCGGGCGAGGGCGCGTTCTATGGCCCCAAGGTCGAGTTCACGCTGAAAGACAGCCTGGGCAGGATGTGGCAATGCGGCACGATCCAGCTCGATTTCAACCTGCCGGTGCGTCTGGGTGCAGAATTCGTCGATGAGGACAACAGCCGCAAACCCCCGGTGATGCTGCATCGCGCCATACTGGGATCGATGGAACGCTTTATCGGCATACTGATCGAGCACCACGCCGGTGCGTTCCCGTTGTGGCTGTCGCCGGTGCAACTGGTGCTGATGAATATCTCGCAGGCGCAGGAAGAATATGTGACCCGGGTCGCGCATAAATTGCGGGCTGCCGGACTGCGTATACAACTGGATTTGCGTAATGAGAAGATTACCTATAAAATACGCGAACATAGCTTGCAGAAATTACCTTATCAGCTGATTATCGGTGACAAGGAAGTAGCAGGAAATTTGGTGGCCGTGCGTACCCGCAGTGGTGAGGATCTCGGACAGATGACGTTTGAAGCTCTGCTTCAACGGCTGAAAACCGAAATTAAAACCGGGTAACACGGCTTAAGTATTGTTTAAGTGGAGATATTGCAATAGCACAAGATAAATCGCAGCGCATGAATGAGATGATTACCGCACCGCAGGTGCGACTCATTGGTGTCGAAAAAGAGCCCCTGGGGATCGTGACCATCACAGAAGCATTGCGTATGGCCGATGAAGCAGAGTTGGATTTGGTGGAAATTTCGCCGTTAGCGGACCCACCCGTTTGTCGCATCATGGACATTGGTAAATTCAAATATGCCGAAAGCAAGAAGCTGCATGAAGCCAGGCAGAAGCAAAAGCAGGTGCAGATAAAGGAAATCAAGTTTCGTCCGAATACCGACGAAGGTGACTACAATATCAAGTTGCGCAATTTGATCAAATTTCTGGGTGATGGCGACAAAACCAAAGTCACGCTGCGTTTTCGTGGTCGTGAAATGGCCCATCAGGAGATCGGTATGCGCCTGATCGAGCGCGTCAGGGCTGACTTGGTGGACTACGGTGTAGTCGAGCAGTTTCCGAAGATGGAAGGCCGGCAGATGGTGATGGTATTGTCGCCAAAGCCGAGCAAAAAGCCGGGCTGAACAAAACAAAGCCGGGCGGATTGAATAATTGTTGATTCGACAGCAAAGGGACGGTCGGATTGATGCAGCAAAAAGTCCCAATAAAAAGTGGTGTATGGGTATCAAGCTTTTCCACAGGAAAACACCTACCGCCACAACTTAAAGGAAGAATCATGCCTAAGATGAAAACCAAAAGCGGAGCAAAAAAGCGCTTCGTCGTTCGCGCTGGCGGCAGCATCAAGCGCGCAAGTGCATTCAAACGTCATATCCTGACCAAGAAAACCACCAAGTGCAAACGCCAATTGCGCGGTACCACTGAAGTCCACGCAACCAACAAAGCATCGGTTCGCGCCATGATGCCTTACGCATAAGGAGCAGATCATGCCAAGAGTAAAACGTGGAGTAGTCGCACGCGCAAGTCACAAGAAAATTCTGGACCTGGCCAAGGGTTATCGCGGCCGTCGCAAAAATGTCTACCGTATCGCCAAACAGGCGGTAATGAAGGCGGGGCAATATTCTTACCGTGATCGTCGTCAAAAGAAGCGCCAGTTCCGCACCTTGTGGATCGCGCGTATCAATGCGGCAGCACGCGAGCAAGGCATGACATACAGTGTATTCATGAACGGGCTGAAGAAAGCCTCGATTCAAGTCGATCGCAAGGTACTGTCCGACATCGCTGTGTTTGACAAGGCAGCTTTTGCACAGTTCGTGGTGCAAGCCAAAGCCGGCCTTGGCGTTTAAGCACCTGCGCTGAAATAAAAAGGAGGCGGCAAGCCTCCTTTTTTGTTTCCGTAGTTTCTTTGGTGTTATTTGTGACCGATTATTCTGGTGTTTGGGATGGAAGAACTACAACAAATTCTCGACCAGGCTTTGCAGCAGTTCGCGCTGATCAGCGACGAGGCCGAGCTGGAGCAGGTCAAAGCGCGCTATCTGGGCAAAGAGGGCAGCCTGACGGTATTGCTGAAAGGATTGGGCAAGCTGTCTGCGGAAGAGCGTCCCGCTGCAGGCGCGCGCATCAACCAGGTCAAACAGGGTATCGAAGCCGCCTTGCAGCAGCGCCGCGACGCGTTGCAGCAAAACAAACTGGCGCAAAAACTGGCAGCAGAATCCCTGGATGTGACGTTGCCGGGGCGCGGTATCAGGGGCGGGGGCCTGCATCCGGTGACACGCACGCTGGAGCGCATCGAACAGCTGTTCCACTCGCTGGGTTTTGCGACCGCATCCGGTCCGGAGATCGAAAGCGATTTTTACAACTTCACTGCGCTGAACATCCCGCAAAATCATCCGGCGCGTGCCATGCACGATACTTTTTACATCGATCCGCAGAACGTATTGCGCACCCATACTTCACCGGTGCAGGTCCGCTACATGGAAGATCATCAGCCGCCGTTGAAGATCATCTCCACCGGCCGGGTATACCGGGTCGATTCCGATGCCACGCATTCCCCGATGTTCCATCAGGTGGAAGGTCTGTGGGTCGATGAACACATCAGTTTTGCCAATCTCAAGGGCGTGGTCCAGGATTTTCTGCAGCGCTTCTTCGAACAGGACGATTTGCAGGTGCGTTTCCGCCCCTCATTTTTCCCGTTTACCGAGCCGTCTGCCGAAATGGACATGAGCTGGAACGGCGGTTGGCTGGAAATCGGCGGCTGCGGCATGGTGCATCCCAACGTGCTGAAGCACGTCAATATCGACAGCGAAAAATATCTCGGGTTCGCGTTTGGCCTGGGTGTGGAGCGCCTGGCGATGTTGCGCTACGGCGTGAACGATCTGCGGCTGTTTTATGAGAGCGACTTGCGCTTTCTCAAGCAATTCAACTGATATGGACACATCAATAAATCTACTGTGCAGCCCGGTTGCCGCGCCGCGTGCTCGTTCAATCATCGCCTACCTATCAGGTATGTCTCGTCATTCACTGATGCAACTCCTAGCCATTCGACTACGCCCGCATGCGGGCAAGTCGCTGGTTATGCGCGGCTACTTGCACTCTGGCTTGCTCGTAATGATTTCTAGAGGTGTCCAGTGAAGTTTTCTGAGAATTGGTTAAGAACCTGGGTAAATCCCGACCTGTCCAGCGAGGCCCTGGGTCATGTGCTGACCATGGCGGGCCTTGAAGTCGAGGCGCTGGAGCCGGTCGCGCCCGCATTCAATAATGTGGTGGTGGCTGAGGTGCTGGAAGTGGCCAGGCATCCCAATGCGGACCGCCTGAATGTTTGCCAGGTGAATGTCGGCGAAGCAGTTCCGCTGAATATCGTGTGCGGTGCGGCGAATGTTGCGGTCGGAGTGAAAGTGCCCTGCGCACGTATCGGTGCGGTGCTGCCCGGCAACTTTGTCATCAAGCAGGCCAAGGTGCGCAATGTCGAATCGTTCGGCATGTTGTGCGCTGAAAAGGAGCTGGGCCTGGCTGTCGAAAGCGATGGGCTGTGGTTGCTGCCCGGCGATGCGCCGGTTGGCAAAACGCTGCGCGAGTATCTGGAGCTGGATGACAAGCTGTTCACGCTGAAGCTGACGCCCAACCGCAGCGATTGTTCCGGCATGGTTGGCATCGCGCGTGAAGTCGCGGCACTGACTGGCAGCGAACTCAAACCGCTGGATATCCGGACACAGCCGGTCACCTTGTCCGAGCAATTGCCGGTCAAAGTATCGGATACATCGGCTTGCCCGTTATATTGCGGGCGTCTGATACACGGCGTGAATGCGGCCGCGGTGACTCCGGCCTGGATGTTGCGCCGTCTGGAGCGTAGCGGCCTGCGCGGTATCAGCGCCGTGGTGGACATCACCAACTACGTGATGCTGGAGATGGGGCAGCCGATGCATGCCTTCGATGTGGCCAGGCTGTCCGGCGGAATCACGGTGCGCAGGGCACGCAGGGGCGAAGCGCTGACCTTGCTCAACGAACAGAACGTCGAACTGGACGAAGACGTGCTGGTCATCGCCGATGATGCCAGGGTGCTGGCGCTGGCCGGCATCATGGGCGGGCAGGGCAGCGGCGTGGAAACCAGCACACAAGACGTATTCCTGGAAAGTGCCTTTTTTCATCCCGATGCGATCGCCGGCAGGGCGCGCCGTTTCGGGTTGGCGACCGACTCTTCATTCCGTTTCGAGCGTGGGGTGGATTTTGCCGGGACCCGTCAGGCCCTGGAACGCGCCACACAATTGCTGCTGGAAATCTGCGGCGGCAGCGCCGGCGCGATCAGCGAGGTGCTCGGCCAGTTGCCGGTGCGTGCCCCGATAGCTTTGCGCCGCTCGCGTGTCGCGCGTGTACTCGGCATAGCGCTGGATAACCAGCAGATCGCAACCCTGTTCAAGCGACTGCAATTCGACTTCACCGCGAACGGCGATGATTTCCGGGTGACGCCGCCGAGCTTCCGCTTTGACCTGTCCATCGAAGCCGACCTGATCGAAGAACTGGCGCGCCTGCACGGCTATGACAATATTCCCGCTCTGGCGCCGCAAGCCGCCTTGACCATATTGCCCTGCAGCGAGTTTCAGCGCCCATTGACCCATATCCAGAAATTGCTGGTGGCCCGCGATTACCAGGAGATCGTGAGTTATTCCTTCCTGGAAGCGCAGGTCGAGCGCGAGCTGTGCGGAAACGAGCATCCTGTCGCGTTGCAAAATCCGATTGCCAGCAATCTGGCCGTGATGCGCAGCAGTTTGATCGGCGGTCTGGTCGGCGCGTTGCGCTTCAATCTGAACCGCAAGCAGTCCCGCGTACGACTGTTCGAGGTTGGCGCATGTTTTGCCAAGGTAGACGATAACTATGTCCAGACCCAGCGATTATCCGGGTTGTGCCATGGCGAAGCCCAACCGGAACAATGGGGTGTGGCCGCCAGACCGGTGGACTTTTTTGATGTGAAAGCGGATGTCGAAGCATTGTTCGCCCCCCGGACGTTGCGCTTTGTTGCCGCAACCCACCCTGCGCTGCATCCCGGACGCTCTGCGCAGATTTTCTGTGGCGAGCAGATGGCCGGATGGTTGGGTGAATTGCACCCGCACTGGCAGCAGCAATATGGCTTCGCCCAGGCCTGCATGTGGTTCGAACTCGAACTCGGCGCGCTGACACAGGCCCAAGTTCCGCTGATGAGCGAGATCCCCAAATTCCTGCCGGTGCGCCGTGATCTGGCGGTAGTGGTCGACGAGGGAGTGACGGCGCAGTCCTTGCTTGATGCGATGCAGCATCTATCCGCACCCTATGTGGCAGAGCTGACTCTGTTCGATGTGTATCGCGGAAAAGGTGTGGAACAAGGCAAAAAAAGCCTTGCATTCCGTGTGTTGTTACAAGATACTCAGAAGACACTCTCGGAGTCTGAAATTGATCCAAGCATCGCGCAGCTAGTGGAAATCCTGCAAAAAAACGGTGCGCAGTTACGAATGTGATATGTATTTGAAGCGGTTCCCGTTATAGGGGATTGGAATAAGGGAGGAATATGACGACGACATTAACCAAAGCCGAACTGGCCGATCAGCTGTTCGCGAAAGTGGGCCTTAACAAGCGTGAGGCCAAAGATATGGTGGAAGCATTTTTTGAGGAAATCCGTTTGCAACTGGAACAGGGTCAGAGCGTAAAGCTGTCCGGTTTCGGCAATTTTCAACTGCGCGACAAACCCCAGCGTCCCGGACGCAATCCCAAGACCGGCGAAGAAATACCGATTACCGCGCGCCGTGTCGTGACCTTTCATCCCAGCCAGAAATTGAAGACCATGGTTGAAAAGTCCTATCATGGAAAACCACAAGCCTAACTCAGAACTTCCCCCGATTCCCGCAAAGCGTTACTTCACCATTGGTGAGGTAAGCGAATTGTGCGGAGTCAAAGCGCATGTGTTGCGTTACTGGGAGCAGGAATTTACACAGCTAAAACCGGTCAAGCGTAGCGGTAACCGGCGATACTATCAACACCATGAAGTGATGCTGATACGGCACATTCGAGATTTATTGTACGGGCAGGGTTTTACGATCAGTGGTGCGCGCAACCTGCTTGATCATCAGAATCAGGCTGAAAACCAACCAAAACAGAAGGCGAACGGTTTGAATATCGACACGCTTCGTCACGAAATCAAAGAAGTCATTTCACTGCTCGCTGTATAACAAAACTTTATTTGTTGTTGCCAATTTAAGCACTATCCGCCGATATAAGTTGATCGACCTCGTTGACTTTATGCTCATTAATAAATAGTCAGGCCAGTTTTTTATATTCGGATTTAAGGGTGCTACCTCCCCCACTTAAAAAATATCAACTTACTGGCCGAATTACATGGTGAGTCTCGTGCTTCTGAAAGATGACGGAAGGATGATCTGACGCTTTACCTTAGTTCGGGTTGGGGGTACGATTAGCACATCAGGATGGCAATATTTGAATATCATAGAGGGAATTATCATGGCTATGAACCCAATCAGTTCCAGCGCTGGTGTTGCGTTACCGTTGCAGCAAACGAATCAAAGTCAGCAGGATAAACTTGCGCTGCAATACAAGCAATCACAACAGGCCAAACACTTTCAGCAAGTCCAGCAAGCCCAAAAGGCACTCGATGCTCAGAAACAACAGCAGGCTTTACAGTCTTTACAGGCGCCGCATGGTCAAAATATCGATGCTGGCAAAACTATCGGCGTTCACATCGATGTCAAGGCTTAAATCGGCAATCTTGATTGCAGGACATGTTCTGAATTACGCTGAATCAAGTGAGGGGGTCTAACTCTTTCTGATTATCGGTTATGTTCGCATTACACCAATTGGAGTGTATTAGCCAAACTAATTGTCTTCGTTGCTGCTTTGCGCTTGTTGTTCGACAGTGAAAAGCACAGCGGCTTTGACTCTTGAGGATAAGTTGAGTTTGGTCAGGATATGACGTACATGCTGTTTTACGGTGTCATAGCTGATGGAAAGTGTTTGAGCGATGGCTTTGTTGCTTTCTCCGCGCGACAGCAACTGCAGTATCTCGCGCTCGCGATCTGTGAGCAGCTTGAGAGAGTTCTTGGGTTCATCCCCCGGTTGCTCTCCGCGCAACATCTCGATCATTTTGATCGTCATGGTCGGTGCGACGACCAGTTCGCCAGCCGCAACCCGCCGGATGGCATCTACCACATCTTCCGGCGCCATGTCTTTGAGCAGATAGCCCCGCACGCCTGCGCGTATCGCGTTCGCGAGATCGGTTTCAGAATCGCTCATGGTCAGAATAACGGCTGGTGTCGAGCAACCTTCTTTGCGTATCTGCTCTAGCATGGTCAACCCATCCAGCGGCTTCATGCGCAAATCCATCACCAAAAGATCGGGTTCTTCATTCAATAACACACGCAATCCCTCAATACTGCCGGTTGCGCCAAGTACAGCAAAGCCATAGCAGTTGGCAAGCAGTTCACTGAGTCCGCTGCGGCACAAGTTTTGATCGTCTACCAGAACGACTTTTAACTTTTCATTCATTCACTTCTCTCCAGTCTGACATGGGCTCAGGGAAAATTAACCGCACGCGGGTGCCAGTATTCTCGGAGCTTTCAACTTTTATTTCACCGCCGATACGTTGGGCACGTTCGCGCATGATCCTCATGCCATAGTGTCCTTCAACGGGTGTAAAGGTGCAACCGCCGCTGCCGTTATCATCAATGGTGAATACATAGTAATTGTAGGATAGATCAACCACCAATCGGGCGTGGGTCGCGCCAGAATGTTTGGCGATGTTCGCCAGCGCCTCTTGCACAATATGGGACACCTGGATTTCATATTCAAGCGGTAATTCGAGGTTGGCTACCAGATTGATATATTCGAGCGTAATGCCATTTCGGTGGCGGAATTCTTCTACAATGCCCTGCAAAGCATGCAGAAGTCCGGAGGGGTCTACGGAGCAGCGAAAATCTGTAATCAGTTCCCGCACGGTTTTTTGGCTGCTTTCCAAAGAATCGTCGATATCGTGCGCGTACTTGGTAATCATGCTTGCATTTTGCGTTCGTATGGATTCGAGCAGCAAACTTGTGCGAATCCGAGTATATGCCAGCGATTGCGCCAGGGAATCATGAATCTCGTTGGCGATAGATTGCCGCTCGGCGATCAGCTCGGACCGTCTAACCTCGCGAGTTGACTGATTGTGTTCAATGAGTGTGCTTAGCAGGTCTGCGAATGACAGAACCGTTTTGGAAAGATCCTCAAACGGTCCCTGAGGTTCGCAGAAAAACAGGGTAATCATTCCGATAGGATTTTTCGATGGGTTGCGGCTCTCAATTGGCGCAGTGATCAACGATTTAATCTGGCAACCCACATTGCGGCAAACTTGACGTTTCTTGCATGTAGTCAGGTCGGTAGTATGAATACCCCGGCCGATGGATGCGTTGCAGCTTGTTTCACAATTCAGTTCGAGGTCGCTGCCAAGCTTGAGTAACTCCGCTGGCAAGCCGACCGAGCTGAACAATTGATGTGTCTGGCCATGAGTCGGAAGTATACGAGCGACTCCAGATGCCGCATGTGCATTGATGATAAGGGTTTCGAGCAATTTTTCAACGACAGGTTTGAAATTGCCCGTACGGGAGGCCGCAAGTTCAAGTGTTTCACTTGAAGCGATAACCTCGCCATTTTTTGGGGGAATGAAATGAAAATCATCGGCCCACAAAAAATCCGCGTGTTCGGAATTCTTCAAGCTGTTTGTATTTTTGCCCATAGATTTTACAATTTGCTTAATAAAATGGCTTTAGTATCGGCAATGGTTGTCAGGACCATTCCGGATTGCGAAATTTCTTATACAATATGCCGAATTCTTGCGCTTATCAGAAGCGATATTCATCGTTGCTTATTGCTCGGCTTGGCACATGTCAGAGTATACCCCTCATTCGGGTTATATCAACGCTAGCCCAGAATGGGTATAGACAGTAAAACCGCTCAACAGGTTTAATAAACCCGTCGGTAAACATAAGCATTCTGCTTTAGCAATCAATACTTGGCTGTTTCGGGAACACGAAATCATACAATGAAAATCTGCATCGTTTCCGATAGTCATGACCGTGCAGATCCTCTTGCGGCAGCCATCGCCGAAGCACAGGCGAACGGGGCCCAAGCTGTTATCCATTGTGGTGACCTGATCGGAGCGAATACGTTGCGTGCATCCATCAAACTGGGCATTCCGCTTCATGTTGTGCACGGCAACAATCTCGGCGATCAAATTGCAATGCAAAGATTGATGGCAAAGTCCGGCGGGATGCTCACGTACCATGGCCATGATGCCGAGCTGGAATTTGGCAGACGGCGCATCTTTGCAACCCACTACCCTCATTATGGGCGGGGTATGGCCTGCACAGGAGATTTTGATCTGGTATGTTGCGGTCACAGCCATGTCGCTGAGATCATCAGGCAGCCCAACATCAAGGGCGGACATACCCTGCTGGTCAATCCGGGATCGGTTTCCGGCATCGGTGCACCCAATGTGGATGAGGCGTTTACCTGGATCATGGGCGATTTGAGTGACATGACATTCGAGATTCACACGCTGAAACATTGACTATGCCCAAAGCTTGTACAATTCAGATTCACCGCTAAGATAATAAATCCAAAGAAGGTTCGCGTGACGACTTCAATTTCAACCGACCAGGCCAATCTGGTTGCGGGGGTGGGATAGGCGGCATGACCGCGGCACTTGAAGCCGCCGAATGCGGCAAGCAGGTGATTACTCATTGAGCGTAATCCAACCTTGGGCGGGCGCACTGCGTTGCTGTACCGCTACTTTTCCAAAATGTGCCATCCCATCTGCGGGCTGGAAATCAACCTGCGTCGCCTGAAGGGTAACCGCAATATTCGCGTAATGGCCATGACAAAGTGGTTGGGTGGGCGGTCAACGCGGTGACTATGCGGTGACACTGAAATTGTCCCCGCGCTACGTCAACACCAACTGCACCGCCTGCGGTGACTGTGCCACTGCGGTCGAAGCGGAAATAGACAATCCCTATGAATACGGTCCGGCCAAACCAGGGCGGCCTGCCTGCCGCACACGATGTCCTACCGATGCAATATGTGCCCGCCCGTCCATCATCGGTACTGCTGATGGCGAAAAAGCCCAATCGGCCTGCAAATACGGCGCGATCGAACTCGATATGCAGGATATGTGCGCGAGGCATACGGGGAAGAGTGTAAATCGACGATCTACCGGCTTTGAGCGGGAAATAACCTGCTGCGGCGGTGTACTGGCTTTTTTCGATCCGTAAAAATCGCAGAAACAAATCCGCGACATCGTCGAATCAGCCTATGATCACGGCGCCGAAATGATCGTCACGCCCTGCCAGTTGTGCCACGCCAAAGTTGATGTCTACCAGTCCGAGATCAATAAAAAGAAAGGCACCAAATTGGCCTCACCGGTGGTGTACTACTCGCAACTGATGTCGGTTGCTTATTGCAGCAGCCTGAAACAAGCCGGTCTGGACGGGTATATCATTCAGCCTGAACGGCTGAAAAAGATCGCCGAACGGAAGAAATATTCATTGCGTCCTTTGCGTTTCATGCGCGATGGACGATTTTCTGCCTCCACTCTCCGCTGATTAAACTACTAGCCATTCGACTAAGTTGATATAAGACACCAACCAAGTCGATGGTTATAGACTGGCAACAGTGTCGGGTTTATCATCTCGCTTGGCATCACACCCCGAGCCGATCCAGTTTTGGAGCACACCATGCAACACCTGACACCCAAACAAGCACATGAATTCCTGCAGGCCAATCCCGAGGCGGTATTTATTGACGTGCGCAGCGAAATGGAGCACATGTTTGTCGGTCATCCCAAGGGGTCAATCCTGATCCCCTGGGTTGATGGTCCGGAATGGGACATCAACCCCCATTTTGTTTCGCACGTGAAAAAGGCCGCCAGCGCGAATCGCCCGGTCGTGCTGATCTGCCGTTCCGGCCGTCGCTCGATTGATGCCGGATTGGCTCTGGAAAAAGCCGGGCTGGCAGAAGTGTACAACGTGTTGCACGGATTCGAGGGCGATCTGGATGACGGGCACCACAGGAATTCCCACAATGGTTGGCGATTTGAAGGCTTGCCCTGGGCGCAAACGTAGCAAGCCCTCAACCCCCTCCCGTATTTTCAGGGCTTTCCTTTGCTACTTCCATATTTTCGAAACACCAGATGACCCAAACTATCCCTGATTTTACCGATGCAGAACACAAACTTGTTTCGGGCAAATTGTACGGGCGTTACGGTAAGCTGGTACCTATGCAATTGGCGGACAGCGAATTGCAGCCTGATAAACTTTCCGATGAACTGACTTTGTACCCCACGATTTATTGGTCGGAGCGCGGTGCGCAATTCGTGGTGTGCAAAGTGGCTGCCGAACGTTTCCGTTGCCAGTTCTTTTATTCCGGGACGGAGCAATATGGCACCGGTCATGATCAATACGACAGTCTTGGCGATTGTGTCGTGACCCTGCTGCAAGTTCAATCAGACCATGAACGGCAAATGGCAAATATTTCTTCCGCTGCTACGCGGGCCAAAGACAATGACGAGGATTATCACGGCCCGGTTGTGATTTGAGTTGGGTCAGCCGGCGGCCACGACAAGTTGCCGGGCCGCCTGCCTGGCAGCGCCAAAGTCAAGCAGACTGTACCGGACAGGCTTGGATTTATGGTTGGCGGGTATGGCAAATGCATCAAGCCCGACCTGATGCTGGTAGGACAATCTTTCGCGCGGCACATCGCCGATCGCGCGCAATTCACCCTTGTAGCCGTAGCGTTCGCGCAACAGTCTGGCAGTCGCATAGCTTTTGCCATCGGTAAATTTGTCAAACGCGATGCCAATCACGGTGAAGTCATCAGTATCGTGCTCGATCGACTCAGGACCTTGTTCGGCGGCCAGCCAGACACCGAGCGGCCAGCCGTGTTCATATTCCCGATATATCAGTTCGACGCGACGCGCCTGCCATACCGAAAGCGGTACCAGCACCGGACCTATCGGCAATCTTACGTTTTGCGGCGTATCGCCCTTTGTCAGAGTGAGGGTCTTCCATTCATCAGGCACAATTTGGCCATTCTTGATCAGCGTTTGCATAGACTATCTTCCTTTTGAATTGCAGAATAAGGGTGGGGTACATGACTGTTTCCAACCTGTTACGGCAAAGTCTAGTCATTTCTTATATGGCGGATTCTAGGATGAAGTGCAATTTTGATTAACGCAGGTCAGGTGGGCGGGATGCGGTAGCATCGGTGTCCTTTGACCAGCCAGTCGAAATTACACAAATGAACTACACACACCTCACCCGAGAAGAACGATACC
>DATKVR010000125.1:0-6469 GCA_035529955.1 Gallionella sp.
TTCCACGGACTGTGCAACCGCATGCTGCGCGCGCATCACCGCGATGCGAACCTGCCGCAGACCTTCCAGATACTCGACAGCGGCGACCAGCTTTCCGCGATCAAGCGCCTGATGAAGGCGATGAACGTCGACGACGAAAAATACCCGCCGCGCGAGATGCAGAACTTCATCAGCGGCAGCAAGGAACAGGGCCTGCGCGCGCACGAGGTTGAAGCCTACGATCCCTACACGCGGCGCAAGGTGGAAGTGTTTGCCGAGTACGACGCGCAATGCCAGCGCGAAGGCGTGGTGGATTTTTCCGAATTGCTGCTGCGCTGCTACGAGCTGCTGACACGCAACGCGGCCATCCGCGAGCATTACCAGGAACGCTTCAGGCACATACTGGTGGACGAGTTCCAGGACACCAACAAGCTGCAATACCAATGGCTGAAACTGCTGGCCGGGAAAGACAACGCGCTGTTCGCGGTCGGGGACGACGACCAGTCCATCTATGCATTTCGCGGCGCAAATGTCGGCAACATGCAGGAGTTGACGCGCGATTTTCATGTCGAGAACGTCATCAAGCTGGAACAGAACTACCGCTCGCACGCCAACATTCTCGATGCCGCGAATGCGCTGATCAGCCGCAACCGCAACCGTCTCGGCAAGAACCTGTGGACCTCGGAAAATGGCGGCGAGCCATTGCGCGTGTACGAGGCGCCGACCGATGTCGAAGAGGCGGGTTTCATCGTCAGCGAGATTCAGCAGTTGAAAAGCGAGGGGATCAATCTCAGGGAGATCGCATTGCTGTACCGTTCCAATGCGCAATCGCGGGTGCTTGAGCATGCGCTGGTTTCCGCCGGATTATCGTACCGCGTCTACGGCGGGCTGCGCTTTTTCGAACGGCAGGAGATCAAGCACGCGCTGGCTTACCTGCGCCTGATGGAAAACACCGACGACGACAACGCGCTGCTGCGCATCATCAACTTCCCGACGCGCGGCATCGGCGCGCGCAGCATCGAGCAGCTGCAGGAAACGGCGCGGATGAATTCGACGACGCTTTGGGATGCCGCCGCCCGGGCGGGCGGCAAGGTCTCGGCTTTCGTTGCGATGATCGAAGCATTGCGCAATGCGACACGTGAACTGCCGCTTCACCCGCATAACAAAGTCAGGCAATCCGTTACCAGCCAAAGGCTGGACGGAATTGACACAGGGGCAGGCCGGGGTGTGCCCGGCGCCTCCGGCGCCACCCTCCCGCTCCCCGAGATTATCGACCATGTGCTGGAACAAAGCGGACTGATCGCGCATTACAGTAACGAGACCGGCGCGAAGAAGCGCGAGGCGGAGGAGCGCCTGGAAAACCTGAACGAGTTGGTCAACGCGGCGACGCTGTTCGTGCACGAAAACGAGGACGACAGCCTGACCGCCTTTCTGTCACACGCCTCGCTCGAAGCGGGCGAACACCAGGCCGGCGACCAGGATGATGCGCTGCACCTGATGACCGTGCATGCCGCAAAGGGACTGGAATTCCACACCGTGTTCATCACCGGCCTGGAGGAAGGCCTGTTTCCGCACCAGAACAGCCAGAACGTGGACGGCGGCCTGGATGAAGAACGCCGCCTGATGTATGTTGCGATCACCCGCGCGCGCCGCCGTCTTTACCTTACCTTTGCGCAACGGCGGATGTTGCACGGACAGGCAAGTTACAGCATGGCATCGAGTTTTTTGCGCGAGCTGCCGGACAACCTGCTGCACTGGATCACACCGGCGATACCCCGGCGCAACGAGTTTGCCCAGCCGTTTTCGCCGCCGCGCGACGTGCCGGCGCAGTCTGCCGCCGGCGCTTCCGGCTGGCGCAGCGGCCAGGCGGTGTTCCACACAAAATTCGGTGAAGGCATGATCGTGGACCTGGAAGGCAGTGGCGCGGATGCCCGCGTGCAGGTGAATTTTCGCAAATCCGGCGTGAAGTGGCTGGCATTGGAATATGCGAAACTGACAGCCCTGTAGGAGCGGGCCATGCCCGCGATATTCACAAACATGGCCCGCTCCTGCCTGCAAATACGCGCTACTTGAACGTCGATTCGTCGCTCTTGAATATATCGTCTTGTGGCGTGGGGCTCACGGTTGCCTGCAGCGGGGGAAATATGTCGTTGTAGCAGGCGTAGAGCGTGGTGAATACCAGCGGCAACAATACCAGCCAACCCAGCATAACCGGCATACTGGCGAGCATCGATAGAAACGCGAACGTTATGCCATACAGCAGCATCGGCAGCACGTTGTAAAGAAAAGCGCGCAAACTTAGTTTCATCGCCTGCAACGGCGGAACATTGCGGAAGTACACCAGCATCGGTGCGAACTGCATCGCCATGATCAGCAAGCTGAACAACACAACGCCTATCAGTATCGCAAAACCGGTTCCGGCCAAAGCAGACACCATCACGCCGGTATCGGTTGGCGGCTGATTGCTCATCAGCACATCCACCAGCGTGGAGCCCCCAACCGCCATCATCAAGCCGAGTATCAGGTATTGGCCGACCAGCGCAATGCCGCCCAGCGTAACCAGTTGGGAAGTGTGCCGTTTGAAACCGCTGAGCAGATGTGCCAGTTCCAGCTCTTCGCCCTGGCTAAGTGCACGGCAGCCGGCCATCAAACCCACCAATACCGCGGGCATCAACAGGCTAACCAATGGTGGACCCACAATCGGCACGGTGGATACTGCTATTGCAGTGACCATGCAGATAGACAGCAATACGATCCACAGCAGTGGCGCCTTGAGAAAGAGCGCAAAGCCGTGCTTGATCCATTCCCAGCCTTGACCTGCCGGCAAGCGTCGCGGTTCCATCATGATTTGTTGGCGCCTCCTTGTTGCAGCCAGACTGGCTGTGCCGGAGCAATGTGATGCTTCAAAATGCGCTCGAAGTGGCCGGGGTCGTGCGCGTTGATCAATTCGCCGTCACGCGGCAGGTACTTGTCGAACAAGCGCGACAACCAGAAGCGCAGCGCGGCGGCACGCAACATTAGCGGCCAGGCACTTCGTTCGCTATCCAGCAGCGGGCGCACTTCATGGTAGGCGCGCAGCAATGCCTGTGTCCTTTCAACATCTATCGTGCCGTCGGGATTGGTGCACCAGTCGTTCGCGGTGATCGCAACGTCGTAGAGCAGCGCATCGCTGCAGGCGAAATAAAAATCGATCAGGCCGCCGATGCGAATATCTTCCAGCAGAACATTACCCCGAAACAGGTCGGCGTGAATCACGCCTTGCGGCAACGGCGACCAATCCTGTTGCGCGTGCAGCGCAACTTCGCTCTCCAGTAATGCCGCCTGGCCCGCATTCAGAAAAGGCCGGACTTGCGGAGTCGTTGCCGCGCGCCATGCCGCACCGCGCGGATTCGGCATGTTCTGCAAAAAACTTTGGCCGGCAATGTGCATCTGCCCGAGCATCGCGCCGATCGCGGCACACTGTGCGCTGCCCGGCGCGGTGACGGATTTGCCGCTCAAACGGCTGACGATGCAGGCGGGTTTGCCGTTCAGCGTGCCCAGAAACTGATTCGAGCGGTTTGCCACCGGATTGGGGCAGGGAATGCCATGTCGTGCCAGGTGCGCCATCAGATTCAGGTAGAAAGGCAGTTCGTCGGCGCCGAGTATCTCGAACAGCGTGAGTACGAAGCGGCCGTTACTGGTGGTGACGAAATAGTTGGTGTTCTCGATGCCGGACGCAATGCCCTGCAATTCCAGCAATTGACCGAGAGAATAATCGCCCAGCCAGGCCGTCAGGTCGGCTTCGGATACGTTGGTGAAAACCGCCATTTTAAAAGCGGTGTATGACCCACTGGGGCGGGCGCACGCCGGAATCGAGGCTGTCCTGGCGCGAAAATTTGCCGTCACCACGGTCGTCAACCAGGTAATAGGGCTTGCCTATCTTGGGGATGATCTTGATCATGTACAGCCTTCCGCCGACGCGATATTCCTCGACGGTTTGCACTTTTTCCTTGGTGATGGTGACCTCGGGTTGGCCTGCAGCAGAATTGTTCATTTCTGGAGGCGGCGGCAAGTGCTCAAGTTTGCCGGGTGCCGGTTGTTCGGCAAATGCGGCAACAGAACAACCGCTCAGTAGCAACAATAAGAGTAGGCGCATCGGGATGGTCTTCAGGGTATGAGAGATGCCCATTTTAGCCGATGCGCGGCGAGTCTGTGCGAGTTGATGCATGGCACCCTGCCCTCCCTCTTCGGCCCAGCCCGGATAACTGCGGCTTATCCTTCCCCATGCCGATAGCTTATGCATATTACAAATAAAGCTGCTTTTCGCGCTCCGCTTCGGAAGGCTGGAATCCGCGCGTTTCGTAGTGCTTGAAAATCGCGTCAACGACGGCCTGGGGCTCATCGATAAGCTGGATCAAATCCAGATCCTCGGGACTGATAACCTGCTCATCCAGCAAAGCGGTGCGGAACCAGTCCAGCATGCCACCCCAGAATTGTGTGCCAACCAGAATGATCGGGATGCGCCGCGTCTTGCCGGTCTGCACCAGCGTCAGCGCTTCCATCAATTCGTCCAGCGTGCCGAAACCGCCCGGCATGACCACGTAGGCGCTGGCAAATTTCACGAACATCACTTTGCGCGCGAAGAAATGGTGAAAGGTCTGGCTGATGTTCTGGTAGGGATTGCCGACCTGTTCGTGCGGCAACTGGATATTCAGCCCGACGCTGGGCGAATTGCCGTAAAACGCACCCTTGTTGGCCGCCTCCATGATGCCTGGGCCGCCGCCGGAAATGACCGAGAAGCCCGCATCGGAAAGCAGGCGCGCGATTTGCTCGGTCAGCAGGTAATTGGGCTGATCCGGCCTGGTGCGCGCGCTGCCGAAGATGCTTACGGCGGGATGGATCTGGCTCAGCCGGTCGGTGGCAGATACAAACTCTGACATAATGCCGAACACGCGCCAGGCCTCTTTGGAATTCCACGCTTCAGGTATCGTAGATTTGGTCAGTTTGGACGGTATGCTCATGGAATTCCCCCGGCAAAAAATTATAGGCTGATGAAAGTATACAAGTGAATTTCGATAAAACCTTATTGCTGGTTGACGGCTCGTCGTTTCTGTACCGGGCCTTCCATGCCATGCCGGATCTGCGCAGCCCGCAGGGCGAACCCACCGGCGCGATCCACGGCGTGCTCAACATGCTGCGCAAGCTGCGCCACGATTACCCGGCCGATTATAGCGCGTGCGTGTTCGATGCCAAGGGCAAAACCTTTCGCGACGACTGGTTTCCGGAATACAAGGCCCACCGGCCTTCCATGCCCGAAGACCTGGCTGCGCAGATCGAACCGCTGCACCAGGCCATCGCCGCCTCGGGCTGGAATATCCTGATGATCGACGGCGTCGAGGCCGACGACGTGATTGCCACGCTGGCGCAACAGGCGCAGGACGGCATACGCTGCGTGATTGCCACCGGCGACAAGGACCTCGCGCAGCTGGTCAACGAGCGCGTGATCCTGGTCAACACGATGAGCAACGAAACGCTGGATATCGCCGGGGTGAACAGCAAATTCGGCGTACCGCCGGAACGCATCGTCGATTACCTGACGCTGGTGGGCGACGCGGTGGACAATGTGCCCGGCGTGGCCAAGTGCGGCCCCAAGACCGCGGTGAAATGGCTCACCGAATACGGCACGCTGGACAATTTGATCGCCCATGCCGGCAAGATCAAGGGCGTGGTCGGCGATAACCTGCGCGCTGCGCTGGACTGGTTGCCGCAGGGCCGGCGGCTGGTCACGGTGAAAGGCGATGTGCCCCTGCCGGTGCGCTACGACGGGCTGATCGCACCGCCGCAGGACGATGCGCAACTGCGCAAGCTGTATGAACACTTTGGCTTCAAGAGCCTGCTGCGCGACTTGAACAGTGCGCAACCGGGGCTATCCGCCACGCGGGGAACGGGAGGACCAGCGGCACGACCTGCAACACCCCAGCCGCACGGCGGCGACCTGTTCGCCTCCAGCGGCGAATACGAAACCATCCTCAGCGAAGCCCAGCTCGATGCCTGGCTGGATAAAATCACCCGCGCCGAACTGACCAGCATCGACACCGAAACCACCGGGCTGGACAGCATGACGGCGCAACTGGTCGGCATCTCGTTTTCCGTCGAACCGCACCGGGCCGCCTACCTGCCGCTCGCGCACCACTACCCCGGTGCGCCCGATCATCTGACGCGCGAACACGCGCTGCACAAACTCAGGCATTGGCTGGAAAGCAAACAACACAAAAAACTGGGCCAGAACCTGAAATACGACCAGCACATCTTCGCCAACCACGGTATCGCGCTCGCGGGCATAGTCGAGGACACGCTGCTGCAATCCTACGTGCTGGAATCCCACAAGCCGCACGACCTGGAGAACATGGTGATGCGCCACCTCGGTCTGAAGACCATCCCCTATACCGATGTGGTGGGCAAGGGAGCGAAGCAGATCGGTTTCGACCAGGTCGACCTCGATACCGCGACC
>DATKVR010000126.1:0-4762 GCA_035529955.1 Gallionella sp.
TTCTCGTCCAGCCGCGTGCCGAAGCGGGCGAAAGATTCCAGTTCCTCGAACTGCGCATAGGCGAGTTTCAGGTCCCCCGCCACCGCGCGGTAGGCCGCGCGCTGCGCCTTGCCGCCGACGCGCGAAACGGACTTGCCGACATCGACGGCGGGCAGGATGCCCAGTTCGAACAGGTTGGGCGAAAGGTAGATCTGCCCGTCGGTGATCGAGATCAGGTTGGTCGGGATGTAGGCGGCGATGTTCTGCGCCTCGGTCTCGATGATGGGCAGCGCGGTCAGCGAGCCGCCGCCGAGTTCGTCGCGCAGATGGGTGGCGCGCTCCAGCAGCCGCGAATGGATGTAGAAGATGTCGCCGGGATAGGCCTCGCGGCCCGGCGGGCGGCGCAGCAGCAGTGAAAGCTCGCGGTAGGCGCGCGCATGGTTGGTCAGGTCGTCGTACACGATCAGCACGTCGCGGCCCTGCTCCATGAAGTATTCCGCGATGCTGGTGGCGGCGTAGGGCGCGATGTAGGACAGGCCGGGCGGGTCGTTGCCCTCGGTCACCACGACCACGGTGTACTCCATCGCGCCGTTCTCGCGCAGGTCGGCGACGGCCTTGGCCACGGCGGAGGCGCGCTGGCCAATGGCGCAGTACACGCACAGCACATCATGGCCGCGCTGGTTGAGTATCGTGTCGATGGCGATGGAGGTCTTGCCGGTCTGCCGGTCGCCGAGGATCAGTTCGCGCTGGCCGCGCCCGATCGGGACCAGCGCATCCACGACCTTGATGCCGGTCTGCAACGGCACGGTGACCGGCGCTCTGTCCATGATGGGCGGTGCGGGACGCTCGATCGGCAGGCGATAATCCGCGTTCACCGGGCCTTTTTCATCCAGCGGATGCCCCATCGGATTGATGACCCGGCCGATCAAGCCATCGCCCACCGGCACGTCCGTGACATGCCCCCTGCGCTCGACTTCGTCGCCCGCATGCAGCTGCGAGTGATCGCCGAGCAGCACCACGCCGATCTCTTCATCGTCGACGTTGAATGCGATGCCGAACAGGTTGCCGGGAAATTTCAACACTTCCTCGTAGCTCACGCCGGGCAGTCCGGACACCCTGGCGATGCCGGTGGATAAACTGATCACGGTACCCGCTTCGCGCGGGCTCAGGTTCGGTGCGTGCGCCGCGACGGCTTTTCCTATCCTGGCAAAGGTCAGATCGATGTCTGTGCTCAGATTTTCGGATTCGATGCTCATTATTGTTTCATCTGTTCAGTCATGGGCGCGCAGCAAGTCGATCGCATCCTTTTCCATCGATGCAAGATAATCGCCTATGCTCCACGCGATTTTCTGGCCCTGCATGTTGAGCTCGATGCCGCTGACCAGTTCGGGCACGATCTCGAATCGAACCGGCGCGTTGCTGGCAAGACTGGTCCTGATCGCGGCTTCGATCGCGGCACGCTGCGCAGTGGCAAGATCGAATGCGCTGCGCACGACGAACGGCATGTCCGGCGATTTCAGCAGCGCCGCCAACCCCGCCTTCTCTGCATCGCCCAATCCCTGCAAACGGCCGATGAAAACCTCGGCCATACGCTGTTCCAGTGTGGTCCCTGCAAGATCGGTCAGGGTCTTGCGCGCAATTGCAAACACCTCGTCCCGCGTCCGGTGCCGGATCGAATCGCGCAGCCGGTTGTATTCGCCGTTCAACTTGCCCTGCAGCTTGTCGCGGAACTCATCCGCGTCGTTGCGCGCGGCTTCGAACAGCCGGTTACGCTCGTTTCCTGCTTCGTCCTGCGCCTTGAACATCACCGCCGCGCGCTCCCGTTCGAACTCGACGTTCTTGCGCGTGTACTCCCCGCGTTCCCTGGCTGCCTCGCTCATTTTCGCGTCCGCGTCGGCAAGACTGGCGGCAATGCGTTGCTCGCGCGCGGCCAGCGCCTTGAGGATGGGCTGATACAGGTAGCGCTTCATCAGCCATACCAGGATGAGGAAGTTGACGGCCTGCGCGGTGACGGTGAACCAGTCGATTAACATTTGATCCCCATATTTATTTGGCGACCTGCGCGATCACGTGATCCCAGAACGGGTTGGCGAAGATCAATATCATCGACACCACGAAGCAGTAGATCGCGATGGATTCGATCATCGCCAATCCGACAAACAGGGTGCGCGTGATGGTGGTCGCGGCATCGGGCTGCTGGGCCAGCGAACTCAGCGCCGTCGAGACCGCGCGCCCCTCACCCAGCGCCGGGCCTATACCGCCGATTGCGATGGTGAGTCCGGCAGTGACAATGGAGGCCATCGCGATGAGGGTTATGCTATCCATGGTTGTTTCCTTTCGTTGTCGTTATGCAATTTGATTCAATCCAAAGCTTCCTCGCGAGCCCGCGTGGCAGCGGCGATGTAGACCGTGGCAAGGATGCTGAATATGTAGGCCTGCACCATGCCGGTCAGCAGGCCAAGCAGGGTCATCACGATGGGGAAGATGAACGGTGTGATGGTCAGCAGGATGGCAAGGATCATTGTTCCGCTCATGATGTTGCCGAACAGGCGGATGGCCAGCGCCAGTGTGCGCGACAGTTCGCTGATGATGTTGAACGGCAGCATGATGAAAGTCGGCCTGGTGTATGAACGGAGATAGGTGCCCAGCCCGCTCTCCGCGATGCCGAACAGCGGCACCGCAATGAACACGCTCAGCGCGAGCGCCGCGGTGGTCGACAGTGATCCGGTCGGCGGCTCGTAGCCGGGGAAGATCGTGCAGAAGTTGGACAGCGCGATGAACAGGAAAAGCGTGCCGAGAAAGCCCAGATATTTTTCAGGGTGCTTCAGGCCGACCTCTGCTATCTGGTTGCGTATGGTGACCACGATGACCTCGAGCAGGCTTTGCCAGCGCGAGATATTTACCCGGTGCTCAAGATTTCGGGTGACGAGTTTGGCACCCACCACCATCACCAGCATCAACACCCAGGTGGTGACAATGGTGACATTGAGCTTGAAGAACCCGTGCTGCCACAGGATCAATGCATCGGAACTAAGGTGCATGTTTCGCTCCCCTGCCCGCGGGCATATCGGTCAGCCTGATGACGATAAAACGCGCGACGATAAAACCGAGCAGGCACAGCAGCAGCCGTTTCCAGTCCGCACCCGAGACCAGATAGAACCCGGCCAGCACGATACCGGTGCGCAGCAACATGCTGACGCCGAACCACAGCGCGGGCTGCCGTGCCGAGAGTCCCTTCTGCACGGTCCACCACAGACCGCCGAAGAACAGCGCGCCGAGCAGCAGGCCGGCCAGCAGAACCAGCGCCAGTTGCGACAGCTCATTCATCTTTGTCCTCCTGATCCGATTGTATTTCCTTTTCCTCTTTCACTATCCAGTGCCAAGCATTCACACAGCCTATGGTCAGACCGATGATCAGCAGCGTGAGCATCCAGGAATGCATGGCCGGATAATGGTTGTCCAGCCAGACCCCCAGCGCAGCGCCCAGCAGCGTGGGCACCGCCACCGACCAGCCGACCAGGCCCATCATGCCCAGGCCCGACCAGACGGTACGCGTGACCCTGGCCTGCGCCTTGAGCTTGCGCGCTTCCTTGGCGCCTATCCGGCTGGCAAACTTCTCGTCGACTGCCCTGGCTTCCGACTCGTCAGTCCCGTTCCGGGTATCGTCAGGCACGATGGTACTCCGCGAAGTGCCGCACGAACCCGCTCTCCAGTCGCGCCAGCACCGCGCGCACTTGCCGCTCGTTCTCGTCCAGATTCAGGAATTCCTTCTCCACCGCCTCGCGCAACTGGCCGAGATCCGTGCCGCCGATCGCATTGCGCACCGACACCAGCACATCAGCTCCGGCCTTGACCAGCACGCCCTGGTCGACCGCGACAAAGACTTCGCCCCCCGCTTCGGTCTCATAGGTCAATATGCCCGGCTCCAGAACCGCCACGCAATCGAGCCGGCGCGGCAACAGGCCAAACGAGCCCTGCGGCGTCTCCGCGACGATGCGCTTCACGCCGTCTATCTCGGCGTAGACCTGGTACGGCAACAGCACCTTAAGCTTCATGTCCGGCCTCCGCTACCGGCTTTGCGTCTGCCCGGTCCTCTTTTTGGCCTTCCTTCATTTTCTGCAGCGCCTCATCGACTCTGCCTATCATGTACAGCGCGTTCTCCGGCACGTCCTTGAACTCGTCGTTCAGGATGCGCTCGCAACCGTCCAGCGTATCCCTGAGGCTGACCAGCTTGCCCTTGATGCTGCTGAACTGTTCGGTAGTGAAGAACGGCTGGGTGAGAAAACGCTCCAGCCGCCGCGCGCGTGCGACCACCGCGCGATCCGCGGCCGACAATTGCTCCAGCCCGAGCATCGCGATGATGTCCTTGAGATCGTCGTATTGCGCGAGCGTGCTCCTGATCTGCTGTGCCAGCGCATAGTGCCTGTCCCCGACAATGCCGGGCGTGGCCATCTTGGAATTGGATTGCAGCGGGTCGATGGCCGGATAAAGCCCTTCGCTGGCGCGCTTGCGCGACAACACGATGGAAGCGGACAGGTGCGAGAAGGTATGCACCGCGGCCGGGTCGGTAAAATCGTCGGCAGGCACATACACCGCCTGTATCGAAGTGATCGCGCCGGTATCGGTGTTGGCGATGCGTTCCTCCAGCCCGGACAATTCGGTGCCCATGGTCGGCTGGTAACCGAGGCGCGACGGCATCTGCCCCATCATGCCGGAGATCTCGGAACCGGCCTGGATGAAACGGAAGATGTTGTCGATCAGCAGCAGCACGTCGCGGTGTTCA
>DATKVR010000127.1:0-3764 GCA_035529955.1 Gallionella sp.
TCGTCGATGAACACCACGATAAGGTACATTTCTTCCAGAAGCTCGGGACTTTCCGGGGTCAGGGTGAACGGGTTGGTGTACGGCTGCTTGTTCTTTATACCCTCGCGTATCTTCTGGTTGTACCCCGCGATGTTGCGCACACCCAGATGAGACATCAGCTTGTAACGCTTGTCCATTTCCTGAACGCACCAGTTCAATGCGGAAGCGGCCTGGCGCATGTCGGTCACCACCGGCGCGAGCAGGTGCGGAATGCCTTCATACATCGACAACTCCAGCATCTTGGGATCGATCAGCAGCAGGCGCACCTGCTGCGGGGTACCCTTGTACAGCAGGCTCAGGATCATCGCGTTGATCGCCACCGACTTGCCGGATCCGGTGGTGCCCGCCACCAGCACATGCGGCATCCTGGCCAGGTCGGCGACCACCGGTTTGCCGGAAATATCCTTGCCCATCGCGATGGTCAGCACGGAACCCATGTCGGCATAGATTTGCGAGCTGAGTATCTCGGACAGCCGCACCACCTGCCGTTTCGGGTTGGGCAGCTCCAGCGCCATGTAGGCCTTGCCCGGTATGGTTTCGACTAGGCGGATGCTCACCACCGACAAGGCTCGCGCCAGGTCCTTCACCAGGTTGGTGATCTGGCTGCCCTTCACGCCGACGGCGGGTTCGATCTCATAGCGCGTGATCACCGGCCCGGGATAGGCTGCCACCACTTTCACTTCCACGCCGAAGTCCTTCAGCTTGCGCTCGATCAGGCGCGAGGTGAATTCCAGCGTGTCGGCGGAAACCATTTCGACATGCTGCGTTGCCTCATCCAGCAAATGCAGGGGCGGCAGCGGCGAGTCCGGCATGTCGGCAAACAGTGACACTTGCTTTTCCTGTGCCGCGCGCGCCGATTTGGCCACTTCCATCAGCGGCATTTCGATGTGTATCGGCTGGTGGTCCTCGACGCGTTTCTTTTTTTCTTCTTCTATCACCGCGACCCGTTCATGCGTCGCCTGCATGCCGATGCGCCTGTCCTGGCGCGTCTGCCACGCGAGACGAACCCGCAGGAAGACAGTTTCGACCCGTTCCCCCAGCCAGTCCACGAAGCGCAGCCAGGACAAGCCGCTGAACAGGCTGAAACCGGTGGCCATCAGCGCCAGCAACAGCAGGGACGCGCCGGTAAAGCCCAACCCGCGCGCCAAAGCCTTGCCCAGCAGCTCGCCGAACATCCCGCCGTGCACCAGCGGCAATGAGACTTTCAGCGTGTACAAACGGAGATATTCAAGCGCGCTGCTGGACAACAACAGCGCCGCAAACCCGGCGAGCGAAACCAGCAGGGTGCGTTTGCAGAAAATGCTGTCGGCGCGCAACTGGTGGTATCCGGCCCAGACCCGTTGCAGCAGGAACAGCACACACCACCATGCCGAAAAACCGAACAGGTAAAACAGCAGATCGGAAAAATATGCGCCGATGATCCCGGCGGGGTTGGTTATATGTGCGCCGGTAACCGTATGCGACCAGGCCGGGTCGGCCGGGTTATAGCCGTACAACGCAACCGTGAAATACAGCGCGCAGGCGACCAGCAATATCCAGCGCGTTTCGCGCAACAGCAGGAGCAGCTTGTTGCCCAGGGCGTCGCCGCTTGCCTCAGCCATGACAGGCACCACCTGACTTGAACCGCGCTGCGCAGGGCAGCATTTCCCCGCTTGACCGTATTGCTGCCTTGCGGCGGACTGGACGCATCTTCCCGGGGTGCTGCAAGCACCCACCCGCCAACAGAGTTTTCATGACGACTTTTTCCAAGCTGATTGATTATTGGTTAACGGACGCGTCCATGATACCGCAGCCGGTCATTGGCCGCTTGCCAACAGTTGGCGGATATCCTGGGCCAGCCAATCGGCCGGTTCCAGGTAGCCGGCCATCAGGCGCACCTTGCCATGGGTATCGATCAGATAACTGAAGGTCGAGTGATCCATCGTATAGCCGGTCTTGGTGGGATGTTTCTGGTAGGACACATTGAAACTCTTTGCCGCAGCTGCCGTTGCCTGGGCATCACCGTACAAGCCCAGGAACCGGGGATCGAAAGCGGGCACGAATTTCGCCAGCAGTGCGCGCGTATCGCGCTCCGGATCAACCGTGATGAACAGCACCTGGACCCGGTCCGCATCCTTGCCGAGCAAGCGCAGCGTCTGGGCAAAGCCGGCCAGCGTGGTGGGACAAACATCCGGACAATGGGTATAGCCAAAGAACACCACCACCACCTTGCCGCGAAAATCGCTCAGGCTGCGCGGCTTGCCGTTCATATCGGTCAGGTGAAAATCTGCATGGGCATATCTGTCGCCGACATCGCTCGCATGATAGCGGGGTACAGCTCTTCCGCAGCCGGCCAACAGCCCTATCAGCAGCAGAAAAACCAACCGGGCCGTCATGTTTGCATAGCGCATCATTGTTCCTTTCATGATTACAAGGGCAAAACCTAACCCGTTTTGTCCGCACCCATCAGTCCGGATGCACCCCGTTATTATAAAGCCTATCCAGATCGAGCCGCCCGGCGGCATCCCGCGCGTCCGGCCGCGGCAAATGGGGCACAATTCCCAGCAGCGGCGCAGCGATGCGCTGTTGCAGTGTGTCGATATTCTGTTGCAACGCGGGCATCTCCGCATCCAGCACGTTCGCCACCCAGCCTGCCAGCACCAGGCCGCGTGCTGCAATCGACTCCTGAGTGAGCAGCGCATGATTCAGGCAACCCAGGCGCATGCCCGCCACCAGGATCACCGGCAGACCCAATTCCTTTGCCAAATCCGCGCTGTCCTGCTGTTCATTCAGCGGCACCAGCAGGCCGCCCGCACCTTCCACGATCACCACGTCAGCCTGCGCGGCCAGCTCGCGATAAGAAGTTGCAATGCGCGAAATCCGGATGATGACGCCGGCACGCTGCGCGGCAAGATGCGGCGCGATCGCCGGCACAAAACAATACGGATTGATTTGCCCGTAACCCACCGCCACATTGCCTGCGGCGCGCAATTGCAGCACGTCTTCGTTCTGTCCGTCGTCATCGCACCCTGCCGCTACCGGTTTCATGCCAACCACACGCTTGCCCTGCGCGGCAAAGCCGTGCAGCAGCGCGCAGCTGACCAGCGTCTTGCCGACGCCCGTGTCGGTTCCGGTAACGAAGTAGTTCATTTCAATTTGAACGAGGTCTTGATGATCGCGCGCCCGTCCGCTGTTTGTTTCGGTTGCGGCTTCCATGCATGGCCGTACACCACCTCGAAGGTGGCCGGCAATTTCCCGTTGCGGCGCAGGCTTTCGTAATTTTCCGTGAGCCGCGCCCATGCGTTCTTCCCCATCAATCCCTGGCTGCGTCCCCCGGTAGCATTGTGCGCGCCGATCGTCTTGAGATCCTGTAACACGCCGCGCACGTCGTCGTATGTCAGGGTGATGTATTCCATATCCATCACCGGCTCGGCAAATCCGCTGTGCACCAGCATGTCGCCGATGTCATGCATATCGGTAAAGCGGTTGAGGTGGTTGTGCCGGTCCACACCGTTGAACGCCTGCCTCAGTTCCTTTAGCGTATCCGGTCCGAACGTGCTGAACATCAACAGCCCCTCCACTTCAAGCACGCGATGCAGCTCGGTGAACGTTGCCGGCAGATCATTGCACCATTGCATCGCCAGGTTGGACCACACCATCCCGATACTGTTCGCCGCCAGCGGCAATGCTTCCATATCGCCGCACACCTGCATTTGCCTGGCCCCGCCGAACAGTTTTTGCCACCA
>DATKVR010000128.1:0-15311 GCA_035529955.1 Gallionella sp.
CGGCACACGGACCTGAACCGTGCGCGTCTACCAATTCCGCCATCTGGGCTTGAAAACCTTCGCTGAAGTTTTGCGAAGGCGCGCAATTTAATAGTTAAAGGATACATTGTCAATGAAAAATAAAAAGAATATACGTCTGCAAGACCCGTTTTTGGAACGCGAGCGCGAGCAATATGAGCATCCGCTGCCCAGTCGCGAGTTCATCTTGCAGATACTTACCGAACAGGGCGCACCTGTTGCCGATGAAGAGTTGCTGGAAATGCTGCACATCGATCATGAGGAAGAAGACCTGTTTTCGCGGCGTCTGCGCGCAATGGAGCGGGATGGCCAGATCATGCGCAATCGCAAGCGGGCCATCTGCGTGGTGGACAAGCTCGATCTGGTCAAGGGCAAGGTGCAGGGCCATCCGGATGGATTCGGCTTTTTAATCCCGGAGGACGGCAGCCCCGACATGTTCCTCAGCGAGAAGGAAATGCATCAGGTGCTGCATGGCGATGTGGTGATGGTGCGGCAGAGCGGTGTGGACCGGCGCGGACGCCCCGAGGCCAAGATCGTCGAGGTTCTGGAGCGCGCCAATAACCGCGTGGTCGGGCGCCTGTATGAAGAACACGGTATCAACTTTGTGGTCGCGGAAAATCGCCGTATTACCCAGGATATCCTGGTTGCATCCGGCGAATCTGGCGGGGCCAAAGCCGGTCAGGTGGTGATGCTGGAAATCATGCAGCACCCCGACAAGCACGCGCAGCCAATCGGGCGCATCGTCGAGGTGCTGGGCAACTATGCCGACCCGGGCATGGAGATCGAGATCGCATTGCGCAAACATGATCTGCCCTATGAGTTTCCCAAGGATGTCGAGCGCCAGGCCAAATCGATCTCTCCAACTGTTGCCGCCGCGGACTGGGCCGGACGCGAGGACATCCGCAGCCTGCCGCTGGTCACGATAGACGGCGAGACCGCGCGCGATTTCGACGATGCGGTGTATTGCGCGCCGGAAAAAGGCGGATTCCGCCTGGTGGTGGCGATCGCCGATGTCAGCCATTATGTGCAAACCGGCGACGCGCTCGACCGCGAGGCTATCAACCGCGGCAACTCGGTGTACTTTCCGCGCCGCGTGATCCCGATGCTGCCGGAAGAATTGTCAAATGGCCTGTGTTCCTTGAATCCGCATGTGGACCGGCTGTGCATGGTGTGCGACATGCATATCAGCAACAGCGGCGATATCGAAAAATACCGCTTCTACCCGTCGGTGATGCATTCACAGGCACGGCTGACTTACAACCAGGTCGCCGAGATGCTGGCCGAACCTGATGGTGATTTGGCCAAGAGCAATGCGACCATCGTGCCGCATCTTGAGCATCTCTATGAACTGTTCAAGAAGCTGCTGAAGGCACGCGAGAAGCGCGGTGCGATCGACTTCGAGACGGTCGAGACGCAGATGATCTTTACTGACGATGGCAAGATCGAGCGCATCGTGCCGGTGGTGCGCAATGACGCGCACAAGCTGATCGAGGAATGCATGCTGGCCGCCAACGTCTGCGCGGCGGGCTATCTGCACGAGCAGGGACACACCGTGCTGTACCGGATACACCAGGGGCCGACACCCGAGAAACTGGAAGCGCTGCGCGAATTCATGAAGGAATTCGGTCTGCAATTGACCGGCGAAGACGATCCGCAGGCCGCCGATTATTCCAAGCTGCTCAAGCGTATCAAAGGCCGCCCCGATGCCGGACTGCTGCAAACCGTGATGCTGCGTTCCCTGCGCCAGGCCAAGTACGAGCCCGAAAATATCGGCCACTTCGGCCTGGGTTACGAGGCGTACACCCACTTTACATCGCCGATACGCCGTTATCCGGATCTGTTGGTGCATCGCGCCATCAAGGCGGTGCTGCAAGGAAAAAAATATACGCCTGCGCAGAAGTGGGCCGAATTGGGTACGCATTGCTCGATGACCGAGCGCCGTGCCGACGATGCGACACGCGATGTGGAAGCCTGGCTGAAATGTTTCTACATGCGCGACCATCTGGGCAGTGTGTTTACCGGCACGGTCTCGTCGGTCACCAGTTTTGGTTTGTTCGTGTCACTGGATGATCTGTATGTCGAAGGCCTGGTACACATCTCGGAACTGGGCAAGGATTATTTCCAGTTCGATGCCACCAAACATCAATTGCTCGGCGAGCGTACCGGGCAACGCTATCGCCTCGGCGACCGCGTGCAGGTGCGCGTCGTCAAGGTGGACATGGAGAGCACCAAGATCGATTTCGTATTGCATGAGTTGATCGATACTGCAGGGGAAGGCCGTACCACGGGCAAAAAGGCTGCGCCTGGTAAAGCCGCCAAGGGCAAGGACAAGAAACGCCATGGCTGATCTGCGGCTGATCTACGGCTTTCACGCGGTCACCTCGCGCATCCGCCAGAATCCGGATGGTGTGCTGGAAGTCTATCTGCAGGCACAACGCCAGGATCCGCGTATGCGCGACCTTATCAAGCTCGCCGAAAGCAGCGGCGTGCGAGTTATTCCGATCGAGGAGAAACGACTCGACGGCATGGCAGGCAACGCGCGCCATCAGGGCGTGGCGGCGCGCGTTGATGCCTCGCGCCGGGTACAACATCTGGAAGACGTGCTGGATACGCTTGAACAACCCCCGTTGCTGCTGGTGTTGGACGGCGTGCAAGACCCGCATAATCTGGGCGCGTGCCTGCGCAGTGCAGATGCGTTCGGCGTGCACGCGGTGATCGCACCGAAAGACCGTGCGGTCGGCATCACCGCAACGGTGGAAAAGGTTGCCTGCGGCGCGGCCGAAACGGTTCCCTACATCACCGTCACCAACCTTGCGCGCACCCTGCGCGAATTGCAGGAACGCGACATCTGGGTGGTCGGCGCGGCTGGTGATGCCGAGCAGGATCTGAACGGCTTCAAGCATGCCGGTGCATTGGCATGGGTGCTGGGTGCGGAAGGCGAAGGCCTGCGCCGATTGACCCGTGAGACCTGCGACGAACTCGTTAGCATTCCGATGCTGGGCAGCGTGGAAAGTCTGAATGTATCGGTGAGTGCCGGTATCTGCCTGTTCGAGGCACGAAGGCAGCGGAAGGGTGGAGCGTAAGCTCCGGGTACCCTCCTTGCGGGTGCAGCGGAAGGGTGGAGCGTAAGCCGCCGGGGTGACAATTCCACGTTCGCCATTACGAACAGTGGATTGCCTACCTTTGGCGCACCCACCGGCGGTGCAAACTCCGTCCAGTCTTTGACTGGAAACGGATTTGCCTACCCCCGCGGTGTACTCCTCGCGGGTGCAGGAAGGCTGGTGCTGGTACGCAAGCTGCGCGCGCCGGCATATTCTTCGGGTGTAGAATATTCCTGTACTTGATACAACCTGTTTAACAGCCACGCTGTTACTTCTGGGTATCCTCAGGAGGGATGAGCATGATATTCAGTGATCGCGATGACGCTGCGCAGCGGCTGGCTGATGCACTCACCCAATATCGCGGCCTGAACCCGCTGGTGCTGGCCATTCCGCGCGGTGCGGTGCCTATGGCGAAGATAATCGCCGAGGCACTGGGCGGCGAGCTGGATGTGGTGCTGGTGCGCAAGCTGCGCGCGCCGGGCAATCCGGAATTCGCGATCGGTTCGGTGGACGAGACCGGCTGGACCTATCTCGGCGACTATGCAGGGCGGGTTGGGGGCAGTGCACAATACATCGAAGCGGAAAAGGAAGCGCAGCTCAGGGTGATGCACGAGCGGCGCGCCAGCTATACCCCGATACGTCCGCCGCACGACCCTGCTGGGCGCATCGTCATCGTGGTCGACGATGGCCTGGCCACCGGCTCCACGATGATCGCCGCGTTGCATGCGTTGCGTGCCAAGTCCCCGAAAAAACTGATCTGCGCCGTGCCGGTCGCCCCGCCGGATACGCTGGCCAGGGTGGAAACCTACGCCGATGAAGTTGTATGCCTGAGCGCGCCGCCGGTGTTCCATGCGGTGGGACAGTTTTATCGGTCTTTTCCGCAGGTGAGCGACGAAGAAGTTATCAAGCTGCTGGCTGGGCCTACGTAACACCGTGAATTATAGATGCTGCACAAACCAGTCTGCCGCATGGCTTGCCGCCTGTTGCAGTGTACCGGGTTCCCCGAATAGATGTGTCGCGCCGGGAATCAGCAGGAGTTTCTTTTCGCAGTTCAGCAACAACTCCGCCTGCCGGTTCAGTTCGATCACTTCGTAGTCCGCGCCGCCGACGATGAGCAGGGTTGGTGCAGTTACGCGGCGCAGGGCGGCTGCGCCGGCGAGGTCGGGCCGTCCGCCGCGCGACACCACTGCCGAGATTTTATTTTCCAACTTTGCAGCAGCCTGTAACGCTGCAGCCGCACCGGTGCTGGCACCGAAGTATCCCAGTCTCAAATCTTTGGTCCCTGGATTATTTTTCAGCCATTCGGTCGCTGCGATCAGGCGTGTTGTGAGCAGCGCGATGTCGAAGCGCGTTTCGTAAGTCCGATCTTCTTCTCGTGTCAACAGATCGAACAGCAGTGTGCCGATGCCGTGCTGTTGCAGGACTTCAGCGACATAGGTATTGCGCGGGCTGAAGCGGCTGCTGCCGCTGCCGTGGGCAAACAGCACGACGCCGTTTGCGGAGGGCGGCAGAATCAGTTCGCCGTCAAGTGTGACGATTCCTGCAGGTATATGTACTGTGTTCATGTTGTTCCCCCGATCAAGAAAACAAAGCGATGTTGAGCGAATTTTCCAGCGAATTATTTCATTGTCCTGCATAAAGTTGTGATGATTGATATCATGCAGAACGGCAAAAAATCAGGATTGACGCGTAGCATTTTGGGTATATATGCAACCGAGTATAATCGTTTTAGCCGATCTTGTTGAATGAAGCTTCCACACAAATTGTGGTTATCCATTCCATAATTTAGGCTGGTATTTCTGGTGTGCTGTCGATTACTGGCATAACTATCGCTTCTAAACAGGTTGCCCGGCCGAATCATGCTTAGCCTCAATGTGAAACTTCTAACCCATCTGTTGATGGACCGTTGAGATCGGTCTCATGTCACACTGAGATACTCAAACAAGGAAGCTATTCTTATGCCCCTGAATTTCAAATCATACGATACGGGAAATTTTTACGATGAACTGATCGATTCAGCCGGCCAACCTCGTCCTGGCGCCAGGATACTGGTTGAGCGCATCGAATCCTTACCCGATGGTGATATTCTGGCCCGCCAGAAAGCGGCCGAGGTTGCCATGTACAACATGGGCATCACCTTTACTGTCTACGGTAGCGATGAAGGAACCGAAAAAATTTTTCCGTTCGATATCGTTCCTCGTATTGTGGAAGCGCATGACTGGAAATATATCGAGCGCGGCTTGAAGCAGCGTATCCATGCCCTGAATCTGTTCATTGACGATATCTACCACGATCAGAAAATCCTCAAGGACAAGGCCATCCCGGCTGAAATAATTCTCTCCGCCACCTCGTTCCGGCCGCAATGCGTCGGACTCGATGTACCGCGCGGAATCTGGTGTCACATCACGGGGACCGATCTGGTCCGGGACCGGGACGGCCAGCATTACGTGCTGGAGGATAATCTGCGTTGCCCGTCCGGCGTGTCTTACGTGCTGGAAAACAGGCAGATACTCAAGCGGACTTTACCGCTGGCATTCGAAGCTTCGCGGGTGCGCGCTGTGGACGATTACCCGGCGCGACTGCTGGAAACGCTGCAGTACCTCGCACCCGATCATGTGTCTTCACCAACCGTCGTGGTGCTGACCCCGGGTATGTACAACTCGGCCTATTTCGAGCATTCGTTCCTTGCCCAGCAAATGGGCGTGGAACTGGTGGAGGGCAGTGACCTGGTCGTGATGGACGGTTTCGTCCACATGCGAACCACACGGGGTTTCCAGCGTGTGGATGTGATATACCGCCGCATTGACGACGACTTTATCGACCCCAAGACATTTCGCGCCGACTCCGTGCTGGGCGTGCCGGGTTTGATTGATGTATACCGGAGCGGCCGTGTGGCACTCGCCAATGCCCCCGGCACCGGCATTGCCGATGACAAGGCCGTGTATGCCTACTTGCCGCAGATCGTCCAGTATTACCTGGGCGAAGACATGATTCTGCCCAACGTGCCCACTTATATCTGCGCGGATAAAAAGGAACGGGAATACGTGCTGGCCAATCTGGACAAACTGGTGGTCAAGGCCACCAATGAGTCCGGCGGATACGGCATGCTGGTTGGCCCGCATTCCACCAAGGCGCAGCAGGCCGAGTTTGCCGAGCTGATCCGTAATAATCCGCGCAACTATATTGCACAGCCAACGCTCGCCCTTTCGCGCGCACCGGTTCTGATGGAAGATCATTTCGAGGGACGTCATATTGATCTCCGGCCTTACATACTTTATGGCAAGGATATTTATGTCATGCCGGGCGGATTGACGCGTGTGGCCCTGAAAAAGGGTTCGCTGGTGGTCAATTCCTCGCAAGGCGGGGGCAGCAAGGACACTTGGGTGCTGAGCGAATGAATGGAGTCGAAATGAAACCTAAATGGAGTAAATCAGCATGCTGAGCCGGGTCGCCAATTCGATCTACTGGATGAGCCGCTATTTGGAACGGGCAGAAAATGTTGCGCGCTTTATTGATGTCAATCTGAACCTTACCCTGGATATGCCTGTTGAAATCGGCGAACAGTGGGCTCCGCTGGTCAACATCACCGGCGATTTTGAACTGTTTACCAAGCGCTATCGAGTTCCCACGCGTGAAAACGTCCTGCATTTCCTTACTTTCGACCGGGAAAACCCGAATTCAATCCTGAGTTGCGTTCGTCATGCGCGCGAAAATGCACGTTCGGTACGTGAAATAATTTCTTCGGAAATGTGGGAGCAGGCTAACCGCTTCTACCTGCTGGTCAAGGATGCCGCCAAGAACAAATCGGTGATCGAGAATCACACTGAATTCTATAGTGCGGTAAAGATGCAAAGTCACCTGTTTGACGGAATCACCGAGGCGACCATGTCCCATGGTGAAGCATGGCATTTTTTGCAGGTGGGCGAACTGCTGGAACGAGCCGACAAGACGTCGCGCATCCTGGACGTCAAGTACTTCATCCTGCTGCCCGAAGCGCAGGCTGTTGGCACTGCCATAGACAACATCCAGTGGGCGGCGCTGCTGAAATCGGCAAGTGCGCTGGAAATGTATCGCAAGCACTTTAAGCAAATCGATCCGTTCAAAGTGGCCGATTTTCTGATACTGAACCGCGAATTCCCGCGTTCGGTGCTATCCTGCCTCGACCGCGCCGCACTTTCCCTGCATGCCATCACGGGTTCTTCACTGGACGCGTTCAGCAATAAAGCCGAGCAGGGTTTGGGCCGGTTGCTCGGTGACCTGAATTACACGCAGATTGACGAGATCATTCACGCTGGGTTGCACGAATTTCTCGATGGGCTGCAAAACAGGCTGAACTGGATAGACGATGCGATCTACGAAACTTATTTCACACTGCGGCCGTTGACGGGAAATAACACCTATTTCACTCAAGAGCAATAAAACCATATGACATTTTGTGCTGCGATCAAGATTGAAGATGGCCTGGTTGGCATCTCTGACACACGCCTGACTTCCGGGGCAGAACGTACCACTGCCCGCAAAGTAACCATACATCAGCACGGGGATCACTCCATGTTCCTGATGACCTCCGGGTTGCGTTCGGTGCGCGACAAGGCGTTGACCTACTTTGAGGAAGTGATCGAGGAAAAGGATATCAATTTCGACAAGCTGTACAAGGCGGTGAATGCGTTTGCCGAGCAGGTGCGTATCGTAGCCAACGAAGACAAGGAAGCGCTCAAGGAAAGCGGGTTGGATTTCAACCTGTTCTCCATCATTGGCGGGCAGTTGGAGAAAGACAAGGAACACAAACTCTACATGCTTTACCCGCAAGGCAACTGGGTGGAAGTGGGGAAAGGGTCTCCCTACTTTTTGATCGGCGAGTCGAGTTACGGGAAGCCTATCATCGATCGGGTGCTGCACTATGAATCTTCAATGGATATGGCTCTAAAACTTGCCTACCTTGCATTCGACTCGACACGCATCAGCGCGGTCGATGTCGACTTTCCCATCGATATCGTATTGTACAAACGCGACTCTTTCGAGATCGTCCAGCATCGGTTCGAGCGCGAGGACCTGCAGCATTTGCCGGAATGGTGGCAGAACCGTTTGCGCAAATCGGTGGAGGAAATGCCGGACGAATGGGTGAATATCGCCCTTGATAAGCTGTTGCCAAAAAAATAGCATAACGACCATGCTTTTCGAAATAGTATCCGCTACCATTACAGCCAACCGGTATTCTTGGAACCCTTCATCGTCAGGCTCCGTCCCCGCTGCGATGCCGGCCAGACCTTGCGCAGCTATTGCACCGATGTCATCCCCGCTCCCGGCGGAATGACCCACTGTCTCGGTCTTTACGGAAACAACATTGAAACGATCTGATTCAGCGGCTTGCACGACAATCTGCTGATCGAAGTCCATACGCTGGTAAAAACACATCACGGCAACCCGTTCGTTTTTTTTGCCACCGATCCGGCCGCGCTGACCTTGCCGCTTGAGTATGAACCGCAACTCGCCCGGGTGCTCGGTCACCATTTGGTTCGACAGGGTGATCATGCCGATTTGGCGGCATTTTCACGGGAAAAGATGCAGGCGGCCAGGCACGAAACTATTCCGTTCCTGACTATGCTGGCTGAAGCGATATACCAGCGCCTGGAATATATGCTGCGTGAACACGGCGACCCATGGACCCCGCAAGAGTCCCTGAAACAAGGGAAGGGATCGTGCCGTGACTCTGCGATGTTGTTTATCAGGATGTGGGTATCGCCGCACGCTTTGTCAGCGGTTATTGCATCGCAGACGCCACCTGTGGTGATATGCATGCCTGGGCCGAGGTATACCTGCCGGGCACCGGCTGGCGCGGGTTTGACCCGAGTCGCGGCTTGTCGGTGAAGGGCGATTGTGTTGCAGTGGCCGCCGGCCGGCTTTCCCGGGATGCCGCGCCGACCTTGGGCAAGTTCCGGGGAGAAGCGATATCATCCATGCATGCCGATATATTGGTCAGCGTTCTTGAAAGCAGTACTTCCACCCTCTATCAATCCCCCTAGGCCATCATTTCATGAAGCATGCCTTGCCCCGTTTTCCTCATATCTGGATTAAGACCGTGCTGTCAATGCACAACAAGCAGACCCAACACAATCAGAAATAAAATCAACCCGATAAAAAGCAGGATGCTGCGCCAGATGCTGGTATCCACGGTTTTCTCCTTTTAGAGAGAGCTATATGCCCTGTTAAATCATTTTGCTTTGGACATTATAACGGGGATGCGGCGCGCCCCGAACGCTTTGGTGAATCTCTCATATCGCCCTGCAATTTTGGCATTGCAATCCGGGCAATGTCCCTCTGGTGTAAGGCGGTATTGTTCGATCTCGTACCAGTCGCGCACGATAAGGGTGCCATGGCATGACGGGCAATGGGTGGTATCCCCTTCGCGGTTATGCACATTGCCGGTATAGACATGCTGCAGTCCCGCTGACTTGGCGATATTCTGCGCCTGTACCAAAGTGTCCGGCGGTGTGGCGGGAATGCCGGTCATCTTGTGGTCGGGATGAAAGGCGGAAAAGTGCAGCGGCACATCCGTGCCGAGTTCCTTCGCGATCCATTCGCTCATCCTGCCGATCTCATGGGCACTGTCGTTGTAGCCGGGAATCAGCAACGTGGTGATTTCCAGCCATACCCCGGTTTCCTGTTTAAGATATTTCAGCGTGTCCAGCACCGGTTGCAGATGCGAGCCGGTCTGTTTGACATAGAACTCGTCGGTGAAGGCTTTCAGGTCGACGTTGGCGGCGTCCATCTTCGCGTAGAATTCGCGGCGCGGCTGGTCGTGCATATAGCCTGCCGTGACGGCCACGGCCTTGATACCGCGCTCATGGCAGGCGTCGGCCACGTCCATCGCGTATTCGGCGAAAATCACCGGGTCGTTGTAGGTGAACGCGACGCTCTTGCAGCCGAGCTGAGCTGCGGTACGCGCGATGGCTTCCGGCGTGGCCTGGTCGGCGAGCTTGTCGAAGCTGCGCGATTTGGAGATGTCCCAGTTCTGGCAGAATTTGCAGGCGAGGTTGCAGCCCGCAGTGCCGAACGACAGGATGCTGCTGCCGGGATAGAAATGATTGAGCGGTTTTTTCTCGATCGGGTCGACGCAGAAACCCGAGGAGCGGCCGTAGGTGGTCAGCACCATCGCATCATTGATGCGTCCGCGCACGAAACACGCGCCGCGCTGCCCCTCGTTCAGTTTGCAGTCGCGCGGGCACAGGTCGCACTGGATGCGCCCGTCATCCAGCTTGTGCCAGTATTTGGCCGGATACTGTTCGACAATGCTGATCGGTTCATCCATGGCGCTGTTCCTTCGGCTGTCCGGCCATAACCGGCGACTTGGCGAGTGTGGTTTGCTCGCCTGGTCGATCGGCTAGTGGTTCCTTCAATTGCTTTTCGGATTCGCTCCATTTGGTCACGGTATAGCGCGACAGTTTCACATCCTCCGCCCAGAAATCATCGGGCAGCCCGGCCTTGCGCCTGAGCATCGCGAGAAAGTCGCGCGGCCGGGCGAGGTTTTCCCAGACCTGCGGCAGGAAAGTGCTGCGATAATGACCATATTCAAATATCACGCCATCGACATGCGGGCGTAACTGTGCCAGCGCATCGGCTTCACCGCGCACCTGCATTTCCTGTGATTCGGATAGCAGCGAGACTTCGACGGTGGTGATGTCGAGCTCATCAATGGTCAGCGGCGTGAAACGCGGATCGCGCAACGCGGCTGACACCGCATTGCTTTTCAGGTCGGCAAGCAATGGCCGATGTGCCTGCAGCGAGCCGATGCAGCCGCGCAACTCGCCGGATTGCGTAAGCGTGACGAAACATGCGCCATGCTCGGCCAGCCACGATGCCGTTTCATCCGCCGCACAGGGCACGTCCAGCACGCGCGAGATTTCAGCGCGTGCGATCGACAACAGGATGTTTCCTCTTTCGCTGTTCATCGCTGCTCCCCTTCTTCGGTAAACACGAACGATGCGTAGCCGACTACCTGGTCGCGCGTGCCGGCGGTGTCGCCGGAGTTGCGCAGATCGAGCAGATGCGGAGTCAGATGGTGCTGCTTTGCCGCGATGATCAGACCGCTGACCGGCGTGCCGCCGCAGGCGTGATCGTGCGCGATGGGCTGGTGCAGCTTCAGGATGGATTGCGTGGTTGCCTGGTCCACGCGCTGTGCGGTGGCATAGGGCAGGTAGTGTGACAGGTCGGAACTGACCACGATCAGCGTTTCTTCACCGCCCCATAAGGTTTCCAGCACTTCCGCGACCTCTTCTGCCGTAGCCATGCCGACCGCCAGCGGTAGCAGCTTGAAATCGGACAGCACACTTTGCAGGAAGGGCAGTTGCACTTCCAGCGAATGTTCCAGCGCGTGCGCCTCGGCGCTTACGCCAACCTGCGGCAGACGCGCAATCGCGGTGGCGGCTGGCGCGTCCAGCATGACCAGGCCCAGCGGCGTTTCAAACGCATCCGCACCGGGTAACGCCAGACCGCGCACCGCGACCCGATGGGTCGGTCCGAGCAATACAACACGCCGGATTCGTGCTGCATAAGGGCGCAAAGCGGCATACGCGGTCGCGGCGATCGCGCCCGAATAGATATAACCGGCGTGCGGCACGATCAGCGCTTTCGGCGCCAGATCGAACTGGCGTGCCCCGGCAAGCATCTGTTCCACGTCATGAGCCAGGCGACGGTTATCGGCTGGATAAAACATCCCTGCAACAGCTGCGGGACGGACTGATGACATAACAACCTCCATTAATTTCCTTGCAAGGATATGAGGGCGATTCCGGCAGTATCAAGAATGCAAGCATGAAATGCTGTTGCAAACAGGCATGGAGACGAAGCGGATTGCAGCGCAACAGCCTGTTGTCTCACCCGCCTGGCAGACCAAATCGCGGGGGGAACTCATATTTTTCTTGGATAGTCAGAGACATAGTTGGTTCTGGTCAGGTGTGTGATTTAAGTCACATACTTTATCTGGTCAGATGGATATGCTGGCAATTGAAAGACTCCAGCCGGCAAGCCTGTTAAGCGCTGCCGGTTTGGGGGTTGAAACGACGGCGCGGAGTTTTGCGTCAATCTTGAGGAGATGATCATGCTTGAAAAGAAATTGGTAATTTCTGCATTAATGGGGTCATTGATGTTTGCGGGTGGCTATGCCATTGCGGCAGACCAGGATCGGACACGTTTGCAGGACCAGGATCAAACCCGCCTGCTGGATCGTGACCAGACCAAGGATCAGATACGGGACCGGACCGGTGACCGGATTTACGGCAGCCAGCTGATGACCCGGGAAGAGCGCAACCAGTACCGGAAGCAGATTCGCGCCGCGAAAACTGCCAAGGAACGCGAACGGATCCGTGCTGAACATCATGAACGCATGAAAGTGCGAGCCAAAGAGCGCGGTATGACACTCCCGGACAATCCTCCGGCAAGAGGTGGCATGAGACCGGGTGGTGGAATGGGGCCGGTCAGCGGAAATCGTTAAGCGGAAATTGCGGTTTGTACGGTGGCGGCAGAACCGGTGCAAGACGCTTGCTGATTCAGTAGTGGTTGCATCCGTATTGCAAAGGCATGCAGGGCAGTCCGTGGTGGTTTTTATCCCGCTGCGGCTGCTCGCCGCATCAGCTGTTCAATCGTACGACGAGCCCGAGGAGTTCACAGTACGTATCATAAACTGCTGAAGCTGAGTATTGAAATGGTTTGCCGAAGCAAGACCAAACAGTGGATCCGGGATGCTGCTCACGGCGGCGCTCTGGCTCCGCACGATGCATCCTTGCGGACAGCTGCGATTATCGCAGCAGGTGTTTTACATGGTCGCGTTCCTCAATCAGCTCCTTGTAACTCTCTTCCATATGCTTGTGCCCAAGTGCGCTGATAGACAGTCCCTGAACAATCTTGTAATGCCCGTTCTTGCAGGTGACCGGAAAGCCGTAGATCACGCCTTCGGGAATGCCATAACTGCCATCGGACGGAACGCTCATGGTTACCCAGTCGTTGTGGTGCGAGCTGAGCATCCAATCATGCATGTGAGAGATGGCCGAATTGGCCGCGCTCGCCGCGCTGGACAAGCCGCGGGCTTCGATTACCGCCGCGCCTCGCTTTTGCACGGTGGGGATGAATACACTTTCCACCCAGCCCTGATCGGGGAGCAACTCGCGTACCAGGCGACCGCGGATCTCCGCATGATCGAGATCGGGATATTGCGTGCCGGAGTGGTTGCCCCAGATGATCATCTTTTTGATGTCGCGGACCGGCTGGAATAGCTTGAGCGCGATCTGCGCGATCGCACGGTTGTGGTCGAGGCGCATCATCGCGGTGAAGTTGCGCGGGTCTAGATCTGGCGCATTCTTCATCGCGATCAGCGCATTGGTATTGGCGGGATTGCCGACCACCAGCACCTTGACGTGGCGCGCGGCAAATTCGTTGAGGAGTTTACCCTGAGTGGAAAAGATCGCGCCGTTGGCTTCAATCAGGTCCTTGCGTTCCATACCCTTGCTGCGCGGGCGGGCGCCGATCAGCAGAGCAATCTCGGTATCCCTGAACGCAACCTTGGGATCGTCGGTGATGATGATTTGTTGCAACAGCGGGAAGGCACAATCCTCCAGTTCCATCATCACGCCGCGCAATATCTGCTGGGCCTGGGTCAAGTCAAGCAATTGCAGGATGATCGGCTGCTCCAGTCCTAGCATGTCGCCATTTGCGATCCGGAACAGTGTCGCATAGCCGATCTGGCCTGCAGCGCCAGTGATGGTGATACGTACGGGTGCTTTCATGACATGCCTCCTTTAAAAGTTACATACATCATAAATCTTTTGCTGGCCTTCGGCACATGTTCGGGCGAATTATGCTTTCGTGATAAATAATTGTGCCCGGTAGCGGCGCTTTCATTACTGAAATTGCGGCGCAATCTGTACTGGGCGTGCTGGCCTGCATCATCGCGTAGTCGTTATCGCGGCAGCGTGGATTACACGCCGAAGGATTATTAAATTATGGTATGCATTTAACGGACTATAATAGCCGTGCAGTTTCTTGCAGAATTACCGCCTGATTATTGTGGAGGCATTATGGCGATGAAACAAATGGGGTGGGTAAAAGCGGCATTCGTTTTGGCTGCGCTGATCCTGGCTGGTTGTTCAACTAACGTAAATCGGACTTGGGTAAATGAAGTAAAAGATATTCCGGGTAACTGGAATGAAGCCGACTCACGCCAGATTTCGGATGCAATGGTTCATGATTCAATTGCAGCGGGCTGGATCGATCCCTACAGCCTGTCTTTAAGGAAAGTTCCGATCGTTGTCATCGGCAACATCCGTAATCTGTCGCAACAACACATCAATACCAACCGGTTTGTCTACGATCTTGAGCGAGCTTTGGTCAATTCCGGCCGTGTCAATGTGGTTGCGTCGCTGGGCGAACACGGGGATAAAGTGGGAAAACCGGTTGATACAGATCGCAATGTCGCCACAGCTACCCGGGCAAAGATAGGCAAGGATTCTGCCGCCGATTACAAGTTGATCGGTTCTATCAACGCCAAAGTCGAAACTTCAGACAGCTTGCAAATCCATTATTATCAGGTTGATCTAACCCTGGTCAGCCTGGCCGACAACCGGATTGTCTGGACAGGCCGGAAAATTCTGAAGAAAGAAGTCAGGGATGCCGGTTTGCACTAACACCGTAGTCAAACAACCTGGCCCGGGTTTCGAATGCTGGGTTTTCTGATCGACCACGCCGGCTTCCAGTCGGCTGTTCTAACCAGCCCAGCGCACCTGACTATTCCCCTTGTTCAAATTTCCCGGTGCGCTCCGATTGACGGAGCCAGGCAGTAACTGGGGCAGTGGAGAAACGAAAGTTTGGGTATGGGCTTGTAAAGCGACTGGCCATGTCGATGATGAGGCTGCATCGACATGGCTTTTATTCTGAAGGTATCTGCTTGACCTATCCCGAGGCTGATTGCCTGTAAGTGTTTAAGGTGTACTTGCTGCTTTGGCAGGTGGGGAGTAGTTATCGTCGCTTTGTTCGTCATCCAGATTGTAATTCGGACGCGGTGGTTTGCCGTCATATACCTGGCTTCTGCGGTGAAGCAGGTAACTGTCGCGTATAAACTGGTAAGGATCGATCATCGCCTCATCCAGAATTTGTTCCTGGTCCAGAAGTTGGGCGCGATGGCTGAGTCCCCTGAGCAAGTAG
>DATKVR010000129.1:0-2138 GCA_035529955.1 Gallionella sp.
CAGGCCAAGGACCTGAACGAGGCGATGGCGACGCTGGAAGACGCGATACGCCGCATCGACAAGGAATCACGCGAGCTGCTGATGGATACCTATCACAAGGTCAACCAGCATTTGTCGGAATTGTTCCCGATATTGTTTGCCGGCGGCGAAGCGCGCCTGGTGCTGACCGGCGAGGAGATACTCGACAGCGGCGTGCAGGTGATGGCGCAGCCGCCGGGCAAGAAGAACAGCTCGATCCATCTGTTGTCGGGCGGGGAAAAGGCGCTCACCGCGATCGCGCTGATATTCTCGCTGTTCCAGCTGAATCCCGCACCGTTCTGCCTGCTCGATGAAGTCGATGCGCCGCTGGACGATACCAATACCGAGCGGCTGTGCGCGCTGATCAAGAAAATGGCGCAACACACCCAGTTCGTGTTCATCAGTCACAACAAGATCACCATGGAACTGGCGCAACAACTGGTCGGCGTGACCATGCAGGAGAAGGGCGTATCCAAGGTGGTGGCGGTGGACATCGAGGAAGCGTTGCGGATGCGCGACGAACAGCTGGTCGCCTAGATTCCCCGGGATTATTTACCCCCGGGATTATTTACCCCCGGGATTATTTACAGAGATTGCTGATGTCCTGCTGGGCCTTGTCGATGCGCTGCTGTTTTTGTGAATCATTCAGGTAGTAACGCTCGCCGCTGGAATTTACATCCATCATGCGCGCGCCTGACTGCAAATTCCGCAGATTCTGTTGCGCACCCGCGCAGTTTGCCTTGAGTGCGTTTGCAGCGGCCTGCTTTTGCGCGGCTTTTTCGGCGGCGGCCTGTTCCGCCAGTTGTGCTCGTTTCAATACGGCTTCCTGCTGGACAAAGGTAGGCTCACCGGCCACAGCGCTCGCACTCCCGCTGCCTTCTGATGCCGAACCGAAAGTTTGTGCCTGCACATCAGGAGGGGGCGGTTGATCCGAATAATGCACCTGACCCTGGTTGTCCACCCATTTGTTGACCTCCGCGCAAGCGTTGGTGCTGGCCACGATCAAGAATATCAGCAGAAATATTTTCATCTAATCATTCCCGGAGTTTGTTTGATTTGAAGAGAAGCAGGCCGAAAAAATCCGGCCAAATCCATGCACCAGTCTAGCATGTGGATGTATGATTGCAAACGGTCGGGATTTGCCGTATCTAATGAAACATGGGGATTGGTTTATGCAGGAACGCAATGATGGTGTAGCTCCCATCAAAAATTATCAAGAAGCCGGAAAAAGTGACGAGGCGGTATTGAAACTCTTCAAAGCCTATTTTCACGATCATATTCATACCGGGAAGCTTTATGAGGATTTGCCCAATTTCTTTATGTTCAGGCCCGGTGTGCTTGAAGGCAGGGAAATCGCCACACGCAACTCGGAAAAATTGCTGCTTGATGATGTGATCCAGCGGGCAAAGGCCCGCAACGGTTCCATCGGCGTATCCAAGCATCGCAATCCCAAACTGGGCTACTACTGGCTTGAGTTGTCGGTGTTGCCGTTCATGATGGGTGATCCGGTGAGCAAGGACAACAAGGGCGAATTCTTTTACATCCTCACCAAATTCATTGAATTTACCAAACAGCATCCGAAAATGTACGGGGACCTGACTGCCGAAGTGGATACCGACAAGGATATTCTGCTGATGCTGGACGGGATCAAGAAAATGGCCGGCCGTCTCAGCGTTTCACTCGAAATCTACCCGGAACAGATGCTGGTGTTATACAACCCGAATTGGCCGGTGAGTGAAGTCAAGAAGCTGCTTCAATCGCTCAAGGAAAACGATCAGGATTGGTGTGAAATGTTCTTCGAGTACATGATGTACGTGATGAGCAAAAAGTCTTAGGAAACAACCTTCAGCAGCACTACAACCGCGCCGCTGCCGCCGTTTCTGGGTTGGGCGTTGCAATAGGCCAGCACTTGCCGATGTTGGGCGAGCCAGTGGCGGGTAAGTTTGCGTAATACCGCTTCACCATCCTGGCTGTTCAGTCCCTTGCCATGTATCACCTGCACACAGCGCAAATTGCGGCTCGTCGCCTCATGCAAAAACTGCTGCAGCAGTTTGCGCGCCGCGTCGGTGTGGTTGCCATGCAGATCAAGGATGTCCTGCACGGGCCAGGCACCGCGCCGC
>DATKVR010000130.1:0-27151 GCA_035529955.1 Gallionella sp.
AGATAAGATTTCCCTGGGGGTTCAACCCCCCTAAAGAGTCGTTCGAGACCAGGACGTTGATAGGCTGGGTGTGGAAGCGCAGTAATGCGTTAAGCTAACCAGTACTAATTGCTCGTGAGGCTTGATCCTATAACATTAAGTTGTTTATAGCGTGACGCAATGCAATCAAGATACTAAAACTTTACTTCTTCCAAAAATATCGTTCGTTGACGAGGTGTTAAAACCGGAGCAGCGAACAACAAACAGGGCAAACCGCAAAACATCGCGGTTGGCCGAACAGTTTGTCTGACGACCATAGCGAGTTGGCCCCACTCCTTCCCATTCCGAACAGGACAGTGAAACGACTCCGCGCCGATGATAGTGTGGATTACCCATGTGAAAGTAGGTCATCGTCAGACTCCTTACAAACAACAGCGCCCTCGTAATTGAGGGCGTTGTTGTTTCATAAACTCGTGTTCAAAATGAAATATTTTGACAAAGCGGGAAGCATTTTCGATAATCCATATCGGTTCTAATGTTTGCATCACAAGGGTCGTTAGCTCAGTTGGTAGAGCAGTGGACTCTTAATCCATTGGTCGAAAGTTCGAATCTTTCACGGCCCACCAAATATCTGCTGTCCAGGCAAGTCCTAAGCCGCCCTTCCAATTTTGTAGGGGCTTGTCGTTGCAAATGATTGTATGTCTACCTCACAGGGTTGAGATGAAATGTGTATCACGAAGGTGATATCATGCGGCATGGTTTTGATGCTCTGTTCATTGGTATGCATATTTACCTTTGCAACTTCACTCTAGGTACGCCATGACTGTTATTCGCCAACAGGATTTCATTGATAGCATTGCAGGCGCCCTGCAATTTATTTCCTATTACCATCCAGTCGACTATATTCATGCATTGGCGGAGGCCTATCGTATTGAGGAATCTGCTGCAGCCAAGGATGCGATAGCGCAGATATTGACCAATTCGCGAATGAGTGCGCAGGGCCACCGGCCTGTATGTCAGGATACCGGAATTGTGGTCGCGTTCGTGCGGATCGGCATGTCGGTGCGATGGGATGCAGTGTCGAGTGTTGTTGAAATGGTAAATGCGGGGGTACGCAAGGCGTACCTTGATGCAGATAATCCGTTAAGGGCTTCAATTGTTGCCGATCCGGCCGGCAAGCGAAAAAATACGGGCGATAACACACCGGCGGTAGTTCATGTCGAACTGGTTCAAGGTGATGGAGTCGAAGTGGATATTGCGGCCAAAGGCGGCGGTTCCGAGAATAAATCCCGCTTTGCGATGCTCAATCCCAGCGATGACGTGGTCGAGTGGGTGGTCAGCCAATTGCCGGGCATGGGTGCGGGCTGGTGCCCGCCGGGGATGCTGGGCATCGGTATCGGTGGCACGGCGGAGAAGGCGATGCTGTTAGCCAAGGAATCACTGATGCAATCCATCGATATGACCGAATTGAAAGCTCGCGGTCCGCGGAACTATATCGAGGAATTGAGAATCGAAATTTGCGACAGGGTCAATGCGCTCGGCATCGGTGCACAGGGACTGGGCGGGCTGACCACGGTGCTGGACGTGAAGATACTCGATTATCCGACCCATGCGGCCTCCAAGCCCATCGCGATGATTCCCAACTGCGCCGCGACACGGCACATCAATTTCGAGCTGAATGGCAGCGGCGTAGCGCAGTTCACGCCACCTAAACTCGAAGACTATCCCGACGTGCACTGGAAACCATCGCCGGATGCGCGCCGCATCAATCTCAATACTGTCACGCGTGCCGATATCGCTCAGTGGCAGTCGGGCGAGACATTGCTCCTGAACGGCAAGCTGTTCACCGGTCGCGATGCCGCGCACAAACGCATGGTCGAGATGCTGGCCAAGGGCGAGCGGTTGCCGGTAAATTTCAATGGGCGCTTCATCTACTACGTTGGCCCGGTCGATCCGGTGCGCGACGAAGTCGTCGGTCCCGCCGGCCCGACCACCGCGACGCGCATGGATAAGTTCACCGATACCATGCTGGAACAGACAGGCCTGATCGGCATGATAGGCAAGGCCGAACGCGGCAAGGCGGCGATTCAATCGATCAAGAAGCACGGTGCGGTGTATTTGATGGCAGTCGGCGGTGCGGCTTACCTCGTAGCGCAGGCAATCAAGAAATCAAAAGTTGTCGCTTTCGCCGACCTTGGCATGGAGGCGATCTACGAATTCGAAGTGGAAGACATGCCGGTTACCGTCGCGGTAGATTCCAACGGCGTGTCGGTGCACGAAATCGGCCCGGCAAAGTGGAGCGGGCGGATCGCAGCGATTCCGGTTAAAATAACGAAATAAGAATACTGGGAGATTGGATTGCGAGTGGTGTAGTTTGGCAAAATTAACGAATTGGTTAGGCTAACTTTCGATCACAAGGTTTATACCACTGGCTTTAAGCCTTGCAAATTCAGCAAGTGAGAAGCAAACCGCTGTACGTTCCTCCTTGCTGGTATTGCGCCTAGCTGCGCTAACCCACCTGCTTTAGCATATATCTCTTTTATTAGGTTCACTATGCCAACCCAATCCGGCGATGGATTGGGCATGGATTTTGCCGGTTAATTCGACTATCATGCACCGCTGGTTGTCCACATAACAGAATTTACGAATTGGCGGGTCTCCCCGCATTGCAGCGTAGTGAACCTGGTCAGGTCCGGAAGGAAGCAGCCACAGCTACTTATGCAAGTGCCGGGGGTAAGGCTCGCCTCCTTATTGGGGTAAGTGCACGATGATGTATCGTTCAGTTTCAGCGTCCTTGCCAGTGTTTATGGATGTTCTCCGTCCACCTTCTGAATTGGCACAATTTTGTCTGCAACAACGGTTTTAGCCCGTAAATGGCGTCCCAGAAACTTCGCCCAGTTGGTTGGGCAGGAGCATGTGGTTCGCGCGTTAAGCAATGCGCTCACGCATAACCGCCTGCACCATGCCTATTTGTTCACCGGCACACGCGGGGTTGGCAAGACTACCATTGCGCGTATTTTTGCCAAGTCGCTGAATTGTTCGACCGGAATTACTGCAACCCCATGTGGAAAGTGCAGCGCCTGCATGGAAATCGATAGCGGACGTTTTGTTGATCTGATCGAATTGGATGCCGCATCGAACACGCAGGTGGATAATATGCGTGAATTGCTGGATGGCGCCATGTACGCCCCCAGTAGCGGGCGCTTCAAGGTGTATATCATCGACGAAGTGCATATGCTTTCCAAATCGGCTTTTAATGCGATGCTCAAGACTCTGGAAGAGCCACCTGAGCATGTCAAATTCATTCTGGCCACCACGGACCCGCAAAAAATTCCTGTTACGGTACTTTCGCGTTGCCTGCAATTCAACCTGAAACAACTGCCGCCCGCATTGATTGCTGGTCACTTGCAGTATGTGCTCGAGCAAGAACAGATTTCATTCGAGAAAGGTGCAATCGCAGTGATCGGGCGAACTGCACAAGGCAGTATGCGCGATGCATTGAGCCTGATGGACCAGGCCATTGCTTTTTCTGCCGGAAAGGTAGAGGAGTCTGCAGTGCGCACCATGCTGGGGGCGATCGATCAGGGTTACCTGTTTGATTTGTTGACGGCGCTACATGAACAGGATGGCGTTGCGCTGCTTGGGATTGCCGACAATATGGCTGCACGAAGTGTTGCGTTCGATAACGCATTGCAGGAATTGGCAACGTTGCTTCATCGCATTGCTGTGGCGCAGACCGTGCCGAATGAGATTGGAGATGATGATCCGGAGCGGGCACGGCACCTGGAATTTGCTGCAACATTCACTGCTGAAGAAGTGCAGTTGTTTTATCAGATCGCCATCCATGGACGTGACGAAATCGATTTGGCACCGGATGAATATGCCGGCTTTACCATGGCGCTGCTGCGTATGTTGGCATTTGCGCCAGCCAAGGATATCGCGCACCCGCCATCGATGACACCAGTTACAAGGTCGCGGCCGAGCGCGGAACCCGTTGTCGCCGCGAACAGGGTTGAACTTGCCCAATCCCCCGTTTCTGTTCGGCCAGATGCAGCTGCCCGGTCCGCAAACGTAGAAAATTCTTCAGGCAATCAGCCGGACTGGGGCGTGATGTTAGACCAGTTGAATGTGCAGGGAATGGCGCAACAATTGGCGAAACACTGCGTCATGGAAAGCTTCTCGGACCTGCAAATTACCCTGCGCTTGTCTCAGGAACACAAGCATTTGCAAACCAACAGGATGGCAGCAGAAAAACTGCAGGCCGCCTTGACGGATTATTTTGCCAAACCCATGAAATTGAATATCGTGTTGGGCAATGCCGGTTCGGTGACGCCGGCGATTTTGGAACAGCAGAGCAAGCAACTCAAGCAGCAACTGGCAAGTGATTCGATTGTGCATGATCGCTTTGTGCACGATGCCCAGACAAAGCTGGATGCGATTCTGATAGAAGAATCAATCAAACCGATACAACAAGTTAAGGAGGGGTAGAAATGATGAAAGGCGGATTGGGCGGAATGATGAAACAAGCCCAGCAGATGCAGCAGAATATGCAAAAGGCGCAGGCTGAATTGGCCACAGTGGAGGTTGAAGGCCAGGCCGGTTCCGGCATGGTTAGAGTCACCATGACTTGCGGTTATGTAGTTCGTCGGATTTCGCTGGACGACAGCGTTCTGACGGATGACAAAGACATGCTGGAGGACTTGATCGTGCTGGCTACCAACGATGCGTTAAAGCAGGTTGAAACGACCACCCAGCAGCATATGAGCGGATTTACCTCCGGCATGGGCTTGCCGCCCGGAATGAAATTTCCATTTTGATGTCGTCCCCTCTGGTGATGCCCTCGCATCTCGAAGAATTGATTGTTGCATTGCGCTGTTTACCCGGCGTGGGGCCAAAGTCCGCGCAACGCATGGCCTATCATTTGTTGCAGCGAGATCGCGCCGGGGCGCTCCATTTGGCGCGGGCAATGGAACTTGCTGTCAGCAACATTCAGCACTGCAGCAAGTGCAATAACTTTTCTGAGCGTGAGGTGTGCAACTTGTGTGCGTCCCCCAAACGCGATGCCGGCCTGTTATGTGTGGTCGAGATGCCTGCCGACCTGCTGATGATGGAACAAACACAGTGTTATCGGGGGCAATATTTTGTGTTGATGGGACGTTTGTCGCCACTGGACGGGATAGGCGCGAATGAGTTGCATATTGAGCGTCTCGTCAGGCGCGTAAAGGAACAGGAATGCGAGGTGATCCTGGCCACCAACTTCACTGTAGAAGGTGATGCCACGGCACATTATTTGGCAACATTGCTGAGATCGCAGGGTATAAAGGTATCGCGCATTGCGCGCGGCTTGCCTGTAGGTGGTGAGCTGGAGCAAGTGGATAGCGGTACTTTGGCGCAAGCCCTGCTGGAACGGCGCGAGGTAGCGGCATGAACCGAAACCACAAAGTGATGGCACAAGCTGGCTTGGCTAATGAGCCGGTTGACGATGGCAATATAACTGATGAAAAGTCCCAGGGTGAGAAGTTGCAGAAAGTACTGGCGGGCGCGGGTTTTGGCTCGCGCAGGAAGATGGAAGAATGGATCGCAAATGGGCAAGTCAGCGTTAATGGGGAAACCGCAACCCTGGGTATGCGGGTGGTTGAAGGCGACCTGGTAAAAGCCGAGCGTCGAACCATACGTGTTGGCGAACGTGACCACGCCGCGCGTGTGCTGCTTTACCACAAACCGGAGGGCGAGATTGTCAGCCGCGACGACCCCGGGAGGCGAAACAGTGTGTTTGATAAGTTGCCCAAGTTGCGTGGGCAAAAATGGATTGCAGTTGGCCGGCTGGATTTTAATACCAGCGGATTGCTCATTTTTACCACTTCGGGTGAACTGGCGAACCGGTTGATGCATCCGCGTTTTGAAGTGGAGCGCGAATATGCGGTGCGGGTGCAGGGGGTCATGACGGAAGCGCAGATAAATCTGGCACTCAAGCAGGGCGTTGAACTGGAAGATGGTGTGGTGAAGTTTGAAAAACTTGAAGATCAGGGAGGCGAGGGATTTAACCATTGGTATCGCGTGATGCTTAAAGAGGGGCGCAATCGTGTGGTGCGCCGTACTTTCGATGCGCTGGGACTTCCGGTGAGCCGGTTGATGCGAATACGCTTCGGTATAATCAATTTGCCGCCACGCCTGAAGCGGGGTATGACTGCAGAATTGGGCGAGGGCGAGGTGGCGCAAGTGCTGGAATGGGTTGGCATTGCCCCAGGCAGCGATGGATTGCAACAGCAAAAGTTACTTGCCTCTTGCCAATCCGATATATCACCAGCAAAAAAAATTGCTCGAAATATTACCCATGCAGGGAGCAATGCCAGGCGTGCCGGACCGGCGGCCGCTAACAAAAGTAAGTCTGGTGTAAAACTTTGACTGCAACTAGAATCTGCCTGATTACACTCAGCGGGCTATATGGCCGGTGTATTGAAGCAACTGCAAGCGTCGGGACACAGGAAATTTGAATGGAAGAACGCGGTAACAAGACTATTATGTGCAGTGTGCTGTTCTTGGATATTGTCGAATATTCCAAGAAGTCTGTGGCTGGACAAATTTCGCTCAAGGACAGGTTCAATAGTTATCTTTCCGAGGCAATCCGTGACGTACCGATGACAGACCGGATCATTCTGGATACGGGCGACGGTGCGGCAATCAATTTTTTAGGCGATGTGGAAGATGCCTTGAAAGCGGCGCTCAGTTTGCGTGAAAGTCTCCTCAATGAAGCGCCTGACGTGGATTATCCGCTTCTGGTTCGCATGGGAATCAACCTGGGTCCGGTTCGCCTGGTCAGAGATATCAACGGCCAGCCCAATATTGTCGGAGACGGAATCAACGTTGCGCAGCGCGTAATGGGGTTTGCGGATGTTGCCCAGATTCTTGTGTCGCGTTCTTATTACGATGCGGTTTCCCGTCTGTCGCCCCAGTATGCCGGGATGTTCCACTATCAAGGTTCACGTACCGACAAACATGTGCGCGAACACGAAGTGTATGCGATAGGCTACCCGGGTGATAAAACAACTCGCCGGGGAGCGGCAATTCCACCTGTGGTTGCAGAGACTGAAGAAAACAAATTGGCTGGTGCAATGGCGCGCGTCAAGACGGCCTGGCAATTGGCAACAACACGCGTCCATGCATGGTCCGATCTGGCGATTCTTCGATTCCGGGAAGCTGACACCGGGCAGCGCGCGATATATGCTGCTGCCGTTGCAATTCCATTGTTATTGCTCATTGCGCTGCTTACCAACTGGGCCATTCGTCACGCAGCTACTGAAAAGCTGGCTACAACGAGCGAACTGGCTAAAACATTGCCTCAACCCGGCCCGGACGGTTTGAGTGTGGCATCAGCTTCGACTGATAACAAGGTCGGGTCCAAACAGGCAATCGCCGCACATGCCCTGGCCGAGTCAAGAACAAGGGCCAAAGAAAGTGTCGAGAGCAAACATGCTAAAGCCGCTGCCAGGAACAAATCCAGGGCCAAGCCCAAGGCGAAGCTTGAAGATAAATCCAGCATTGCGAACAATCAGGCAAGTGCAACAAACAAGAGTGATACCGAGTATAACTCGACATACATCACATCAAGCGGCAGCAAAAATTCCTATATTGTGGTCACCTGTATGGAAGGGACGGAGGTGTTCGTTGACGGTATCAGCAAAGGGCGAATCGATAAATCACCTTTGTCCATACTTGTTTCGCCAGGCAAGCATTCGCTGATTTTGAGCAATGCAAGCAAGGGAATCTTTACGCAAAGTGTCAGGCCCGGTACCGGCAAGATCGTGCATATCAAGCCCAATCGTTGTAACTAGTGAAAAATTTACATGGACAGCGAGTTTGGAAAATTTGACATGATGACAATAACTCATTTGGGTGAATATCTTGATTAGCAATCTGGGGCGCTATGAGGTGCTTGGCGAGCTTGGTCAGGGAGCCATGGGAGTGGTATACAAGGCCAGGGATCCGCTGATTGATCGTGTGGTTGCGATCAAGACCATCAACCTCAGCCTGGCAATGGATGAAAAAGAGGAATACGAGGGACGCTTCTATCAGGAAGCCAAAGCGGCTGGCCGTCTGAATCATCCGAATATCGTGACCATTTACGATGTGGGCAAGAGCGGTGACGTTGCCTACATTGCGATGGAACTGCTGGAAGGTCGCGAGCTGCGCGATATCATGAACGAGGGTGCTTTATTGCCCATAGACCAGGTTTTGAATATCGTTGCCCAGGTCGCGCAAGGTTTGGCTTACGCCCACGAGTATGAAATCGTGCATCGTGATGTCAAGCCTTCCAATATCATGGTGATACGCGACGGGCATGTGAAGATCACCGATTTCGGCATTGCACGCATGGCTTCCTCCTCGGTGCGCACACAAACGGGTATGGTGCTCGGTTCGCCGAAATACATGTCTCCCGAGCAGGTGATGGGCAAGTCGATCGATCAGCGTTCGGATATCTTTTCGCTGGGCGTGATGCTCTACGAAATGTTGACGGGGCAGGCACCTTTTGACGGTGAGAACGTGAATGCCATCATGTACCAGACCTTGAATGGAATACCGCCGCCACCGAACACAGCCAATCCGGCTGTGCCGGAAATGGTGAATTTCATTGTGGCCAAAGCGCTAGCCAAAGGGGTGGATGATCGTTACCAGAATGCCAAGGACTTCGCTGTTGACTTGCGCACCTGTCGGGATACCCTGCCACGGTCGATTCCTCAGCTGGATTTATCCAGGCCTCCAATTTCAAGCAGGAAGAATTTGCCGGACACCGTCGAAATTTCCACAATGGTGGACGGTGACAAAGAACGCGTTAAATCAGAATCGAATGTGAGATTGTCCAAAGCATTTGATTCCTCGGTTGCGACCATGCGTTTGGCAGCCCTGACCGCCTCCAGCGAAGACGTTGACGAGTTGTCGAAAACGCTCAATATAAACAGGCCGAGCGCGAAATCCATCAAGCAGGCCGGGGCTGCCAGAGCTGTTGCCAAGACCACGCAAAAATACCAACCATCAAAAAGTCAACTTCCCGAGGATTCCTCAAACCAGTTAAATGGTTGGAATTTGCTGATGACGGTCATTGCATTGCTGGTGCTGTTTGGTATCACCTGGTATTTTGTGTTCTGAATTGTCCCTAAAACGCATTACGCAATTTCAAACCAATGCCGGGCGCACCTGTTCTGGAATTCCCGGTTAAGCCCTCCCCGCGCTTTGCCGCGCTGTTGCTGCTTTTTCACTTGGTCGCAGCATTAGTGGTATCTGCAACTGCCATGTCATTGCCGGCCAAGCTGCTGCTGATTCTGGTTGTCGCCATCAGCCTGACTTATTATCTATTGCGCGATGTTTTGTTGCTGCTACCCGGCTCGTGGCATGAGATTTTCTTCGATCAACATGATGTTTCGATTGTGGCACGCAACGGTTCCGGTTTCCTCGGCCAGATCGCAAACCAGACCGTGGTCAACCCGTATTTCGTGGTTTTATGTGTGAAGTCGCAGACGCGCCACAAACTGGTTTGCCGCGTTATCTTTCCTGATTCGATCAGTCCGGGTGCGTTTCGTGAACTGTGCGTTCATCTCAAATTCGCATAATACCAACCACATTTTTCCGGAATGCGCAGTCACTCATTGCTGTTTGCGAAGCCTGGAGTAGGCGTTCGGGGTGAGTATGGTCGGTTGAGGGTTTTTCAACGATACCGGATAGTCCTTGCTGAAATGCAGGCCGCGGCTTTCATGGCGCAGCAATGCGCTTTGCACGATCAATTCGGCGTTTAACACCAGGTTGCGCAATTCCAGCAAGTCCGAGCTGATGTGGAAGTTGGCATAATATTCGTTGATTTCATCCTGCAGCAACTGGATACGGTGTTGTGCGCGTTGGAGTCGCTTGCTGGTGCGCACTATCCCTACATAGTCCCACATGAAGTGCCGCAGTTCGGCCCAGTTGTGCGAAATGACGATTTGCTCGTCAGCGTCGGTTACACGGCTTTCATCCCATGCTGGAAGGGGGATCGGTTCCGGCCCAGGTTTGCCCAGAATGTCACGAACCGCAGCGTCCGCGAATACCAGACATTCCAGCAGCGAATTGCTGGCCAGCCGATTGGCTCCGTGCAAACCGGTATAGGCCGTTTCTCCCACGGCATAAAGGTTCTCGATATCGGTGCGTGCGTGCAAGTCGGTGACAATACCCCCGCAGGTGTAATGCGCAGCTGGGACTACCGGAATCGGCTGCTTGCTGATGTTGATGCCCAGCGACAGGCAACGCTCATAAATGGTCGGGAAGTGTTCCTGGAGAAACTCTACCGACTGGTGTGAAATGTCCAGATAGACGCAATCCAGTCCGTGTTTTTTCATTTCGAAATCGATTGCTCTTGCCACCACATCGCGCGGGGCAAGTTCTGCGCGTTCATCGTGATGGGGCATGAACCGCGTTCCGTCTGGCAGCTTCAGGATGCCGCCTTCGCCGCGCACCGCCTCGCTGATCAGGAAGGATTTTGCATGGGGGTGATACAAACAAGTCGGGTGGAACTGGATGAACTCCATGTTGGCGATTCGACAGCCCGCGCGCCATGCCATCGCAATGCCGTCTCCTGTCGCGGTATCGGGATTGGTGGTATAGAGATAGACCTTGCCGGCACCGCCTGTCGCCAGAATGGTGTTTCCCGAGGTGATGGTCAGTACTTGGTCGCGCAGGCAGTCGAGCACATAAACGCCGAGACAGCGATTATCCTGCCGCCCCAGTTTTCTGCCGGTGATCAGGTCGACCGACATGCAATTTTCCAGAACCGTGATATTCGGATGATCCAGCACGCGCGCGGCGAGGGTTGCCTGTACGGCATGGCCGGTTGCATCGGCCGCATGAATTATCCGTCTGCGGCTGTGCCCGCCTTCCCGGGTGAGATGATAGCCGGTATCGCTGGTCAGGTCTTTGGTGAAAGGAACCCCCTGGGCAATCAGCCAATCGATTGATGCCTTGCCATGCTCGACAACATAGCGGGTCGCGGCTTCATCGCACAGGCCCGCACCGGCAGTCAGGGTGTCCTGAATGTGTGTTTCCAGGGAATCGTCCGGGGACATTACCGCGGCAATGCCACCCTGTGCCCAGCCACTCGCTCCATCCAGCAGTGATTTTTTTGTGATCAGCCCGACTTTCTGGTGTTCGGCCAATTTGATGGCCAAAGTCAGTCCGGCCAGGCCGCTGCCGATAATCAATGTGTCAAATTGAAGCAATTTTGTTTCCTGCGCATGGAATTAAGCGGCGACTATACCAGACAGGCGATATAGCGATAGCCCTTATGTGTCGGGCGGGACAGTGGCCGCATTGGCTGAATTTCCAGGATCTCTGTTTGTCGAAAGCTGACGACTATGGTCGGAGCGGTTATACTTGCGGCGCATTATATTTTGCGCAGATACAATAATAATCGGAAAAGTCGGGGATGACGGACAGGGATGTCGATCAGCAGTTGGTAGAGCGTGTTCAACGTGGGGATAAACACGCCTTTGATTTGCTGGTAACGAAGTACCAACGCAAACTGGGGCGGCTTATTTCCCGCTTTGTGCGCGATTCGGCAGAGGCGGAGGATGTCACGCAGGAAGCCTTTATCAAGGCATACCGTGCGTTACCGGGATTTCGCGGCGAAAGTGCTTTTTATACTTGGTTGTATCGTATTGGCATAAACACGGCAAAAAATCACCTTTTGGCCAACAAGCGTCGTGCTCCGACCAGCACGCCATTTGATGCGGAGGACTCCGAGTCGTTTGAAGATGCCAGTCTGCTGCGGGAGGTAAATACCCCGGAAAATGAACTTATGAGCAAGCAGGTTGTCGGTGTAGTACAAGCTTCATTGCAGCAATTGCCCGAGGATTTGCGCACTGCATTGACGTTGCGCGAGATCGAGGGGTTGAGCTATGAGGAGATTGCCATTGTGATGGATTGCCCGATCGGTACAGTGAGATCCAGAATTTTCAGGGCGCGCGAGGCGGTAGCGGAGAATCTGCGCCCGTTGTTAGAAACCAGCAAAGGCAAGAGGTGGTAGTTATGAAACAAAAAATTTCAGTATTGATGGACGGCGAATTGTTCGAGGATGAAGCGGAAAGCCTGCTCGACCAGATCAAGCGTGGTTCTGACGTGGACAATGATTGGGAAATTTATCATTTGATCGGGGATGTGTTGCGCCAACCCGAGCACATACATTGCGGACAGAATACAATTATCCATAATCGTATGGAAGGAGAACCTACCGTATTTGCACCCCGCGTCCGTGCGGTAAAGCAGAAAATGCGCACGATCGCGTTATCGGCTGCCGCTTCGCTATCGGCGGTCGGGGTGGTGGCCTGGATGACGCTGCAGATAAGCCCCGAAGTTGCCCCCCAATTGGCGATGCAACAGTCCGCATTTCGTCCTGCCAGCATGAAAATCAAGTCTGACGCCAACGATTATCTGATGGCACACCAGGAATTGTCGCCAAGCTCAGATTTGAATGGCGGGGCGTCCTTTATTCGCACTGTTTCCTACAGCAGAGATACGGCCCAGTGAAAATAGTCATGACGACAAATCGTACGGGAAACATATAGTGATGAGGCTGCTGGTTGTGCTTTTTGGGCTGTTGTTTGCTGTTGTTTCCAACAGTCATGCAGATGAATTGCCGGCAACCTTTGATTGGCTTGAGGTCGTTGCTTTTGCAGGACACCAGACTGATTACAGCGGGGTGTTCGTTTATCAATATGACAATCGCGTCGAAACGACAAGCATCATCCACGTAAACCAGGCGGACGGCGAATACGAGAAACTGGAAAGTCTGGACGGGCCCAAGCGTGAGATCATTAGCCATAATGGCATGGTTTGGGGTTTGGTCGGCCACAAACTGGTTCAGTTCGGCAGCCACTACGGGCACGGCACCTTCCCGTCACTGCTGCCGGGACAATTGGCCGCATTGAGGGCTAATTACAAGGCCAAGCTGCTTGGAATGGCCCGAGTTGCGGGTTACAACACCCAAATAATCCTGTTTCAACCCCATGACAACCTTCGTTATGCACACGAAATATGGGTGCAGACTGATTCGGGTTTGCTGCTGAAAGCGGCCGTGCTGGGGGATAATAATAAGGTAGAGGAACAATATGCTTTTACCCAGCTGCAAATCGGGGGGAAAATCGATCGTTCCTGGATTAAGGAATGCGATGCGGCAGCGAAGCAGAGCAAAGACAATCCGGAAGCTTCCAATGACATCAAGCCGATCAACAGCGGTTGGGTGGCGGATATGTTGCCGTCGGGATTTAAAAAGATGATGGAAATAGAGCGGAAAATGCATGGCAGGGATGCGCCGGTGACGCAAATGGTGTTTTCCGACGGGCTAAGCTCGATTTCCATATTCATCGAGCCAAATGACAGCGATGATGATGATGCTGAGGAACAAGGGTTGTCCAGTCGGGGCGCGTTTAATTTGTATCGCAAGGTGCTGGACAAGGAGCTGATAACCGTGGTCGGCGAAGTTCCTCCGCGCACGGTGATGCAGGTGCTCGATTCGGTCCGTTACAACGGCAAGTAACATGCTGGAGACACGCGCTGTAATTGTTCAAATTGAAGGTCCTTGCGCGGTTGTTCAGGCCAGTCAGGCGAATGGTTGCGAACAATGCAGTGGCAAAGGATGCGGGGCGAGCAAACTGTCCATGATGTTTTGCAGCAAACCCCGCCAATTCCAAGTGGATAATCCAATCAATGCAGAGATCGGAGATGAGGTTATCATATCGATTGCCGAGGGTGCGATTTTGCGCGGGATCGGTCTGATCTATCTGTTGCCATTGCTGTTGCTGGTAACCGGCGCAATGATCGGTAGCCACTGGGCAGCGCTTCCCGGGCAACGCGACGGATATGCCGCAACTGGCGCTGCGCTTGGCTTGGCTGCCGGTTTTAGCATTGCCAAATGGATATCGTCACGCCAGGACAGGAATCAGTCCCGCGCCATTATTGCCCGGCAATGGGGTGAGTAACAGCGGCAGGGTTCAGGGAAACCTTGTGCCTTGGCTCTGTAGTGAGGGGGACACATGCTGAGAAAATTTTCGAACCTGTCATTGTTGCTTCTCGGAGCGACGCTGGTCTTTGGGGTAATCGGCAACACATTGGCTCACGGCAAAGAGTTGCCGGATTTCACCGATCTGGTGGAAAAGCAGGGTGCAGCGGTCGTCAATATCAGTACTACGCAAATCCTTGATGGCGTTCAGGGCCTTCCAGATATCCCCGAAAACGACCCTTTCTACGAATTTTTCCACCGCTTCGCACCCCAGAATCCGCACGATCAGGAGTCGAAGTCGCTTGGATCGGGTTTTATTATCAGCTCCGATGGCTACATCATGACGAATGCTCATGTGGTGAACCATGCCGACAAGATTACCGTGCGCCTGACGGACAAGCGCGAGTTTAGCGCCAAGATAGTCGGTGTCGATAGCCGCACTGATGTGGCTTTGCTGAAAATTGATGCGAAAGGCCTGCCGGCCGTCAAAGTGGGTGATGCCAACAAGCTCAAGGTCGGTGAATGGGTGGTGGCGATCGGGTCGCCATTCGGCTTTAACAATAGCGTTACGGCCGGCATTGTCAGCGCCATGGGCCGGTCTTTGCCGCAGGATAATCTGGTGCCGTTCATACAGACTGATGTGGCAATCAATCCCGGAAGTTCCGGGGGCCCGTTGTTCAACATGAATGAAGAAGTTGTCGGTATGAACTCGCAAATCTACACCCGTTCCGGCGGTTCGATGGGGTTGTCCTTTGCGATTCCGATCAATGTGGCAATGCAGGTTGCCGACCAGTTGCGCAGCAGCGGCAAGGTGACGCGCGGACGTATCGGGGTGACGATACAGGAATTGAACCGCGAGCTGGCTGAATCATTCGGTTTGAGCAGCCCCAACGGTGCGCTGGTCAGCAACGTGGAAAAGGGTGGCCCGGCCGACAAGGCGGGTATACAGGCCAGCGATGTGATACTCGAGTTTGGCGGCAAGCCGGTGAACAGTTCCACCGATTTGCCGCGCATGGTGGCCGCAGACAAACCGGGAACCAGGGTATCCGTCAAACTGTGGCGCAAGGGCAAGGTCAAACAAGTCACGGTTGAGATCGCGGAAATGCCGGATAACAGCATGCTTGCGCATGCGGCCAGGAAACCTGCCGAGAGGTCTGGTGAGACGATTGCGCGTATGGGCATTGCAGTCAGCGAATTGAGTGCCGACCAACTCCAGCAACTGAAGGCCAGTGGCGGCTTGCTGGTCGAGGATGTGACCGGTTCGTCTGCGCTTGCCGCGGGTTTGCAGCCGGGCGATGTGCTGCTGGCGATCGGCAATGTGCAAATTCGTTCGCTGGCCCAGTTAAGCGGATTGCTCAAACAAGTCCCCCAAGGACACAATGTCGCATTGTTGGTGCGCAGAGGCGACAACGCGGGCTATATTGCAATCAGGCTGGACGAGAAGTAATTTCGGCCCGGCGTGTCCCGCCCAAATCGGCTAGAATCCGTCCCTTTGGAATATCGGGCGTTTCTCGAAATCGCCGGTTCAGGCGGGACTTATATTTTGGACTCTATGCAGCATATTCGTAATTTTTCCATTATTGCTCATATCGACCACGGAAAATCCACTTTGGCTGATCGCATCATCCAGCTTTGCGGCGGTCTGTCCGACCGCGAGATGGAAGCGCAGGTGCTCGATTCGATGGATCTGGAGCGTGAGCGCGGTATCACCATCAAGGCGCAAACCGCCACGCTGAACTACAAGGCGCGCGATGGCCAGGTATATAACCTGAACCTGATCGATACCCCCGGGCACGTGGACTTTTCCTACGAGGTGTCGCGCTCCTTGTCGGCTTGCGAGGGCGCATTGCTGGTGGTGGATGCTTCGCAGGGCGTCGAGGCACAGACCGTGGCGAATTGCTACACCGCGCTCGACCTGGGTGTCGAGGTGGTGCCGGTGCTGAACAAGATCGACTTGCCTTCTGCCAACCCGGAAAATGCAATCGAGGAAATCGAGGAGGTGATCGGCATCGATGCGCATGATGCGATACGCTGTTCTGCCAAGACCGGCGAAGGGGTGCAGGATGTGCTGGAAGCGATGATCGTCAAGGTTCCCGCTCCCAAAGGCGATCCCGATGCGCCTTTGCAGGCGCTGATCATTGATTCGTGGTTCGACAATTACGTTGGCGTGGTGATGCTGGTGCGGGTGATGAATGGCACGATCAAGCCCAAGGAGAAAATCCTGTTCATGGCGACGGGCGCCCAGCATCTGACCGAAAATGTAGGCGTATTTACACCCAAGTCACAATCCCGGCCAACCTTGAGCGCGGGGCAGGTGGGGTTTATTATTGCCGGTGTAAAGGAACTGAAATCGGCCAAGGTGGGCGATACGATCACCCATCTGGGCAAGCCGGCAAAGCAGGCGTTGCCCGGCTTCAAGGAAATTCAACCGCAGGTGTTTGCCGGGTTGTTTCCGGTCGAGTCGAACCAGTATGAAGCGCTGCGCGACTCGCTGGAAAAACTCAAGCTGAATGATGCGGCGCTGCGCTACGAGCCGGAAGTATCGCAGGCATTGGGGTTCGGTTTTCGATGCGGATTTCTGGGATTGCTGCACATGGAGATCGTGCAGGAACGGCTGGAACGCGAGTTCGATATGGACTTGATCACCACCGCGCCGACCGTGATTTACGAAGTGGTGCAGCGCGATGGCAAGGTGCTGATTGTGGACAATCCGTCCAAGATGCCGGATCCGTCCAAGATCGAGGAAATACGCGAGCCGATTGTGACCGTTAATCTGTACATGCCGCTGGAGTATGTGGGCTCGGTGATCACACTGTGCACCCAGAAGCGCGGCTCCCAGATCAATATCAGCTATCACGGCAAACAGGTGAATCTGGTATATGAGATGCCGATGGCGGAGATTGTGCTGGATTTTTTCGACAAGCTGAAATCGGTGTCACGCGGCTATGCGTCCATGGACTACGACTTCAAGGAATACCGGGCCGCGGACGTGGTCAAGGTGGACATGCTGATCAACGGCGAGAAGGTGGATGCGCTGGCGGTGATCGTGCATCGCGCCAACAGCCAGCATCGCGGCCGGGAAGTGGCGGCCAAGATGCGCGAACTGATTCCCCGCCAGATGTATGATGTGGCGATACAGGCAACGATCGGATCGAACATCATCGCGCGCGAGAATGTCAAGGCGATGCGCAAGAATGTATTGGCAAAGTGTTATGGCGGCGATATTTCACGCAAGAAGAAACTGCTGGAGAAGCAAAAGGCGGGGAAAAAACGCATGAAACAGGTGGGCAGCGTGGAAATTCCGCAGGAAGCCTTCCTGGCAATATTGCGCGTGGACGATTGATTTCAACCCTGTCCGCGGTCCCCGGGATTAAATCGGGACAAGCTGATTCGACTTTGGAACTGTACTGAAAAAAGGATACAAATGGATTTCGCACTGATTATGTTCGTGTTGTTGGTGGTCACCGGCTGCATCTGGCTGCTGGACCGTTTCGCATTGGCTGCCAAGCGCGGCAGCGGGGTTGCCGAACCCTGGTGGGTCGAGTATGCAAAGAGCTTCTTCCCGGTCATCCTGGTGGTATTTTGCATACGTTCCTTTTTGGTCGAACCGTTCAAGATCCCGTCCGGGTCGATGATCCCGACCCTGCATGTCGGCGACTTTATCCTGGTGAACAAATTTACCTACGGCATACGGCTGCCTGTCATCGACAAGAAAATCATTCAGGTGAACAATCCGCAGCGCGGCGACGTGATGGTGTTCCACTATCCGGAAGATCCCTCGCTGGATTACATCAAGCGCGTGGTCGGGCTTCCCGGCGATATTGTCGAATATCGCAACAAGGTGCTGACGATCAATGGCGTCGTGCATCCACAGCAAGCGGTTGGGGAATATAATTACGTCGAGGCCGGGTTGAACTTCGTGCATACCGAAAAGTACACCGAGACCCTTGGAAATCACAAGCATGCATTGCTGATCAATCCCGACATGCCGACGTTGCGGATCAGTGCCGTTGCCGATTTCCCAGAGCGCGACAAGTGCAGTTACGACGGCGATGATATGTTTCGCTGCAAGGTTCCCGCGGGTGAGTACTTCATGATGGGCGACAATCGCGACAACAGCCGTGACAGCAGATATTGGGGCTTTGTCCCGGACAAAAATATCGTCGGCAAGGCATTTTTTATCTGGATGAATTTTTCGGATTTGAAACGCGCCGGTATGATGATTAACTGAGCCAGGAGAAAATATGAATACAACAATGCCAGTTCAACAACGGGGTCTGAGTTTTGGCGGGTTTATTTTCGGGGCTTTCCTGCTGGTGATATGCGCAATTTTCGGGTTCAGGCTCATTCCGGCCTACATCCAGGACGCCACCATCAAGAACACCTTCAATGAAATTGCCCATGACCCGAACCTGCAGAATGCCACACCGCACGACATTAAAGAGTCGTTTGACAGGCACTCCGGGGTGGATGACATCACCGCGATCAATTCAAGCGATATCGTGATTTCCAGCAATGGCGGGACCCCGGTGTTGAGTGCCAGCTATACCGTCAAAATCCCGGTGGCAGGCAACATCAGCCTTCTTCTCGAATTCAACCCCAGCAGTGGCGGCAAATAAAGTCGGCCGAAGCGCGCAGAAATCCATGCTCGACAGTGCGCTGGGCAATAAATTCGGCTATGTGTTCAGGCAGCCGCAACTGCTGCAGCGCGCACTGACACATCGCAGCTATGCCCCGGAACACAATGAACGCATGGAGTTTCTGGGCGACAGCATCCTGGGCTGCGTGATTGCCAAACATCTGTACTGCAATTACCCCCAGTTGAGCGAGGGCGAGTTGTCCAGGCTGCGTTCCAGTCTGGTCAGGGAAGAAACGCTCGTCATACTTGCGCAGCAGATCGATCTCGGCAGCTACTTGAGGCTGGGCGAGGGCGAGCTCAAGAGCGGCGGGTTTCGCCGCCCATCGATACTGGCGGATGCGCTGGAAGCGCTGTTCGGCGCGGTCTTGCTCGATTCCGGCTTTAACGAGGCAGAGCAGGCCGTGTTGAGGCTGTATGTACCCTATCTCGAAACGATCGATGTGCAGACACTGGGCAAGGATGCCAAAACGCTGTTGCAGGAATATCTGCAGGGCAAACGGCTGCCGTTGCCGATGTACACCATCATTGCCATGCAGGGCGAAGCCCATGAGCAATTATTTCAGGTGGAATGCGCGATCCCGAACCTGAAAATTTCCACCCGCGGTACCGGAACCAGCCGGCGCAATGCGGAACAACAGGCCGCGCAAGCCGCCTATCAACTATTACCGGCCACAACATGACAGAACAAAAATCTGATGGGTTTCACAGCGGCTTCATCGCCATCGTCGGCCGTCCCAACGTGGGCAAATCCACGCTGCTCAACCACCTGATCGGGCAGAAAATCAGCATCACCTCGCGCAAGGCGCAGACCACTCGCCATCGCATCCACGGCATCTACACCGATGAGCACAGCCAGTTCGTGTTTGTCGATACGCCGGGGTTTCAGACCAGGCATCTCAACGCGCTGAACCGCGGCATGAACCGCGTGGTGACCAGCAGTCTGCGCGACGTGCAGGTGGTGCTGTACGTGCTGGAAGCGCTGCGTTACGACGAGCGCGACCAGGAAGTGCTCAGGCTGCTGCCGGACAATCGCCCGGTATTGCTGGTGATCAACAAGATCGACGAGGTTGCGGACAAGGGCCAGCTGTTCGCGTTTGCCGAACGCGTCGCGCAGGATTTCAAGTTTGCCGCAATCGTTCCGGTCAGCGCCAGGCTCGGCAGCAAGATCGAGGAGTTGCGGGATGCGATACGCAGCCACCTTCCCGAGGGCGAATTGATCTATGACAAGGACGACATCACCGACCGCAGCGAACGATTCCTGGCGGCGGAGATGTTGCGCGAAAAAATATTCCGCTTCACCGGCGACGAGCTGCCTTACTCGACCAGTGTGGTGATCGAGCAGTTCAAGATGGAAGGCAAGCTGCGCCGCATCAGTGCCGCGGTGCTGGTTGACCGGGAAGCACACAAGGCGATGCTGATCGGCAAAAAGGGGGAAAAGCTCAAGGAGATCGCCACCCAGGCGCGGCTGGATATGGAAAAGATGTTCGGTGGTAAAGTGTTTCTCGAGGTGTTCGTCAAATTGCGCAGCGGCTGGGCGGATGACGAACGCGTGTTGCGCAGCCTGGGTTATGAATGATCCCGGATTACGAATGATTTCTTCGGGACGGAACAGGCAACAGGATGAACCGGCATTCGTGCTGCACAGCTATCCGTTTCGCGAAACCAGCCTGATACTCGATGTGTTCAGCCGGCATCACGGGCGGTTGGCGATGGTGGCGCGCGGGGCGCGGCGTCCCAAGTCCAGTCTGCGCGGTGTGCTGATGAATTTCCAGCCCCTGCTGCTGAGCTGGTTCGGCAAGGGCGAGGTGCGAACTTTGCACAGCGCGGAGTGGCAGGGCGGACAGCCCTATCTGCAAGGCACGGCGCTGATGTGCGGGTTCTATCTGAACGAGTTGCTGCTCAACCTGCTGGCGCGCGACGACCCGCATGAGCAATTGTTCGATTACTACCGCGCCACCCTGTACCGTCTGGCCAATGAGGCCGACCACGCCGCCACGCTGCGCTGTTTCGAAAAGCACCTGCTCCAGGAACTGGGCTATGCGCTGGTGCTGGATCGCGAAGCCGGCAGCGCCAAGCCGATACAGCCGGAACTCTGCTATCGTTATGTTGTGGAGCAGGGCGCGCTGGCGGATAACAATAACGAAAGCGCCGGATTCCCGGTGTTCGGCAAGACCCTGCTGGACATGGCGGCGGACGAATATGCCGATCCGGCCACCGCGCAGCAGAGCAAACAGCTGATGCGCATATTGCTCAACCATCATCTCGGCGGCAAGCTATTGCACACCCGGGAACTGATTAAGGAGTTGCAGAAATTATGATCAAACTGGGACTCAACATCGACCATGTCGCGACGCTGCGCCAGGTGCGCGGTGCGCGTTACCCCAATGTGGTACGGGCCGCGCTGCTGGCCGAATCAGCCGGTGTCGATGCGATCACCCTGCACCTGCGCGAAGACCGCCGCCACATCCAGGACCGCGATGTGGAGGTGTTGCGCGACATGTTGCAGACGCGCATGAACCTGGAAAGCGCCGTCACCGACGAAATGATCAACATCGCGCTGCGTACCAAGCCGCACGACCTGTGCCTGGTGCCGGAGCGTCGCGAAGAACTGACCACCGAGGGCGGGCTGGACGTGGTGCGTTATTTCGACAACATCAAGGCGGCCTGTGCGCGCTGTGCCGAAGCCGGTATCCGTGTGTCCCTGTTCATCGACCCGGATGCAAAGCAGATCGATGCGGCGCGCCGTACCGGTGCGCCGGTGGTGGAATTGCATACCGGAAAATATGCGGATGCGGATAGCGTGCCCGGGCACGATCATGAATTGCAACGCATCCGCAGCGCGGCAGAACACGCCCATGCACAGGGACTGCAGGTAAATGCCGGGCACGGCCTGAATTACCACAACGTGCAACCGATTGTCGCCATTCCCCATCTGGTCGAACTCAACATCGGCCATGCCATCATCGCCGAATCGCTGTTCATCGGGCTGGAAGCGGCGATCAGGAAAATGAAGGCGCTGCTGGCGGGACAACAGTGATCTTTGGTATCGGCACAGACATTGTTGAATATGCCCGCATCGAATCGATGTGGACGCGCTATGGCTTGCGTTTCGCCCGGCGTATCTTGAGCGAACGGGAATTTTCCGGTCTCGAATCAAATTCACACCCTGCGCGATTGCTGGCGAAGCGCTTCGCCGCCAAGGAAGCCTTCGCCAAGGCAGTCGGCAGCGGGCTGCGCGACCCGGTCAGCCTGCGCCGCATCGGCATTTCCCATGACGGCCACGGCAAACCGGTGCTGGAATTCGACGCGGTGCTGCGCACCCATCTGGCGAAGTTGGGCATTACCGACCACCATCTTTCCATCAGCGACGAGCGCAGCATGGTCGTCGCGTTCGTGGTGCTCGAAACCATTTAGGGGCAGGCTGACGGCGCGCGGGATTACTTGTCCGGCGCGAGCCTGAAGAAACGCGCCGCCATTTCGGCCAGGCTGATGCCTTCGGTCTTCTGTATCGTTGCAGCGATGTGTTCGAGATTATGGTCGGTGCCCGGCAGCATCTGAATGATGTATCTTCCGCCGGAATTTTCAAACATCGATTGGGAATCGGTTTCGGATTTGTAGGCTATATTGGTCACACCCTTGCTGCCCGTGCCGCCGCCCGGCGGCACGTTGGCATCCTCCATGCCGTGGATCGCGAGCAGGGTTTTACCGCGTGCTGCGGGGCAGGAATCCATTTCCGCCATCAGGCTGCCGGCCAGCGAGATTGCCGATCGATAAAGATCGGTTTCGCACATCAGCGTTTCCGTCATCATCGCGCCGTTGGAATGGCCGATCCCGAATACGCGCTTCGGGTCGACACCGTATTTCCGGACCAGGTAATTCACGGCACCGGTGATATAGCTGACATCATCCACCCCGGTCTTGTAGGGTTCGCCGCAGCACCCGTTTCCCGCGTTCCAGGCCTTCATCCTGCCGGGCAGCCTGGCCGAAGCATCCGAGCCGTTCAGGTATGCGACGATGAATTCGTACTTTTCGGCAACCCCGTCCATTTTCAGGTGGTCCTTGATGAACCCGGCATTGCCTCCGCCCCCGTGCAATGCAACGACCATGGCGCGCTGTCCCTGCGGCGGAAGCCGCGAGGGCACATAAAGCATCATGTCGCGTCCGGCGTAGCGATCCCGGACTACATTTTGGCTGTGCGCGCCAAGTTCTTCCTCGCTGACCTTGAGCGCATCGTTTTCCCGCTTGTTCGCCATCATCGCCCTGAACACCTTGAGGCGGCTGCCGAAGCCGCCCCCGTCATTGTTGACGCCATCATCGGCGTATGCGGGCCGCGCAGGGATCGCGGCAAGCCCGGCAACAATGGCGGCACAGCAAAGAAAGAGACGAAGCGCGCTCACCGCAGACGAACGGCAAGCCCGGCTTCTTATCCGAGCCGAATTCATGCGCTGGAAGGTCCGGGTCGGGAACGCCCGTTCGTGCAGCGCAAGCCCGCCGACGGCGAGCGGACTATCCAGGTCCTGATCCGGCCCGACGCCATATCCGTCCAGCGAGACTGAAAAGCTCTGTATGCGTAATTTCGACACGGCCTGCTCCATTGCAAACGTTATCCGGACACCGGTTGCCTATTCCGGAATCTCCGGCTCGACGAGCAGCGCGAGTTGCGCGAGCGATTCCTGCCAGCCGAGGTAGCACATTTCCGGCGGTATTGCTTCCGGAATTCCTTCCTGCACGATGTCGAGACTCGTTCCGCACGAGACCGGTTTCAGGGTGATCGTCGTCTGCATTTCGCCGGGCAGGCTGGGGTCGTCGAAGCTGTCCGTGTAGCGTATCGTCTTGCCGGGCACGAGTTCGCGATATACGCCGCCAAAGGAATGCCCGTTGCCGGTCGAGAAATTCGTGAACGACATCCTGTAGCTGCCGCCGACCCGGGCATCCATCTGCTCAACCCTGCAGGTGAAGCCATATGGGGGAAGCCACTTCGCGATTGCATCGGCATCGAGGAACGCCCGATAGATTTTCTCCGGAGCAGCCCGCAGCACGCGGTGCAGCCGGACGGTGTTGGTGGTCATGATCACATCTCCTTGCGCAGAGGGTGCGCCGATCGGTCCCAGATATTCGGCGTCACATCGCTCGAATATCCGGAGATAAATGTGCTGGTGCGGCCGGTATCCGGTTCATAGACATGGCGTTTCACCGCCCCGATGTTCGCGCCGTAGACGTGAATGCTGACCGACACGCGATCGGCGAACGCGTTTGACACCCTGTGGACATCCCCGATGCGCGGCGATACCAGGTCGATGCCGCCGCGGGGCAGCCGGTGCGATCCCGCTGCGCGCAAGCGGCCGGTTGCGGGTTCAGTTTCGAATTCCTCACAGGTCTCCGCGCCGCGCAGGATGCCGACCATGCCCCACACCGTGTGGTCGTGCACCGGCGTGGTCTGGCCCGGCCCCCACACGAAGCTCACCACCGAGAAGCGCTCCATCGGGTCGCAATACAACAGGTACTGCTGATACCGTTCCGGACTTGGCTGGGCAAACTCGTCGGGCAGCCAGTCATCGCAGCTGACGAGGTCTGACAGGAGTTTCTTACCCTCCGAAAAGATGTGCTCCTCATCGTTTTCGCTGAGCTCGATCAACCGTGTGAACGACTGGATAAAGTCTCGCAACCTGGCTATGTTTTTCATCGCTGTTCCTCCTTCGAAGAGCGTGAATGCAATATCAGTATCTCAGCTTTTTTTGTGCTGTTCAACGCGTAGGCAAAAGGTGCGGAGCAAAGATCAAAAAAGAAGTGGTGACAGGGAAGAGGAGCAAATGGCGCATCAAAGCGATGGATTAGCCGTGTGCGGACAGGCTATCTTTGGGCGCTTCGTCGCGTTCGTCCAATCCGTAGTCACGCACCACGGATGCAACCCGTATCCGGTATGCTGCAAATACGCTGCCCCGGCCAATTGCCTGAACTTTTCGGTGTTCCTCCGTGTTTCGCCAGGTGCGGATGGACACTTCGTCGCGCCAGAAAGATAGTGACAGGAACTTCCCTTTTGTCGTCAGGCTCTCGAATCGTTCTATCGAAATGAAACCGTCAATTTCTTTCAGGAGCGGCCTGAGCTCGGCTGCCAGATCGAAATACGCCTTGGCCCTGTTTTCAATTGGCCAGACTTCGAAAATTACTGCGATCATGATGTGCTCCTGTGGGTGGAGAATGTGCGGCTGTACTGTTAACGCGAAGCGATGATGCGCAGAACCGTATTTCCGAAGTCACGCTTGAACGCAGAACGGGAAGCGTTCATGCCGCGTCATTTGCGGCCCAGTAGCATCGATCGGAGAACATTGTCTTTCAGCACATAGTGGTGGTAGAGCGCCGCTGCAGCATGTACACCTGCCAGCCAAAGAATTGCGTCGCCTAGCCACGTATGGATATTGGCAATCGTTGCGCCGAGTGCATGCGATTCGGCCAGTGGGGGATGAATTATCACGTGTCCGATAAGGGTAAGGGGATGACCCTCCAGCCAGGCGCCACTGATGGCGGTGAGCGGCAAAGCGAACAAGAGCGCGTAGAGCGATGCTTGCACCGCACTCGCGGCGATGCTCATCCAGCGTGCTGCCGGTGGCAATGCAGGATGCTTGTCAAAGGTCCGCCAAAGGATCGTAACCACGACTAGCGCAAACACGCTAAGACCCAGGGTTTCATGCAATTGACGATCAAAATCGCGTGCCGCAGAGTAGATGCGCTCCTCCGAGCCCCCCGGTCCGTAGATGAAGGCGGCCAGCACCAGGATTGCTGTCAGCCAGTGCAAGATACGCGCTGGTCCGCTGTAGTGTGTAATGTTCGTATTGTCCATGGATTATTGTAGCGCACTTGCGAACACACAGGCCTAACCCGGGGCTTGGCTGGGTGGGTTAGCGTTTGATTAATTGAATAAAAGGGCTATGTCCTCCCCTTTAATCACTGCCCCGTTTATTTCTTTAAATTTAAATTATCTCCAAAAATATCATCCGGTATCAAAGTATAGAAATCGGGCACATAGGTTAAAACTGTGCCTTGATACACACCGAGATTCCTCCATGTACCAGTAAGTTCTGCCGAAAGTGATTCGTTGTGTGGGTCTTGCTTTAACGCGTCTAATATCGATATCAAAGGTTTTAAACTGTCTTCCTTTGCGTATGTATTTAACTTCTGAATTGCGTCATCAATGTATTCGACATTCATATTATCTGCAATATTACTCATATTTCATTTTTATCCTCTTTTATCAAACACTGGGGGCAAAAGCCTCTTTAATTTTTCGTTTCATCTACTATCGCATAACGCCGCAAATCACCGGCGGGCAAAACGGAGCGACGCGACGCGACGCTTTTGACTGTTCGTGTGAATTTGCTTTGTTAGGCCGCATGCTGACCCTGCCACCCATATGCAACCTCGTTAAGATTGTATCCGGCGACATTCCAAACACCGGTATTAACCAATTTTCCGCCGTTTTTCTCATAGAAATGTCTGGATCGCACAAGATCCTCCAGCGTCCACACGATTGCTTTGGCAAGGCCGAGTCCGTTCATGCGGCTAAATGAATTGGCAAGAAGCGCCGAGCCTATTCCCTGCCTGTAATGCGACGGATCAACATGCAAGCCATAAATCTCAAATTCAAAATTGCCGTTTCGTACCGAATCCACGACGGGTCCGGAACAACAGAACCCAACCAGCATACCGTTGCCACTTTGTGCAACCACCAGATTTTCGGGATAAGAGCTTAAAGTGGAGCGCCAACTGCGTATCGATGCATCTATGTCGCGTGAGTCAAGCAGTTCGTTGGGCACGATTCCCTTGTACGCTGCCTGCCAAGAACAAATGTGCAGAGAGGCGATTGCCGTAATATCGTCCTCCATGGCCGTTCTGATCAATAGTTGTAGTGTGCCGATAGTCATAGAGCCTAACGTAAAAGTGAGGGGCTGCGCGCTTTTGCGCAGTCCCAGCGCAGCGAACTTGACCGCAGGGTTAGGCTCTTGCCTGCCAAATGGCGGGATCTCTGCTGCCATGAAATACCGCCAAGACAACAATGCGATGTTGCTCCGCACGAAAATAAACGCTGTATGGAAAACGATTGGCGACCGCACGCCGAATGTCTTCGCGAACAACGGCAAACTGGAGAGGGTTTTTAGATGCTAGCGATATGCAACGGTCAATTTCAGAAATGAAATCAAGCGCAAGGCCAAATCGCTTGCCTTCATACCATGCACTTGCTTCGATGAACTCCACACTGGCGGCACGATGAAAAGTGATGGGCAGGCTCATTGCCTGGTTTTGGCAAGGGCTGCTGCTTTTACTTCGCTCCATGGAACGACATCGTCAGGATTCGCCAGATGGTCGGTGAGGCGGTTGTCAAGTTCAGCTTTCTGCGCTTCGGTCAACGATGGCGCGGCACCACGACTAACGATACCGTCCCAGATAGCTTCAACCAGTTCGATCTGCTCATCTATGTCGAGTATACGAGCTTGCTGTAAAAGTTGTGTGTTCATGATCTG
>DATKVR010000131.1:0-10083 GCA_035529955.1 Gallionella sp.
GCACGCCTGTATGTGGTCAACCAGTTCTCCTCGCTGGGCACAAACCTTGTGATTGTGCTGCCGGGGCGCACCGAGACGGCGGGCATCGGGCCCGGCATGTTGCTCGGGCAGATTCCGCGCGAGATCACGCTGGACGATGCGCAGGCGATCCAGCACAGCCGTGACGTCAAACGCATTGCGCCGCTCACTGTCGGCACTGCCACACTTTCGCGAGGCGCACTGAACCGCGAAGTGGTGGTGCTGGGCTCGACATCCGATTTGCTGGAAGTGCGCCACATGAGCATGGGCATCGGGAAATTCCTGCCGCCGGGTGATATCCACGAGAGCGCTTCGGTGTGCGTGCTGGGCAACCAGATGAAACGGGAACTGTTCGGCAACGAGCAGGCTGTCGGGCAGTGGGTGCGGCTCGGCGACCGGCGTTTCCGCGTGATCGGCGTACTGGCGGAACAGGGTGAATCGATGGGGATGCGCACCGATGAACTGGTTATCATTCCGGTCGCTTCCGCGCACCAATTGTTCAATACTTCCGGTCTGTTCCGTATCATGATCGAGGCGAAGAGCCGTGACGTCATCGATGAAGTCAAGCACGATGCCGAGCAGATCATGTTCCAGCGCCACAACGGCGAAAAGGATGTGACGGTGATCACGCAGGACGCGGTGCTCGCCACCTTCGATCGCATCCTCACCGCGCTGACCATGGCGATCGGCGGTATTGCCGCAATCAGTCTGGCCGTCGCGGGTGTGCTGATCATGAATGTCATGCTCATTGCCGTCGCGCAGCGCGTCAAGGAGATCGGCCTGCTCAAGGCGCTGGGTGCCCCGGGTACGCAGATACGCGCCCTGTTTTTCGCCGAGGCCGCGTTGCTCTCCATCGTGGGCAGCGTGGTGGGATTGGTGCTGGGTTACGCCGGCAGCATGCTCATCGGCAAAATATATCCCTCGCTTCCGGTATCACCTCCCTGGTGGGCGGTGCTTGCTGCCTGCGGCATTGCGATGGGAACCGGCATCCTGTTCAGCGTGTGGCCTGCGCGGCGCGCGGCACAGCTCGATCCGGTTGCCGCACTCGCGGGGAAATAGCCGTCATGTTGATCCCCGATCTCATCAAGCTGACCAGTTCCAGCTTCATCACCTACCGGATGCGCAGCTTCCTCACCGGATTGGGCATCGCCATCGGCATTGCGGCGGTCATTCTGCTTACTTCCATCGGCGAGGGATTGCATCAATTCGTATTGGCTGAATTTTCGGAATTCGGCACCAATCTCATTACCGTCCAGCCTGGAAAAACCCAGACACATGGAAGCAGTGTCGGCGTGCTCGGTTCGGTTCGGCCGCTGTCGCTGGATGATGCGGATGCACTGCGACATTTACCCTATGTAGAGAATGTCAATCCCGGCCTGATGGGTAACTCCGATCTGCGTGCCAACGGCAAAACGCGGCGTGCAACTGTATTTGGCGAGGGGCACGATTTTGCCAAGGCGTTCACCATGAAAGTGCAGACCGGCAGTTTCTGGCCAGATGCGGATGATAGCCAGGCGCGGGCGCTTGTCGTGCTTGGCACCAAGGTTTGGGAGGAGTTATATGGCGGTCAGAATCCGCTCGGCAGCTACCTGCGTATCGCCGGGCAGCGCTATCGGGTGATTGGTGTGATGGAACCGAAAGGCCAGATACTCGGATTGGACATGGACGATGCCGTGTTCATCCCTGCAGCGCGCGCAATGGAGCTGTTCAATCGTCCGGGACTGATGGAGATCAACGTGAGTTATCGTGCCGGTGCCGATGTTGCAGCCGTGACGCGTGTTATCACGGATCGACTCAAGGAGCGGCACGGCGACGAGGATTTCACCCTGATTTCGCAGGAACAGTCGCTCGAGGTGCTGAGCTCGGTGCTCGATGTGATCACCTTTGCGGTCGGCGCGCTGGGCGGTATTTCGCTGCTGGTCGGTGCGGTGGGCATACTCACCATCATGACCATGGCGGTGTCCGAACGCACTGGCGAGATCGGACTGTTGCGCGCCCTGGGCGCGCAGGAGCGACAGGTGCTGACGCTGTTCCTGGGTGAGGCGATGCTGCTGTCCGCGCTCGGCGGCTTGGGCGGGCTGTTGCTGGGAATCGGCATAGCGCAGGGTCTGCATCTGATTTTTCCGGCATTGCCGGTTCACACCCCGTGGCTGTTTGCCGTGCTCGCCGAATTTTCTGCGATCAGTATCGGTTTGATCGCCGGGGTTGCACCTGCCCGGCATGCCGCAAGGCTGGATCCGGTGGAAGCATTGCATGCCGAATAAGCCCGCCTTGCAGCATAAATGCGACATCTTCTGCAACGTCATCGACAACTACGGCGACATCGGCGTGTGCTGGCGGCTGGCAAGGCAACTGGCGAACGAACATGGTCTCGCGGTGCGGTTGTGGGTGGACGATCTGACCAGCCTGGCCAGGCTGTGCCCGGAAGCGGATGTCGCCGCCGGGCAGCAACAGTGCTGGGGAATCGATATTGAACTGTGGCGCAAGCCGTTTCCCGGGGCGCAACCAGCCGAACTGGTGATCGAGGCATTTGCCTGCAAGCTGCCGCAAAACTACATCGAGGCAATGGCGGCGCAGGCGCACAAACCCGTCTGGATCAACCTCGAATATCTTTCCGCCGAGGAGTGGGTCGAAAGTCACCACAAATTGCCTTCGCCGCATCCATCATTGCCGCTGACCAAGTATTTTTTCTTTCCCGGCTTTACGCCAAAGACCGGCGGGTTGCTGCTGGAGCACGGCCTGTTGGCGCGGCGTGATGCGTTCAAGCGCGAAGCGGGGCAGCAGCTGGCATTCTGGCGATCCGTCGGGATGGAAGTGCCGGCGGCGGAGACCCTGAAGGTTTCGCTGTTCAGCTACGAAAACGCTGCGCTATCCGGCCTGTTCGATACGTGGGCGTATGGCACCCAGCCGGTGTTGTGCCTGGTTCCGGAAGGGCGCATCCTGCCGCAGGTCGGGCTATACTTTGGTGACACCGTGCCACAGGCCGGCTGCGATTACCAGCGCGGCCGGTTGCATGTTCGCGTATTGCCGTTCGTCGAGCAGCAGCGTTATGACCTGTTGCTGTGGGCATGCGATGTCAATTTCGTGCGCGGCGAGGATTCATTCGTGCGGGGGCAATGGGCAGGCAAGCCGTTCATCTGGCAAATATACCCGCAACACGATGAGGTGCACTTGAAAAAACTGGGAGCCTTCCTCATGTTGTACGGCAAGCAACTTGGCCAGCCCGCAAACATGGCTTTGCAGGGTATGTGGATGGCGTGGAACGCGCAAGCAAGCAACATTGAAGCGGGGGCAGGGCATTCGTGGCCTGCATTTATGGCGGCACATGGCGAACTTGAACGCCATGCGCAACATTGGGCGCAGCAATTGACCGAAAACAATCTGGCATTGAATTTGCTGGATTTTTACGGGGAAATCGGTAGAATGCGCGCCTTGAAAATTGAAGGGCAGTAAACATGAAAACAGCACAGGAAGTACGCGTAGGCAACGTCATCATGGTGGGCACCGATCCGATGGTCGTGCTCAAGGCAGAATACAGCCGTTCAGGCCGTAACGGTTCCGTGGTCAAGATGAAGATGAAGAATCTGCTGACTGACTCCGCGAAGGAAACGGTCTATAGCGCCGACGACAAATTCGACCAGGTCATTCTGGATCGCAAGGAAGTGACTTATTCCTACTTTGCCGATCCGATGTATGTGTTCATGGACAGCGATTACAACCAGTACGAGATCGAGGCCGAAAGCATGGGCGACGCGATCAACTACGTCGAAGACAACATGCCCTGCGAAGTGGTGTTCTACAATGACAAGGCCATCTCGGTCGAACTGCCCAACACGATCGTGCGAGAAGTCATTTATACCGAGCCATCGGTTCGTGGCGATACTTCCGGAAAAGTGATGAAACCGGCCAAGATCAGTACCGGCTTTGAGTTGGCGGTTGCGGCATTCATCGAAATCGGTGACAAGATCGAGATCGATACCCGTACCAACGAGTTCAAGAAACGCGCCTGATCAGCGCAGCTCGATCAGGGAAAAGGCCAACCCTGCGGTTGGCCTTTTTGTTTCGGGACAGCGGAATATCCAAGCGCTCCATGGGCATGCGCCCATTCTTTATCCGGGGCAGCCAGCCGGTACGCCGAATGGAGACAGGTGCAGGGCTTTGGCTGTAAATCGGGTTCAGCTGAATACTTCAGATATCAATGGGGCAAAGGATGCAACTAAAACGGACAAGGTGGCAAGCCAACCCATTTCGCCAAAGAATTTTAATTCATCCCCATCTAATTTGTGATCTGGTTTAAGTGACATGACAGTAGCCTCCAATTAGGTTTAGCTTTGAACGATACGTGATGATTTGATCATCAATACACTTTGCTTGGGTTTCGCAAATTGTGTACGCATACTAGGCATAACATAGTAAATAAGTCAAGTATTGTTTTGGCATACCGGGGATTTCAAGCGCTGTAAGCGCCTAGTCTCGATTGATCACGGAGGCAGCCACCAGTGAAGAATTTACGGGCCCGCAGCTCACTCAATCCGATATGGTTTGATTTTAGACTGTAGTTTCTGGCCGCCGCGTGCACGCTTCGCAAAATAGTCTTGCAACACATCGCCGGACAATTTGACGACTTGCTCTTTGGTCATCGTCTTGCCGGTTATTCTCAACTCGGCTTTATTGATCACGGCACAGGCAGCCAACTCGTCCTTGTCGCCCAATCCCATCAGGATGACACCCTTGCCGCCGCCGGGCAGATACTTCATTTCCGCGAGCAGGAACACCAGCAGCCTGCCGTTGCTCGATACCGCGGCAACCAGTGAATGTTCGGTGGCTGTATACGGGGCGGGGGGCAGGATGGTTTCCTGGTCCACGGTGATGAATTGCTTTCCCGCCTTGTTCCGGCCCACCATGTCGCCGATGGCGCAGGTGAAACCGTATCCGGCTGAGGTCGCGATCAGAAGTTGCTGGTCGGATTTTCCGCACAGCGCGTGCGCGATTTTTGCGCCGGGCGCGAGATCGATGAAGGAGGCGAGCGGTGCACCATCGCCTCTTCCCGACGGCAGTTGGGCGACCGGAATGCTGCACACGCGGCCGTTGTCGCATACCACGATGCAGTGGTCGGTGGTGCGGCACTCATACTTTTCCAGCAAGCCGTCGCCGTCCTTGAAAGCGAGCGTGGACAGATCCAGTCCGTGTCCCTGGCGACTGCGCACCCAGTGCTTGTTCGAGATGATCACGGTCACCGGTTCGTCCAGCAGCGGCACGACCAGTGACGATCTTTCCTCTTCCTTGATCAGCGTGCGGCGCTCGTCGCCGTAGGTCGCGGCATCGGCTTCAATCTCGGTGGCGACCAGTTCACGCAGTGCGCTTTCCTTGGCCAGCAAGCGAGTCAGTTCCCTGCGTTCCTTTTCCAGCACCTTCACTTCTTTTTCGATGCGTATACCTTCCATGCGCGCCAACTGGCGCAGGCGGATTTCCAGTATGTCCTCGGCTTGCCGGTCGGATAGTTCGAAACGCGCGATCAGCGCGGCCTTGGGATCGTCCGATTCACGGATCAGCGCGATCACCTCGTCGAGATTCAGGAACACGATCAGGCGTCCCTGCAGGATGTGCAGCCGGTCATTGACCTGTGCCAGGCGATGTTCGCTGCGGCGGCGCACCGTGCTCAGGCGGAACTCCACCCATTCCCGGATGATTTTGGAAAGCGGCTTTTGTTGCGGGCGCCCGTCCAGCCCGATCATGGTCATGTTGACCGGCGCGGTAGATTCCAGGCTAGTGTGCGCGAGCAGCACATTCATCAGCTCGTCCTCTGACTGGCGCGATGACTTGGGCTGCAACACCAGACGGATCGCCTGCGACTTGTCTGATTCGTCGGCCACCGCATCCAGCACCGACAGCAGCAGTTGCTTGTTCTGCACCTGATCCTGATTCAGGCTCTTCTTGTTGGCTTTCACTTTCGGATTGGTCAGCTCACCGATCTCTTCCAGCACCTTGCGCGTCGACACGCCATGCGGCAGTTCATGCACCACGATCTGCCACTGGCCGCGCGCCAGTTCCTCGACCGTCCAGCGTGCGCGCATTTTGAGCGATCCTCGCCCGCTCAGGTAACAGTCGCGAATGTCGCGCGCGGACGAGATGATCTGCCCGCCGCCGGGGAAGTCCGGCCCGTGGATGCAGGCGAGAAGGGCGTCGTCACCGAGGTCGGGATTGCGCACCAGCTGCACGGCGGCGTTCGCGACTTCACGCAGGTTGTGCGAGGGAATCTCCGTCGCCATGCCGACCGCGATGCCCGATGCGCCGTTGAGCAGCACCATGGGCAAACGTGCCGGAAGCATTGCGGGTTCCTTGAATGCCCCATCGTAGTTGGGCACGAAGTCCACTGTGCCCATGTCGATCTCGGACAGCAGCAGGTCGGCCAACGGCGTCAGGCGTGTCTCGGTATAGCGCATCGCCGCCGCGTTGTCGCCGTCGCGGGTGCCGAAGTTGCCCTGGCCATCCACCAGCGGATAGCGCAGCGAGAAGTCCTGTGCCAGCCGCACCATCGCCTCGTAGGCGGAGGAGTCGCCGTGGGGATGATATTTGCCCAGCACGTCGCCGACCACACGCGCCGACTTGACGTGTTTGTTGCCGTGATTCAGGCCCATCGCGCGCATCGCATAGAGGATGCGCCGCTGCACCGGCTTCTGCCCGTCGCACACGTCCGGCAGTGCGCGGCCCTTGACTACCGAGATCGCGTATTCCAGGTAGGCGCGCTCGGCATACTGCGCGATCGGCACCTCGTCGCCCTCCGGCAGCGCGGGCAGCGGGGCGAATTGTCTTGCACCACCGTTGCCGCCGGCTGTTGCCGGTTCCAGCACCTCTGCGGACTCTTCCGCCACTTCCGTCACATTGTTTTCTTCAGCGGGAAACAGATCGGACTGGTCTTCATCGTTCGGGTGGTTCGGGTTGTTTGGATCGTTGCTCATGCTTACACATCCCCCGTAACTTCATTGCCGTGATATTCCAGCCACGCACGGCGTGTCGATGCTTCGTGTTTGCCCATCAGCATGTTGAACATTTCCATATTTTCGTTGAACGGGATTGCGGCGGCATTCACTTTCAGCGCGCGCCGCGTATCGGGGTTGAGCGTGGTGTCCCACAGTTGCTCGGCATTCATTTCGCCCAGGCCCTTGAAGCGCGAGATCGACCACGATCCATCGCGGATTTTTTCCTGGCGCAAGCGGTCTTCAATGGCGAGCAGTTCGCCCTCGTTGAGCGCATAGATCTTGCGGATCGGCTTCTTGCCCTGGGCGGGAACATCCACGCGGAACAGCGGCGGCTGCGCAAGGTAGACCTTGCCGGCCAGCACCACCTGGTAGAAGTGGCGGAAGAACAGCGTGAGCAGCAGCGTGGAAATGTGCGCGCCGTCGACATCGGCGTCAGCCATGATGTAGATGCCGTTGTAGCGCAATCCGGACAGGTCAGCGTCTTCGTTCGGTTCATGCGGGTCCACGCCGATTGCCACCGCGATGTCGTGGATCTCGTTGTTGGCGAACAAACGGTCCTTGTCCACCTCGAAGGTGTTGAGCACCTTGCCGCGCAACGGCAGCACCGCCTGGAATTCCTTGTTGCGTCCCTGCTTGGCTGAGCCGCCCGCGGAATCGCCCTCCACCAGGAACAGCTCGGTGCGGGTGGGATCGCTGGAGCTGCAATCGGTCAGTTTACCGGGCAGCACCGCGACCGATGAACCCTTGCGCTTCTCGACTTTCTGCGCCGAGCGCATGCGGGTCTGCGCCTGCTGGATCGCCAGCTCGGTGATGCGCTTGCCGTAGTCGACGTGCTCGTTCAGCCACAGGTCCAGCGGGTCCTTCACCATCAGCGACACCAGCCGCAGCGCATCGCGCGACACCAGCTTGTCCTTGGTCTGTCCCTGGAACTGCGGGTCCAACACCCGGGCAGACAGCACGAAGCTGGCGCGCGAGAACACGTCGTCCGACACCAGCTTCACGCCCTTGGGCAACATGCCGTGCAGTTCGGCAAAATTCTTTACCGCGTTGAACACGCCGTCCTTCAATCCGGAGTCGTGCGTGCCGCCCGACCAGGTCGGGATCAGGTTGACGTAGGACTCGCGCACCACCGCGCCTTCCGCCGACCATACGATCGCCCAGGCCGCGCCTTCGCCTTCGGCATAACCGCTGTCGCTGCCGGCCGGCACGAACTTCTCCATCGCGAAGATTGGCACGGCCAATTCCTGCTCGGCGGTCGCCTCGGTCAGGTAACCGCGCAAACCATCAGGATAGGACCAGGATTTCGTCTCGCCGGTTTTCTCGATATGCAGGGTGATGCTTGCACCCGGCAGCAACACCGCCTTGGAACGCAGAGAGCGTTCCAGCTGCGTCAGGATAATATTCGGCACATCGAAGTATTTAGGGTTCGGCCATGCGCGCACCGTGGTGCCGGTGCGCTTCTTCGGACAGTCGCCGACGCGCGCCAGCGGTGCTTCGGCCACGCCGTTTTTGAAGCGGATGAAGTGTTCACCGCCATCTCGATACACCGTCACCTCGACCCTGGTGGACAGCGCATTGGTGACGGCCACGCCCACGCCGTGCAGACCGCCCGCGAATTTGTAAGCCCCGCCGGTTTCCTTGTCGAACTTGCCGCCGGAGTGCAGCACCGTGAACGCCACTTCCACCACCGACACGCCTTCTTCCGAATGGATGCCGACCGGGATGCCACGCCCATCGTCGCTCACGGTCACCGAACCGTCGTTGTGCGCAGTGACGGCAATGTTCTTCGCATAAGCCGCCAGCGCCTCATCGCAGGCATTGTCCACGACTTCGGCAATCAGGTGATTGGGTGATTCGAGATTGGTATACATCCCCGGTCGCTGGCGCACCGGTTCGAGACCGCGCAAAACTTTGAAGCTTGATTCGTCGTAGGTATTTTTTGCCATAGTTGGAGTCAGGGTAGAGCTGTTAGTGTGTTTCAGTTTGCCAGCAGGATGCTTTTGGGGGCGTATTTTACAGAAAGTGGGAGGGAGGGTTGATTTGGTTTTATCGGGCCAGGCTGGCGCAACGATTTTGCAAACCAAATATTGCAATATGACGTTCCGCGATGTGCTTTGAATAAGCAAGCCGCGAATATCCGGACCGCTGCAAATATTTTCGCTTCGGGTGTTAACTTTGGTAACTTTTTGCCGATAATAAAAAACATAAGCACAGCATGATCAAACAATGAAGAAATTAATGCTAACACTGCCGCTTCTGTTACTCAGCCTTTCGGCATCTGCAGAGCCCAGTCATTTCACGGATGTGATTGGCTCAGCGCTATTGTGCAGAGATCAGATCAGTTCCGTATATTTTAACGATTACATGACCAGTAATTTTGGTCAATCCGAGTTTAGTTCCGGCGGGGCAAGCTGGTGGAAAATCAACGGGAAATTATTTAATTCAAAACTTGAGTACATCTTTGTGGGCGAAAACGATGATTTCATTGGCGCCACGTTTGCAGATGCGCCGGACAAGTTAATCGCAAAGATCAAAAGCGCCACGGGGATGAGTTATCGGCAGGACGGAGCTGACAAGTGGGTCACACCTACTTACGGAATCATCATCAAATACAATGACAACGCTGCGCCTAGCAAGATGTTTTGTATTGGTTCGCCATTAATACCTTCGATGATTTGAGCCGACTTCACCTCGACACGTTGCGAATCCAGTCCTTGCCGTTGCAGCAGCTGTTAATTGTAAGAATAACCAACTTTGAAGTCAGCGCTGATAGGCATACATCCTCCGCATAAACAAATCTGCATTGACCGTTGCAAGATCGGGTGGAAAGGTTGTCGGTTTATTCGTCGACACAAACGGCTGTTGCTGGCACATCTGGGCAACAGCCGGAATCCACCCCGCGCACATGACCTCATCGCCGTATTCTGTCTCCATTAAGCTGCGTACTATTTCCTGGCTGCCTATGTTCATTACGATATCCATGACACACCTCCTGTCTACATATTGAAATATGGATCACCATATGCAATCACTGTACGTCTGCCGCATCATGGATTCCGTGCGTTAACGTACATAGGGATGTAAT
>DATKVR010000132.1:0-20469 GCA_035529955.1 Gallionella sp.
GTCATCATCCGTTTGTGGCTGACGCGCAGCCGGAAATTGGAACAGCGAATACGGTGGGACGGCGGCGTGCGGCGGTTGCTGCCGGAGATGACTTATACCGCGACGGGATTTTCCAATCCGGTGCGGGTGATTTTCGAAGCCGTATTTCGGCCCACAACGGTGGAAGACACGCGCGAGACTGTTGCCGAACATTTTCGCATGGCCATCCGGCGTGAGCGGGTGGCGGTGTATATTGTGGATCGGCTGGCGGTGCAACCCGCGAAGAATCTAGTGCTGGGATTGTCCCATGGTCTGGCTGTCATGCACCACGGACGCATCAACGGCTACGCCGCTTATGTGTTGCTGACGTTGCTTGCGGCGTTGTTGTTGAGTCTTTTGTTGTGACGATGATGAACAAAATAGTTGCCCAGGAAACCCCATTGGAAAGTACAGCGGGAGAACGATGACTTATGTTTCAGAAAATGCCTAGACATCCAATACGTCGCTCGCACCAGTCATCCAGCCAAAACCATTGTGCAACATGCGAACGATGGCGGTTACAATTTGATTGTCGTCGAACACAGTGGCTACTTCGGGTTATGGGGCCGGTTGCTTGGACATACCGCCGACCGTATCGCCGACCACGTGCGTTGCAGCGTGCACTGATTGTGAAAAACTGGCCTCTCCCGATTTGCGAACAACCATTCAACCGGCCAAAATACAAAAGTCAAGGTGAGGCAAAATGAGCTTGGTCGCGGCTGAATTGCCAATCGATCCGTTCACGACACGAGCCAATGAGTCGCGCCGGCAAGCGCGCCACTACTTGCTAGAACGCCAGTCTCCATCGGGCGGTTTTTGTTTTTACCGCACAAAGGATCTGGACGAACCCAACCTGTCCGATACATGGCACGCGGTTGCTGCTCTGGTACTGCTGGGTGAGTTGCCGCCGCACCGGGAAGCGTTGCTGAACTTCGTTAGCGCGCAACCTCCTGACGGACAACCCTATGGCCTGTACTACAGGACTTTGACCCTCGATGTTTTGGGCAGCCCGGACCCCGACCATGCTGCCGTGAAAGAGATCGTCCATTCGCTTCCGCTTAATCTTCATGGCTTGGCCCGGCATTCCCATCACTCAGGACAACTGGAGCGAATGTTGTTCATCCTTCGCCTTAAAGTTTATTTCGATATGGAATTTGCCGCAGAAGGCATCGCAACGGCAATGCTTGAGTTAGAACATCCGAATGGGGGTTTTGGCAATCCTCCAAATCTTCTGGATACGCGACTGGCTCTGGGCATCGCAGCTTTGTGCGGGCAAGCTGCATGCACGCACACGAAATCGTTTGTTGCCCGTCTGGCAGAACCCGGATATGCATTCCGCCTCACCGAAAATTCCTTATCACCCAACCTGGAGACCATTTGTGCGGGCATCGAATGTTGCCAGCGGCTTGAATTGCCGGTGGCGTATCCCAAGGATGCAGCAACGTTCATCCTGGGCTGCCAAACCAGCAAAGGTGGTTTCGCCCGCGCACCCAATGCGTCGCCGAACATAGACCTGACTCATCTAGCCCTGCAGGGGCTGGCTAACTTGATCGAACATGTCCCATTCCATGATTCATGAGAGCAATTACCAAGGAGATCACCATGATTCAAAAAATACTCATTGCCTATGATGGTTCGGATTCCGCCGAAACAGCTTTCGATTTTGCCCTAGACTTGGCTGGCAAATATAGCGCGGAACTGCATGTGCTGGCGGTGGTGCGGCCGCCGGATTTCGACGCAGAAGTGGAGACCGAATCTGTCATCGAAAACTCGCTCCGCCACTTCAACCAGTTGCTGCAACCGCTGAAAGCCAAAGTCGAAGGCTTGAAGGCCCACTTCGAAGTGATGGTCGGGCATCCCGCCGAAAGGATCGTGCTCTACGCCGAAGACCGTGGCATAGACCACATTGTAGTGGGCCATCGCGGACATAGTTCGTTCGAGCGCTGGTTACTTGGTTCGGTGTCGCGTCAGGTGGTTGCCTGCGCACATTGTGCAGTCACGGTGGTGCGTTGAGTGCCGTTTGCGATGAAACTTGATGAGCACGCTAGCGGCGAAGGTACGACGCGCCTCATCGCCTTGCGTCTGTGCTTGTCCATCGCCGGGACGCTGGACGTTATTCCGCCAGCCGAGTTGCGCGCACTGCGGACGCGTGCAGATTCAAATGTGTTCAACCTGATGGTGGTGGGCGAATTCAAGCGAGGAAAAAGCAGTGTGCTCAACGCCCTGATTGGGGCGGACATCCTGCCGGTAGGGGTGGTGCCTCTGACCTCAGTTGCCACTATTCTGGAATACGGTGATGAGCCGATGGCTTGGGCGGTGTTTCAGGATGACAAAGAGCTACAGGTATCCCTGAATACACTGCGGGACTATGTCACGGAGAAGGGCAATCCCGCCAATGCCAAGGGTGTGCGCGAGGTGCGCATCGCATGGCCCTCCGTTTGGCTCAAGAGCGGCGTGCGCCTCATTGACACCCCCGGCATCGGCTCGGTGTACCGGCACAATACCGACGTGACCTACCGCTTCCTGCCTAAGGCCAACGCGGTGCTGTTCCTGTTGTCCGTGGATCAGCCTGTGGGGCAGGCAGAGTATGATTTTCTCAAGGAAGTGCGAGAATATGCAGGGCGTATTTTCTTCCTCCTCAACAAGACCGACCTGCTCTCTGATGCTGATTTGGCCGAATCGGCAGCCTTTGCCTCCCGCGTACTGGCGGAAGCCATGGGTGGGCCGGTGCCGGTGTTCCCGGTCTCAGCCCGGCTGGCTTTGGAAGGGCACAAGGCTGGCTCAGAGGATTTGCTGGCACAAAGCCGTTTCCCCGCCTTCACCGAAGCCCTGGAGAGTTTCCTGATGGAAGGCAAGGGCAATGCCCTCGCTGCCTCTCTCGCCAAGGGGCTGCTACGGCTCGTCTCCCAGGCACGGTTCAACGCGGAGCTTGCCCTGTCCTCTCTCACCATGCCTGCGGAGGAATTGCGCCGCAAGGTGGAAATTTTCGAGAAGAAGCGCGGCGAGGTCGCGCAAGAAAAACACGACTTCGTTACCCTGCTGGAAGCGGAAGTCAAGCGCTTGGCGGGCCAGGACGTCACTGCCGATGTGGAAGCCTTCAAGGCAAAACTGACCCATAATATCGAGGCAAAACTGCAAGAGCATTTCGAATCCGTCCGTCACCTGCCTTCCGGCGAGTTGCACGAGGCCTTGCTGCGCTACGTGGTGGACGAGGTGCGCACAGCCTGGGACGGTTTTCGCCATGATGAAGACGAGAAGTTGGATGCCCTATTCCAAGCCATATGCGGACGCTTCAGCGGGAAAATAGATGCCACGGTAGACGAGCTGTACCGCTTTTCGTCGGAGCTGTTTTCCATTCCCTTCGTCGCTGTCGGCGCGGAATCGGCATGGAGCGCTAAATCCGGCTTCTATTACAAATTCTGGGAGACGCCAGGTAGTCTCAAGATCATGACCACCTCGCTGCTGCACGCCCTTCCCAAGTTTCTCGGCGACGCGTTGATTCTGAAGGCAGCGCAAAACTATGGCCGCGAACTCGCCGACACACAAGCCGGGCGCGTGCGCTATGACTTCGCCCAGCGGCTGGACAAAAGCATGCGCGATTTCAAAGTCGCCATGCTGGAACGCCTCGACGCCACACTGGAAGGCATAGCGACGGCAGTGAAAAAAGGCGTGAAAACCGGCGCGGAAAACGCCGCACAGGCAGACGACCGCGCCCGCGAACTTGCAGCGGATCTGGAGCGCTTGAACAATCTCGCAGCCCGGCTGCCATCTTTGATCGAAGCGCCATGAGTGAACATCCCGGCTTCTGTCTGGCTTGTTTCATGCCGCTTCCTGCGGAAGCGGATATCTGTCCGGTCTGCGGCGCGCGCATGGCGGAACTCAGCAAAAGGAACTATCGGGAAAAATTGACTCATGCCCTGTTGCATCCCTTGGCGGATATACGCATGCGCGCCATCATCGCTTTGGGTTTGCGCGGTGAGCCGGAAACGGCGGATGCACTGGTGGCCTGCGCACTGCGCCACCCGACAGATGTTGTGCAAGGAATGGAAATCATCCACAGTCTCGACCAAATGAAGGATGCGACGGTACGCCAAGCTGCCCTGAGTACCGTGCAAGCACAGCATCATGCCCATGCGGTGCGTGAGGGAGCGGCAAGGGCGCTGGCGATGTTGCCACAGCGAGGAGAGGCCGATGCTTGAAATCGACATTCCCGGCAGCGACACCCTCTGTCTCGATTATCTGGTGGCGGACCTCAACGGCACCTTGGCCTGCGACGGCATATTGTTGCCTGACGCGCGGGTTGAACTCTGCCGTCTGGCTGAAAAACTCGCGATTCATGTGGTGACAGCGGACACCTTCGGTTGTGCTCGGGAAGCACTCGCCGGAATCCCCTGCCAACTCGCTGTTCTTCCGTCCGGCAATCAAGACACCGCCAAGCTGCGTTATGTGGAAAACCTGGGCGCATCACATTGCGTCTGTATCGGCAATGGACGCAATGACCGCCTGATGCTCGCGGCCGCAGCGCTCGGTATCGTCGTAATGCAAGGTGATGGGGTTGCGGTGGAAACCCTGCTGGCGGCGAGCGTGGCGGTGCCTGACATCAACATGGCGCTGGGTTTGCTGCTCAATCCGCAACGGCTTGTTGCCACGCTAAGGGTGTAAGCCAGTGAAAGAGAGATTCTTGTCGATCTCAACCGGTTGCCGTCACATGGAAGTTTCGAATTCTGAGTCTTGAAGAAAGGAAAGTTAAATGTTCTGGCAAAAACGTTTCGATGAATTCGTGGCCCGTATGCGAGTACATGATTTGCCGCTGCACTTGAATCTTTGGAACGGTGCCGTTTTTGAACTCGGGCAGTCACCCCGTGTGACGGTGTCCATCCCATATGCCAAATCACTCAGGCATTTTTTTCCCCCCACGCTGGACAGTCTCGGCCATGCCTACGTGGAAGGTGAAATCGATGTGAAAGGCCGGCTTGCGGATATCATTGAGGTGGCCGCCAGACTCGCCACCCACGGCAAGGATCACCAGCGCCCTGGCGCGCGCATGATCCGGCATACGCGCAAGATCGACGCGGAGGCCATCGCCTACCATTATGACGTGTCCAATGAGTTTTACGCGCTCTGGCTCGATTCGAATATGGTGTATTCCTGCGGCTATTTTCATTCGGCCGAGGACACACTGGAAGCGGCCCAAATACAAAAGATCGACCATATCCTTACCAAGCTGCGTATCCAACCCGGTGATCGCCTGCTGGACATCGGCTGCGGCTGGGGGGCGCTGGTGATGCGGGCGGCAGAAAAATACGGGGCGAAGACTCTGGGTATCACGTTATCGCGCAACCAATACGAACTGGCGCAGGAGCGTATCGCAGCGGCCGGGCTTGCCGACCGTTGCGAAGTGCGTATGGAAGATTGCCGGGATGTGGTGGGCAAATTCGACCGTATCACCAGTGTAGGCATGTTCGAGCATGTGGGGCTAAAGCACCTGCGCAGTTATTTTGCCAAGGTGCAGGAATTGCTGGCGGACAACGGCGTTGTCCTGAACCATGGCATTACTTCCACCTCGCCGGATTCGGCCGAATCCCCTTTCGGCGGCGGCGATTTCATCGAACGCTATGTTTTTCCACACGGCGAACTTCCCCACATCGGGCTGGTGCTTCAGGAAATGTGTGCTGCGGGGCTTGAACCGGTGGATATGGAAAACCTGCGCCGCCACTACGCACTGACACTCAACCACTGGGTGGAACGTTACGAAGCTGCTGGTGATCGGTTGCGGCAAATTGCCGGTGAAAAGCGCTGGCGTATCTGGCGGATGTATCTGGCCGGTTGCGCCCACGGCTTCGCCCACAACTGGATTTCGATCCACCAGATTCTGGCGGTCAAAGCCGGGGCCGCCGCGCTGCCCTTGACCCGAAACTACATGTATAAGGACTGAAACAATGAATGGCATGAACATACGCAGGCTGGTGCTGGACGTGGACAAGGCAGTGGCGAAGCCTACCGTGACCGAACTGGCGGAAGCTATTTGCGGCGTCACGGGTGTGGAGGCGGTGAACATCACGGTAACCGAAATCGACATCGAAACCGTGGGCTTCAACGTCACCATCGAAGGCGAACACATTTCCTATACCGACCTGGTACAGGCCATCGAGCATACCGGTGCGGCGGTACATAGCATCGACCAATTGGTGGCGGGCAACCGCATCGTCGAGGAAATCAAACGGGGGCGGACGTGACTTCAAAGCGTTTGTTCCAGCGCGAGCTACTGTTTTTTCTCATCACCGGCATGGTGGAAGGTATGCTGACCGCGCTCACCCTGGCGACCGGGAAAATGCTCCGTCCGGGTCAGGGCATTACGGGCGACCTGGCTTTGCGCATCGGACTTGCGGCGGGTTTTCCTACCGTCGTGGTTTTCTTTGCCGCTGAATACGCACGCCAGCGACAGGAATTGCTGCGCATGGCGCACCAGTTGAATCTCACCCGGCACCAACGGCTGAATGACGGGAAACTGGGGCAGCAGGCATGGTTGGAGTCTTCCGTTTCCGCCTTGATCTCCGGTCTGTGCTCTTTCGGCGGCGCCATTGTTCCGCTGGCGATTGCCAGTATCATTTCCGGCACGGGATGGCCCGCCATCGCGGTGACCGTGGGCTGCCTGGGCGGGCTTGGTGCCGGAATCGGATACACCACGGCGAGTTGCAAGATCTGCTGGGGCTTAGTGCTCATGATCGCAGGCGGCCTGCTGGCGGTTCTGGGTTATTTTTTACACGTCGTTTGAGGGGGCACATGTATGGAAACATCGGCGAGGCACGGACAGGGTTGGATATTGATGCAATCGGGACGCGACAATTTTGTCATCCCGGCTTCCAGCCAAGGTTATTGCCTGTGAAATTCCACAGCATCCTGTATGAACGACCGGACGATCTCGCCAGGCGTGAGAGCTCTGGAGTTCCTGACTTCTTTCATGACCTGAATCTGGATCAAATCGTCGATGCCATCACGGCCGGCCGGAAGGAGTACGACCTCGCGCCCTTCTTTTATTCCCGGTTGCACAATCTCGATGCGATCGGGTATCGCCAGGAAGTCATGCGTGATCTGGAACAAGATACCCTGATGCAAGCCGTCAAGGTGTTCGCAAAGCAGATGCGCGCCATGCGCGAGCATCTCGATCAAGCGAACAAGCTCTACTACAAGTACCAAAAGGAACAATGGTTTTTGTCGGCGGTCGCCATCTATTGCGAAGGCATCGCAAGTCTGGTGCAGAGCCTGCGCCAAGCCGACCCGAACTCGCGCGGGTTGTGTGCCTTCCGGGACTATCTGGTCGAGTATGCCGAATCCGTATTGTTCGGCAAACTGGTGGCGCAAACTCGAACACTGGAATCCGAACTGTCCGCCATCCGTTACTGCCTGCTCATCAATGGCAGCAGCTGCACGGTTCGCCACTACAATGCCGAGATCGACTATAGCGCCGCTGTCGAAGCGACCTTCGAGAAGTTCAAGCGCGGCGCCGTGAAGGACTACCGGGCCAAATTCGAGGACTGGTCAATGAACCATGTCGAGGCACAGGTACTGGACCGGGTGGCGAAATTGAATCCCGACACCTTCCGTGCACTCGACACCTACTGTACCGAGCACAGCAATTTCCCGGACACCAAGATCGCAGCGTTCGACCGTGAGATTCAGTTCTACGTCGCCTATCTGGCATTCGTGGAAAGATTCAAGCATGCCGGTTTGGCCTTTTGCTATCCGCATCTTTCGGACACGCGCAAGGAAATCAACTGCCGCGAGGTCTTCGATGTGGCGCTGGCTTACAAGCTGATCTACGGAAAGGCTGAAGTTGTCTGCAACGATTTCTTTCTGCGCGGCGCCGAGCGCATCTTCGTTGTCTCCGGGGCGAATCAGGGCGGCAAGACGACCTTCGCCCGCACGTTTGGACAACTGCACTACCTGGCCTGTCTGGGCTGCCCTGTCCCGGGCACGGAGGCGCAACTCTTTCTGTTCGACCGGCTGTTCTGTCACTTCGAAAGAGAAGAGGACATCAGGAACCTCCATGGCAAGCTGCAGGACGATCTGGTCAGGATCAAACAGATACTGGATCAAGCCACGCCGGGTAGCATCATCATCATGAACGAGATATTCACGTCCACCACGCTTAATGATGCAGTCGATTTAGGCAGGAAGATCATGGCGAGAATTTCGCAGCTTGACCTGCTGTGCGTGTGCGTCACCTTCCTGGATGAATTGTCCTCATTCGACGAAAAGACAGTGAGTCTTGTCAGCATGGTCGATCCGGCCAATCCGGCAGTTCGAACTTTCAAGGTGGAGCGAAGACCGGCCGACGGACTGTCGTATGCGCTGGCGATCGCCGAAAAATACCGGCTGACCTACAACGTGCTGATGGAGCGGATCAAGGCATGAAAGCGCTCCTGATGTACAGGGATAGTGATTTCGATTTGCAGCAGGCCCTGCCGTGGAACGAGCCATCACTGATGCAGGATCTGGAACTGAACACGTTGCTGCGCGCCATGGCAGGCGAAGACGAGTTCATGTACGACGTGGCGCACAAGGCCATACTCTTGAGCTTGCAGAACGATATCGACACGATTCTTTACCGACAAAACATTGTCATGGATTGCCTGAAGAACCCGGCGGTAGTCAGGGAACTCTACGAGGTCGCGGTGGCGGCGATCGAGAGCAAGAGAACGCTGTACTTGGGCTACTTCAGCGACTATCCGGGGGCAATCCTGCGTGACTCGATCGAGTTGCTGCAAATGTACTCAGGCTTTCTCAAAACACTGAGGGGTATAGCCGAAGAGCACGCTGGCCGATTCGGATCGGAGGGTTTCACGACCCTGTTCGCGATGATCGAGAGAGAGTTTGGTGACGAGTACCTGACAAGCATCCAGAATCACTTGACGGAGCTGAAGTTCAGCGAGGGCGTGCTGGTGAGCGCCGAACTTGGCCAAGGCAACGCAGGTTCAAACTATGTGCTTCGCAAGCCGCATCACGAAAAAAGGAACTTGCTTGATCGGATTTTCGTCAAGGGGCCGCCTGCCTACACCTTTCACATCGCCGAACGTGACGATGCCGGCGCGGCAGCGCTGTCGAAACTGCGGGAGCGGGGAATCAATCTGGCCGCCAACGCGCTCGCCCAGTCCGCCGAGCATATCCAGAGCTTCTTCGAGATGTTGCGCATCGAACTGGCCTTCTATGTAGGTTGCCTGAATCTGCATGACCGGCTCGCGCTCAAAGGAGAGTCCGTGGCGTTTCCAATCCCCAAACCAGCTGGCGAACGCAAGCATTCGATGGAGGGACTATACGATGTCTGCCTCACACTAAGTATGACGCAACCGGTTATTGGCAACACCGTGAACGCCAACACGAAGAGCCTCGTGATTATCACGGGCGCGAACCAAGGGGGAAAGTCGAGCTTCCTGCGCAGCATTGGTTTGGCGCAATTGATGATGCAATGCGGCATGTTCGTCGGTGCTGAGTCCTTTGCGGCCGAAATATGCAATGGGCTATTCACCCACTACAAACGGGAAGAAGACAAGGCATTGGTGAGCGGCAAGCTTGACGAAGAACTCGGCAGGATGAGCGAGATCGTCGATCATTTGCAGGCCAATTCTTTACTGCTTTTCAACGAATCGTTTGCTGCAACGAACGAGAGGGAAGGGTCGGAGATCGCCCGCCAGATCGTGCATGCCTTGCTTGAGAAGCGCATCAAGGTATTTTTCGTGACGCATATGTACGACCTCGCGCACAGCCTCTACGACAGGAAGATGACCGACGCGATGTTTCTGCATGCCGATAGACAACCCGATGGAACAAGAACCTTCCGGCTGGTGGAGGGCGATCCGCTGGCGACCAGTTTTGGCGAGGACTTGTACAGGAAGATATTCGCGAGTGAAGCAGCAGAAGGTAATGCGGGTTGATGTAGCTGCGGCGGGAATTGGATTTTTTTGCGTGTAATTTGAGAGGGTGCGAATGCTTAAGGAAATTGTCTACGACTGGGGCGGTGCCAATGTTTGGCTGTTCCACGCTATCAACAACGTGCGGGGGGATTTCCTCGACGGCTTCATGCTGCTGGGCACGCGCATCGGCGAGTATAAATTTTTTCCGATCTATCTCGCGGCGGCATTCATTGTCGCGCTCATCGTCGTCGGGCGCGCCTTGCGGCATGACAGCCGCCTCGGACAGCAACTGGGGATCTTCTGGCTGGGCGCGCTTGCGGTGTTCAGTCTGGCTTATGTCGCTGACGGCGCCTTCCTCATGTGGATTAAACCCTTTCTCGATTTTCCGCGTCCGCCCCTCGCCTTGGAGCCGGGGAGCCTGCACATTCTCGGCGAGCCGGAATTCCATCACAGCCTGCCGAGCGGCCATGCTTCGTTCGCCATGCTGGTGGGGGCGAGTTTCTGGCCGGTCGCGGGAAAGGTCGGACGTCTCGTTCTTGTCGCATTCGTTTTGTGGGTGGGGATATCGCGCATCAGTGTAGGAGCTCATTTCCCTGCCGATGTGTTGGCGAGTTGGCTGACCGCCTTGCCCGTGGTTTTGCTGGTGAGAGCGATCATCCTTCGCTGCCTTACCGGTGCGGCAACGCTTCATTTACCGATTCCGTCTGATGATTGAGTAGCCGAACGCCGCCCATTGTGCTGAAGGATATCGTATGACCACCGACCACGCAGACCCAGCCGCAGAACCCACGCCCAAGGGCTGGCTGAACCGCAACATCCTGGGCATGGGGCTGGCGAGCTTGTTCAGCGACTGGAATCACGAGATGGCGACCGCTATCCTGCCGCTGTTTCTCTCCAGCGTGCTGGGCGCACCGGCGTTCGCCTTGGGCGTGATCGAGGGCGTAGCCGATGGTGTCTCGACCTTGTTTCAGATTTGGTCCGGCTGGTATAGCGACCGCATCGGCAAACGCAAGGGGCTGGCGATTCTGGGCTATGCCATCACTGCAGCCAGCAAAGCCACGTTTGCCCTCGCGACGAGTTGGTGGCATGTACTGTTCGGACGGACGGTGGGCTGGATCGGCTGGTCCATCCGATCGCCGGTGCGCGACGCGCTGCTGACCGAATCCACCACCCCGGCCACGATCAGCCGCGCCTTCGCATTTCACCGCACGCTGGATACGCTCGGCGCCATTCTCGGGCCGCTCACCGCCATGCTGCTAGTGGCGCACGTCTCGCTGCGAACCATTTTCGTCGTATCGTTGATCCCCGGTATGTGCGCGGTGCTGGCCATTGTTTTTCTGGTGAAAGAGCGGCAACGCCAGAAGAACGAAAGCCATCCGTGGGCGAGTCTTAAAGCGCTGCCCCCGGACTTCCGCAAATTTCTTGTGCCAATCGGACTGTTTGGCATCTCCAATTTTGCGCCGACCTTGCTCATCCTGCGGGCGCAGGATCTGCTAACACCTTCGCTGGGAGCCTTGACTGCCGGGACTTTTGCCATCGGCCTCTATACTTTCAGCAACATCGTTTATGCGTTGGTGGCCTATCCCATCGGGGTGCTGGCCGACCGCACCAGCAAGCGCATCATCTTGAGTGTCGGTTTTGCGCTGTTCGGATTGTTGTGCCTGGGGTTCATTTTCGCCGACGGCCAGAAATGGATATTGGTGTTGCTGTTCGCCCTCTCCGGTATCTACACTGCCATTATCGAATCGTCGCAACCGGCATTGGCTTCGACACTGATGCAGGAGGATCAGCACGGCACGGGCTTCGGTTTGATGAGTGCCGTGGATGGCCTGGGGGATTTTCTGTCCAGCGTCACGATGGGCATACTGTGGACGTTTGTCTCGCCCAATGCGGGCTTCGCCGCAGCGGGAATCCTGGCGCTGGCCTCCGCTGCGATACTCGGGGTGATGCCTTTATCCCCAATGCCGAAAGCTGATACCACCCTTACGCCCATGCCATGAACGACAATCACAAACGCCATCTGGTCGCAGCGTTCCAGCATATTGACGAATTGCTCGGCGAGGCCAATCACATTCTGGTCGCCGCCGATTCCGCTTCACCCTTCACAGAATACACACAGGATGCCTCACCCGTGCAGCGCAAGGTGATTGACGATTATATCCGGCGTGTACGCAAGGTGATAAGCCGGATCATGACGGACTTGAACCTGCCCCGACCCAAGCCTGCATCCGGCGCGTTATGGGCCGCGCAGACCCATGTCATGTTTGCCCAAATCGCCGTCAATGAGATGGAATCGAAACGCATGGTGGGCTACGGCACGCTATCCGATGTGGACATCAAGATAATCGACGACATCGTGGCCGAACTGTACGCCGCGTTGGAACAGTTCATGTCCTATCTCCATCAAGGTTCGGATGCCGATCTGCCAGCACGCCTGCAAAAGCTCGAACAGACTCGCGATGAGATGCCGCTGCTGCGCGAATTGGAGCGCATCATCACCGCTCACGGCTTGGTAGCCTTGCGAGGCACGTTGGCTATGCTGCTGGACCGGATGGAAAGCAACTCGTTCGAGATCGGCGTTTTCGGTCGGGTCAGTTCCGGCAAATCATCATTGCTGAACCGCCTGCTAGGCACGGCGGTTTTGCCGGTGGGAGTCACTCCGGTGACATCGGTGCCAACGCGAATCCAGTTCGGCGATGTACCGCGAGCATCCATTGAATTTGCGCAGGCCCAGCCTGTTGTAGTGGAACTGGCACGTCTGGCGGAGTTTTCCACCGAACAGCAAAACCAGTCCAATCACAAGCATGTAACGCGTATCGTCGTGGAAATGCCGTTGACGCGGCTACGCGAGAGCGTCTCTTTGGTTGATACGCCGGGACTGGGTTCGCTCGCCAGCAGTGGCGCGGCGGAAACTGCGGCCTATCTGCCGCGCTGTGACCTCGGCTTGGTGTTGATTGATGCCGCTTCCGCATTGACCCATGAAGATTTGATACTGGTGCAGACGCTGTTGCGCTCCGGTGCGAAAGCAATGGTGCTGGTAAGCAAGGCCGACTTACTGAACAAGAAGGAACGGCAGCATTTTCTTGAATACGTTCAGCAGCAATTCGCCGCCCAACTCGGCATGATGCTGCCGCTTTATATGGTCAGCGTTATGGGGGCGGATGCAGCCCTGTGCGACGAGTGGTTTGAACAGGCGCTGCATCCGCTGCTGGAGGGACACCGCGAACAGGCGGCTGCCGCGTTAAAACGCAAGGTCGGCCTGTTGCGGGAAGCCGTCATCCAGACGCTCGAAGTGCGTTTGCATGGCACATCAACGGGTACCGCCTTGAGCTCCGAAAAATCCATCGAGACTGCCCTCACGGCACTGCGCAATGCCGACGGTTTATGCATGACCGCCGAACGTGCAGCCGATAAGCTGACGGATGAATTGCCGCATTTGACCGATGCGATGATCGAAGCAGCCGCAACCGCAACCGCCGCCTTGTGGCAGCAAAAAAATACATCGCCGGATTTTGCCGCAGAAACGCGCGCCACCACCGCCCAACAGATGGTCGCCGATCATTCTGGCAAGGTGTTACGCTTGCTGGAGGAGCTGCGGCTACAACTCGAAGAAGTTTTGCGGCAAGGTCAACAAAGTTTAACCGTGACCGACAACAACGGTGACTACTTGCAGCAAGCATCAGGAGCGCCGCTATTCGATGCTGCGCCAACCATCCGACAGCTGAATCTTCAACCGCCGACCTTGCGACAAATTCTGCCAGCATCCTTGCTCCTCCATTTCGCACGGTCACGATTGCAGGTGCAATGGCGCGCCCCATTGGAGGATTTTCTCAACGATTACAGTCGCCGCCTGCGCACATGGCGGCGGCTTGCCTTTGACGAATTGCGCGGCAGTTTCCACGCCCACGCCGCACCGCTGATGGCGCAACTCGAAGCGCGCACGACAGCGGCAGGCCGCGACAACATTCATGAAGCCGAGGACGATCTGAAGCGTTTACGCGAATTCGGTCTTTCGACCAAGGGGCAGTCATGAACATCCTGACCAGCGAATTCGGAGCATGTGTATGTCCGCTCTGCGAGACTGCCGCCAAGTGCGATACTAATTATTTTTCGCGGCCATTCGCCGACCCGGACATCTTCGCGGGAACCAGCGAGGCCATATCGGAGACGCTCGGCTTCTGTCCCCGGCATGGCGCCATTCTCCTCAATCAGGAACGCTTGTCCGGGGGAGTCATTCCTGTGATTCACGATGCGGTTCCCCGTCTCAGATTGCTGCTGGCTGAAAAATATTTGCAAAAGCATCAGGTGCAGCAAATCCTGTTCGGGACAGACGGTGCCTGCCCAGCGTGCGCCTACACCAGCCGGGTGTTGGGGCGGCAAGCGGCAAGCCTTGCACGGCAGGTTTCCGGCGCGGGAGATTGGCGAGGACCCGGTCTGATTGATACGCTCTGTGCCGGGCATTTTCAGATGTTCGCGGCAAATCTGGCTTTGGAAATCCGTCTGGGCGTGTTGACCGGCTATGCGCATCACCTGGAACAGATGGCGCAAAAAATACAGGCGATACTCGGCGCGGCGCAAGATACGGATACCTGGCCGCTTGAAGACGCAGCGGCGACGTTGAACCGCGCATTCGATTTAATCGGCGGGAGAGCGGCGGTCGAATCCATCTCTTCGGACGGCGCGCTTGACGATGCTTTGATGCCGCTCCCAACGCTGGTCGAGGCCATCGCTTTACCGCACGTCTGCCCGCTGTGCGTCGAAGCCGAACGCGTCCGGCAGCGCTGGTTACAGAACGTGCAAAAATCCGCCGGCTTCGGTCAGGACGCATGGCTGTTCTTTCCGACTTGCCCCGAACACGTTGCGGCGGTTGCCCGGATTGGCGAGACCAGGCTGACCGCCGCCGTAGTTTCGCTCGCGCTGGATGTCGCCTACCGGCACGTCCACAAGCAAATCCCGACGCTGGTGCGAGCCGTCAACCTGATGAAGGAGGAAGCCCGGATCAAAGCAGAAGGCCCCGAGGTGTGGCGCGAATACAAGCGCAAGAAAACTTACCGGAAACGGCCTGTCCAGAAACCGGAAGGGCAAAGTGAACCTGCGCCACGGCTGGTGAAATGCTCCGCCTGCGAGTGGGCCGAGATTGCCGCAGAACGTGCCACCGACAACCTGCTCAAGTTGCTGCACGAAAAGAAACATCGCGACGCATACAGCCGGGGTTACGGCTTATGCCTGAAGCACTTCGCCCGCGTTTACCTGGTTGCGCACAAAGGGGCGGTCAGGGCTATGCTCGCCGAGGATATGCAACTCAGGCTCTCCGAGTTCGCACGGGGTCTTGATGAATTGGCGTGCGGAAAGAACACAGGGCAAGATGTCTCGTTGAAAACATCCCTGCGCAGATTCTGCAACTGTATTTGAGAAATTGTCCGGCAAACCCATACGGCGCAACTAACAGGCACAAAGGAGAAATCTCGCATGAATGACAAACAGGCACTGGAGATGGTGAGTGAAACGGACGTGGGAAGGGTGCGTTCAAACAATGAAGATTCGGTCGCCACGGATGCACCAATGGGGATAGCGGTTCTTGCCGATGGCATGGGCGGCTTCAGGGCCGGGGAAGTCGCCAGCGGCATGGCGGCCTCCGAGATTCTGGCCGAAATGCAGAATATCCTGGACGGGCGTATCTCTTTCGAGGTCGATCCCCGTACCGGGCAGTCCGAAGCGCAGAAGCTATTGTGGAACTGCATCTCCAAAGAAAATTCCCGGATTTACCAGGCCGCGCACAGCCAGCCGAAGTACTCCGGCATGGGCACGACCCTGGTCGTCGCACTCTTTCACGATAACAAGAAGATGACCATGGCGCACATCGGGGACTCCAGGCTTTATCGCTTGCGCGGCGATGACTTCCAGCGGCTTACCAAAGATCATTCGCTGGTGCAGGAGCAGATCGACCTCGGCATGATCACACCGGAACAGGCCAAGCTCTCGACCAACAAAAATCTCGTTTTGCGGGCATTGGGGATCGAAGCGACAGTAGAACCTGAGATTCATAACTATGGCACACTCCCGGACGACATCTACCTGCTTTGCTCGGATGGGCTTAGTGATATGGTGAACGACGAGGACATTGGCATGACACTGCGGACATCCGGCGTGAATCTCAGGAACTGTGTGCAGCAACTGGTTCAGATGGCCAACAACAATGGCGGGCGTGACAACGTGTCGGTGATCCTGATCAGGATTCTTAGTGAATGCGCCGAGCCACACCGTTTACGGGAGAAGGTCTTCGACTGGATAAAATTATGCTGTAACGTTGCTATAGGGGACAAGACACGCAACAGGATTTTACACACGTTTAGCGGCGAAACCCTTATCAGCGACTGCCAGTCGAACCGCATGAACACCACGAAAGCACGTGGGATTCAGAGCAATTTTGCACAGACAATGTTGGTTTTTATCGTTATTGGCAAAAAAATATCTGGTTATTGCTGATGGTTGTTGCGGACAAAAGGCTTAAAGTGCATAAAATTCCGTTTCGTGTCATGCCTCCATGATTTGGCAAAAGAACATTCATGCAATGAATGGCATGGTTAATTTCTGGAAGTTATTCGCGCTGTTTATCCTATCACTGATTAATCCGATACAGTAGGAGACGTTGGGTTAGAATTTACTTATACGTGATTTACCCAGTAGGGACGGGTCGCCCCCACTGGAAATTTTTTTAAGGAAATTGTTATGCCTGCTTATCGTTCCCGCACCTCCACCCATGGCCGCAACATGGCCGGCGCACGCGCCTTGTGGCGCGCCACCGGCATGGTCGACAGTGACTTCGGCAAACCCATCATCGCGATCGCCAACTCTTTCACCCAGTTCGTGCCGGGCCACGTCCACCTCAAGGATCTGGGGCAGATGGTGGCGCGCGAGATCGAGAAGGCGGGCGGCATCGCCAAGGAATTCGACACCATCGCGGTGGACGACGGCATCGCGATGGGACACGATGGCATGCTGTATTCGCTGCCCAGTCGCGACCTGATCGCCGACAGTGTGGAGTATATGGTCAACGCGCATTGCGCCGATGCGCTGGTGTGCATCTCCAACTGCGACAAGATCACGCCGGGCATGCTGATGGCGGCGATGCGGTTGAACATCCCTGTGGTGTTCGTGTCAGGCGGGCCGATGGAAGCGGGCAAGGTCAATTGGCGGGGCAAGGTGAAAGGCCTCGACTTGGTCGATGCGATGGTTGCGGCTGCGGACAGCAAGTGCAGCGATGAGGAAGTGGAAGCGATCGAGCGCTCTGCCTGCCCGACCTGCGGTTCATGCTCCGGTATGTTCACAGCGAATTCGATGAACTGCCTGACCGAAGCACTGGGGCTGTCGCTGCCGGGCAACGGCTCGCTGGTCGCGACCCATTCCGGGCGAAAGCAATTGTTCCTGGGTGCGGGGCGTCTAATCGTCGAATTATGCAAGCGTTATTACGAACAGGACAATACCAGTGTGTTGCCGCGCAACATCGCTACATTCGACGCGTTCGAGAACGCAATGACCCTGGACATCGCGATGGGTGGCTCGACCAATACGGTGTTGCACCTGCTCGCGATTGCGCGCGAAGCGGAAGTGAATTTCACGATGAAAGACATGGACAGGCTGTCGCGCCATGTGCCGACGTTGTGCAAGATCGCGCCATCGTCGGAATATCATCTGGAAGACGTGCATCGTGCGGGCGGTATCGCGGCGATTCTCGGTGAACTAGATAGGGCGGGCCTGCTGCACGGCGAGGTTGGCACGGTGCACAGCAAGACCTTGCGCGATGGCCTGAAGCAATGGGACATCAAACAGACTAACGATGAAACGGTGAAGGAATTCTTCCGTGCCGCACCGGGCGGCATCAGCACCACGATCGCGTTCTCGCAGTCCGTGCACTATCCGGAACTGGATGCGGATAGGGCCAAGGGTTGCATCCGCGACAAGGCGCACGCCTATTCGCAGGATGGCGGGCTGGCAGTGCTGCACGGCAACATCGCGCAGGATGGCTGTATCGTGAAAACGGCGGGCGTGGACGAAAGTATTTTTAAATTCAATGGGCGCGCGCGTGTGTTCGAGAGTCAGGATGCGGCGGTCGAGGGCATCCTTGCGGACAAAATCGTTGCGGGCGACGTGGTGGTGATCCGCTACGAAGGCCCGCGCGGCGGGCCGGGCATGCAGGAGATGCTATACCCGACCTCCTACCTGAAATCAAAAGGGCTGGGCAAGGTTTGTGCGCTGTTGACCGACGGGCGCTTCTCTGGTGGCACCTCAGGCTTGAGTATCGGCCACGTCTCGCCGGAAGCGGCCAGCGGCGGGACGATCGCGCTGGTGCATGAGGGCGATAGGATCGAGATAGACATCTCCAGCCGAACCATACAATTGGTGATAGCTGAGAGTGAGTTGGCGCAACGCCGTGCGGCGATGGAAGCCAAAGGCAAACAGGCATGGAAGCCTGTCAGCCGCGAGCGTCATGTTTCCGCAGCATTGCGTGCGTATGCTGCAATGACGACCAGTGCCGACAAAGGCGCGGTTCGCGATGTATTGCAAGTGGAAAAATGATTCTGCAGGTAACTTGGCTGCGGACATTCCCTCACCCCAACCGACACCCATATACATCAATGTAATTAATTGTTTTATTAAAATAATGTGAGCACAAGAGTGGTAAGACCGCTGCTGTTGTGGCCGCTGTTCGCCTTCTACGGCTTGTTCCTCGCCGCGACGGAAGGTGCTGACAAAGCCCTGGTGGCCGACCTTGCTCCCCATAACCAGTTAGGCACAGCTTACGGCTGGTTCAGTTTGACTGCGGGTGTCATGCTACTACCGGCCCCGATCCTGTTTGGCTGGCTGTGGCAGGACATCAGCCCGCTTGCGGCCTTTGTCTTTTTTGCTGCCTGCGCCTTGTTGGCGGCGTTGCTGCTTAAGTTCTGGGTGGTTCGCGCACAGACATAATGTTGCAATATGGCAATTAATTTGGCGGAAAATGGTAAATGAACTGCCTGTTCTTTAACGTCTAAATTATTAAGGAGCCTTATGTACACCTGCATCGAACGTATTCACGCCCGTGAAATTCTCGACTCGCGCGGCAATCCCACCGTCGAAGTGGAAGTCACTCTCGAAGGCGGCTCTTTCGGTCGCGCGGCGGTTCCGTCCGGCGCATCTACCGGCGTGCATGAGGCGCTGGAATTGCGCGATGGCGACAAAAAACGTTACGGCGGCAAAGGCGTGAAAAAAGCGGTCGGCCATGTCAACAGTGAAATCGCTGCCGCGCTTACCGGCATGGACGCACTCGATCAGGGCGCGATTGATCGTGCCATGATCGAGCTGGACGGCACAACCCACAAGGAGAAATTAGGAGCTAACGCCATACTCGGCGTGAGCATGGCAGCAGCGCGGGCGGCGGCGGATGCCTGTGAGCTGCCGCTGTTCCGCTACCTCGGTGGTGCGGCGGCATGCCGCTTGCCCGTGCCGATGTTCAATATTCTCAACGGCGGCGTACACGCGAACTGGCAAGGCACCGACTTGCAGGAATTCATGATCGCCCCGGTGGGTGCACCCAATTTTGCCGAAGCATTGCGCTGGGGCAGTGAGATTTACCACACCCTGAAAACAGTGCTCAAGGATGCGGGCTATTCCACCGGGGTGGGCGACGAGGGAGGCTTTGCTCCCGCCCTGAAACGCAATGCCGAAGCCGTGGAGCTGATCCTCAAGGCGATTGAAGGCGCGGGCTACCGTCCTGGAGAGGACGTGGAGATCGCCATCGATCCTGCCTCCAGTGGCTTTTATGAGGACGGTCTGTACAACCTGCGCACCGAGAACCGCAAAGTGACTGCCTCCGAGATGGTGGCGATGTACGCTGATTGGGTGAAAAAGTATCCCCTCGCGGTGCTGGAGGATGGCCTTGCCGAAGACGACTGGGACGGCTGGAAGTTATTGAACCACGAGTTGGGCGGCAAAATCGAGCTGGTGGGCGACGATATCTTTGTCACCAATGTGGAGCGCATCCAACGCGGCATAGACGAGAATATCGCCAATGCAGTGTTGATCAAGCTCAACCAGATCGGCTCACTCACCGAAACCATCGCGGCGGTGCAACTGGCGTACGGCGTCAATTGGGGCGCAATGGTGTCGCATCGCAGTGGAGAGACAGTGGACAGCTTCATCGCCGACTTCACCGTAGCTTTGGGTACCGGCCACCTCAAGACTGGCGCACCGTGCCGTGGCGAGCGCCTGGAAAAATACAACCAGCTGATGCGCATCGAAGAATACCTGGGTGATTCAGCAGTGTACGCAGGACGCAAGGCATTCGTGCGCTAGAGGAAACTTTCGGGACTTGATGAATGGCGGCTTTCGGGAAGCCTAAATTCAAAGCTGAATGTCGCTTCAAGGTTAAAAGTGATTGCTCGGAAAAAAATGTGAGCAGACCTTTCCAAAGGTGTCTTCTACAAATTTTTTACGAATCGCCACGTATCGGGCCGAAGAGTAAAGCTTCGGTTCAATGCCATCGAGCGACGGCTAATGGCAC
>DATKVR010000133.1:0-2606 GCA_035529955.1 Gallionella sp.
AACAGCCAGCCGAGCAGGCCGATGATGATGATGGTATCCCGGACAGAAACGGTCACGATGCTGGTGGCCGCCGCGGTCACCTGTGTCACGTCGAAAATCAGCTTGGAGATCAGGTTGCCGGTGGCGTGATCGTCATAAAACCGGGTGGGAAGCGCCAGCAGTTTTTGGAACATTTTCTCGCGCAGATCCATTACCACCTTGTTGCCGACCCAGCCGATCGCATAGGTACCGATGAATGAAGCGACACCGCGCACGAAAAAAATCAGCAGAATGATCAATGGCGCAAACTTGATCACGGTGTTGTCCTTGTGAACGAACGTGCCGTCCAGCATGGGTTTCAGCAAAGCAGGCAGCAACGGCTCGGTTGCTGCTGTCACTGCCATCGCGATAATGGATACTGCAAAGGTGCGCCAATAGGGTTTGACATAGCCGAGCAGGCGCAAATAGAGCTGGGTGCTGGTAAGATTCATGGCGCGCACTTTAGCAGAAAACACCCCATCCAGCTTCTGCCGGCAGGCAACGGGGTGTTGCGGCGCGGGAATACCGGGGGTGGAAACACGAACGGTTTTCAGCGGAAGGACACACATATCTGCTGCGCTGCTTTCAGATTAACAAGGCGGGATAACGCGATGGCGATTTACGCAGTGGGCGACATTCAGGGCTGCCACGCCGAGTTGGTACAACTGCTGGACCGAATCGATTTCGATCCGGCTGCGGATCAGCTGTGGCTGGTCGGCGACCTGGTGAACCGCGGGCCGGGTTCGCTGGAAGTGCTGCGGCTGGTCAAGTCATTGGGCGACAGCGCGATCACCGTGCTGGGCAATCACGACCTGCACCTGCTCGCGGTCGCGGAAGGCGCGGCGGAACTGCATCGCACCGACACGCTGGACGGGATACTCAACGCGCCGGACCGCGACGAACTGCTGCACTGGCTGCGCCACCAGCGCCTGCTGCACGCGCAGGACGGCTACGTGCTGGTCCACGCCGGGTTGCTGCCGCAATGGAGCGTGATGGAAGCCGGGAGTCTGGCGCGCGAAGTCGAAGCGGCGCTGCGCGGCGGCGACTACGCGATATTCATGAAGCGCATGTACGGCAATACACCGGACCGCTGGTATGACAGCCTGACCGGATACAAACGCCTGCGCGTGATCGTCAACGCATTCACGCGGATGCGCATCTGCACCAGGGATGGCGAGATGGAATTCAGATTCAAGGGCGAAGTGGGGAACATCCCCGCAGGCTATCAACCGTGGTTCGACATTCCGAAACGCGCCAGTTTCGATGCGACGGTGATCTTCGGCCACTGGTCGGCGCTCGGTTTGCTTGTCAGGAAGAACGTTTTCGCGCTCGATACCGGCTGCCTGTGGGGCGGGCCGATGACAGCCATCCGGCTGGAAGACCGCAAACTGTTCCAGGTGAGTTGCAATAACCCGGTGGCGAAGCATTGGTGATCCTGAAATCGGAATACAGTTATTTCCTGGCAGGAAGAGGTGCGCGATGATTTACGTTCACATGCCCTGTGCGATCCGCCTTTGCAGTTGTAGCGGGCCCTGCGTCTGCTGTTCAGGCTTTTGCAGGAGGGGAGCTAAGATTTTGTAGGAGCGGGCCATGCCCGCGATTGTCCTTTTGTTCGCGGGCATGGCCCGCTCCTACAAGTCCTGACGGCGTTTGCCATGGTGATTGAATACATCGCAATTGATTGACCACTTTAGTATGTATAGGCTTGCGTTCAGACGCTTTCGCAAGGAACGAAGTCATGGCCGAAGCAGTTCTGGATATCAAACAGTGGAACAACAAACTTGGTATTCGCATCCCCACTGCGGTGGCGCGGGAGGCACATCTCCATGTTGAACAGCGCGTGCGGGTAACGGTCGAAGGCGATCAGGTGGCAGCCAAAAGGCTTTCGTAAGGGATATGCAAGCCGTCATGCAGACGCTTCACCATTTGCAGGCTCAGTCGTCGTTTGTGGTTCAGCACTTCGGAAACACGGCCGCTTGAGCCAATAAATGGCTCAAGGTCTTTCTGTGTCAGCCCTTGCTGTTCCATTCTGAATTTAATCGCCTCCACGGGGTCGGCTGGATTGATCGGGAAATGCTTGTGCTCGTATGCTTCGATGAGCGTCACCAGGATTTCCATCTCGTCCGCCTCTGGTGTACCCTCTTGTGCCTGATAAACGAGTTCCAACCGTTTGAATGCTGACTGTAAGTCGTCATTGTTGTGAATTGGCTTAATATTCATTTACTGTCTCCACGTTGATTTTTTCATACTGTGCATGGGTTCCAATGAACTTCACCCACGCAATCTCTGCTCGATATTGCATCTCTACGACCAGGCGGTACTTGTTCCCCGCGATATTGAACACGACACGATTGTTGCCGCAAATGCTCGCATTTCGGTATTGAGTTTTAGTGTCTTGCGGGGTTTTCCAGGTTGCCTTGACTGCCTCTTCGTACCAACTATTCAATGCTCCCTTTGAATCCGCATATTTCGGCTGACTCCAAAACCTGACCAAAGTACTCTTGGCAATCACCCGCATCACATACCTCCCATAATGGGAGATATTAGGCCAGGTATGAATTTTTTGCAACCCACCCACCGGATAATCC
>DATKVR010000134.1:0-24299 GCA_035529955.1 Gallionella sp.
GCGCGCCATGTGATCGGGCTGGGCCTTGACCAGGCGTTGCGCTATGCGGTGCCCGATATGCCCGATGCGATGCGCCCGAATCTGGTGGAACGCTATCGCCATCATTTCCTGGCGCAGGACAGGGCGATCCCGCTGTTCGCGGGCGCGCGGGAAACCATAGCGGAGTTGCACGGTGCGGGTTACCAGCTCGGCGTGGCGACCGGCAAGAGCCGTGCGGGGCTGGACAGGGCGCTGGAAGCCACCGGGATGAAAAGCTATTTTCACGCGACGCGCACCGCAGACCAGACCCTTTCCAAACCGAATCCGGCAATGTTATTTGAACTGATGGAGGAATTGGCGGTCAGTGCCGGGCGCACCCTGATGGTGGGCGATACCACCCATGATGTGCAGATGGCCCAGAATGCCGGGGTGGATGTGGTGGCGGTGGGGCACGGCGCACATCCTCCGGAGCAGCTGCAGGAATTGAACCCGCTTGCGTTGACGGGTGACTTTGCCGAATTGAGGGCATGGTTAAAAGTCAACGCCTGACAAATATATAAAGGAATTGCGATGTCGGAACAAGATAACAACTGGGAACGCGGTGTGCTGGAAAAGCTGGCGTTATCATCCCTGCAGGAGCAACGCCGCGCGCGGCACTGGGGGATATTCTTCAAGACGATGATACTGGGATTCATGTTCCTGGTGCTGTTTATCCTGATGGGCTGGGTCGGCAAGAGCGATGTCACGCTGGGCACGGGAAAACACACCGCGCTGGTGGATTTGCAGGGGGTGATTTCCTCGAACGGCGTGGCAAGTGCGGACAACATCATTGCCAGCTTGCAGGACGCGTTCAAGGACAAGAATACCGCGGGTGTGATTCTTCGCATCAACAGTCCCGGCGGCAGCCCGGTGCAGGCCGGACAGATCAATGACGAAATCTACCGGCTGCGCGCGCAGTATCCGAAGATCCCGCTGTATGTGGTGGTCGACGACCTCTGCGCGTCCGGCGGCTATTACGTGGCAGTGGCGGCGGACAAGATCTTTGTGGACAAGGCCAGTCTGATCGGTTCCATCGGCGTGCTGATGGACGGCTTTGGCTTCACCGGAACCATGGCAAAGCTGGGTGTTGAACGCCGCCTGATCATCGCCGGCGTCAACAAGGGCTTTCTCGATCCGTATTCGCCGCTCAATCCGTCACAAAAGGCATATGCCCAAAAGATGGTCGAGGAAATCCACCAGCAGTTTATTGCGGCGGTCAGAAAGGGTCGCGGCAAGCGCCTGAAGGAAACGCCGGACACATTCAGCGGACTGGTGTGGGATGGCCAGCGCGGCGTGGAAATGGGGCTGGCGGACGGTTACGGCACGGTAGATTCGGTGGCGCGCAATGTGATCAAGGCCAAGGATATCGTGGACTACACCGTCAGGGAAAATTTCGCCGACCGTCTGGCAAAACGCTTTGGCGTGGGTGTGATGAGTGCGCTGGGCTTTTCTGCCCAAACCGGGCTGACCTTACGCTAGGGAACCTCTCATTAAGTCCCGCATGGCCGCGCATTCGGCTTTGCGGGAAGTGATGCAAGAAAGGCGACGATGCGAATGGTGACTCCCTTCGCTAGGAGCAGCACCCCCGACACGGTGCGCGTAAGCGTCCGGTGCGGGAGGGGGTTGCAGGCGGCGGCTCCCGCAATCGGCTGCTGCGCATAACCAGCGACTTGGCGAGAGTCGTTTTCTCGCCTAGTCGAATGGCTAGTGGTTTTATCAGTAACGAGTCGCAGTCGCACGCAGCAGACCGCCCGCAAAGCCAATGCCCTTCGGGTTGCGACAAAAGCGGGCGTTCGCGGTGTTGCGCTCCTTGGCATAGCGGCCTTGACACGGTGGGGCGCAGCCCTTTGGTGCGGGAAAGGCCGCTGCCCCCACTCTCGCGCCAGACGGCTCCGCCGCACCGTTTCGTGGGGGCAAGAATAACTGCTGCCATGACACGGTGCGCGAAGCGGCGAGTGTGGGAATGGCAGCAGGCGGCTACTCCCGCAAGCGGCTGGCTTCGCCAGTAACGTGTCGTAGCCGCTACCGGCATCGCGCGCCTTGCGGTAGACATCGGCTCACGGTATGCGAAGCACCGGAGCGGAGACGATGCTCCCTCGCCGCTCCCGCAAATGGCCGTCTCACGTTAACGTGAAACGGCGAGGATCCCGTTTTTGTCAGCAACGCGGTTCATGCGGTACTTAATCAGAGGTTCCTAAGGCCAAAAGCAGTTCGCCGGGATCGGTGATCGGCGCCAGGCATTGCGTGCCGTGGCAGAGCCAGGCGGTAGTCCGCCCGCTGCGCGGTTTGTCCAGTGTGTCGGGCAGGCCAGCCGCATCATCGGCCAGCACGATCGTCATCACAGCCGGCAGGTAGCGGGTACGCAATTCATTCTGCCAGGTTGCAGTGTCATCGCCTGTTCCGCGCAACACCAGCAAGGAACACGGCTGCAAATATTCCGCGAGCGCGGCACACAGGCTGCTGTGGTAGCCGGCGGTTTGTTGCAAAGCCGGAAAGAACAGTTTCAGGCAGCGTTCGGCGGCTTGCGCGTATTGGTTTTTTCCGGTCAGTTCCGCCAGGCGCAGCAAGGCCTGTGCGGCAATACCGTTGCCGGAAGGCGTGGCATTGTCCGTCCCGATCTTGTTGCGCTGGATCAGCACCTCGTGGTCATGGCTGGTGAAAAAGAACCCGCCAAGCTGTTTGTCCTCGAAACGTTCCAGCAGCGCGTCGGCAAGTTGCAGCGCGAACGCCAGATCAACGCTGCGGTATTCCGCCTGCAGCAATTCCAGCAACGCGTTCAGCAGGAAGGCATGGTCGTCCAGATAGGCGTTCAGGTGCGCCTTGCCGTCTTTATATGTCGCCAGCAATTTGCCGTTGCGCCACAGCGTGGTGCGCACGAAATCCATCGCCTGCTGAGCCGAATCCAGCCAGTCCGGGCGATCGAACACCCGTGCCGCACGCGCCATGCCGGCGATCATCAGGCCGTTCCAGGCAGCGAGGATTTTTTCATCGCGACCCGGACGGATGCGTTGCCCGCGTGCGGCGAGCAATTTTGCCCGGGCGCTGTCCACTAATGCGATGGCCCGCGCTTCCGGGAGACCGAGCTGTTGCGCGATCTGTTGCAGCGGCGCACTGACGCGCAGGTTCCAGGCGTGGTTTTCGAAGTTGGCCGGGCGGTCCAGGCTGTAATAGGGCGCGATCAGCGCGTATTCGTCGTCGCTCAGCAAAGCGCGTATCTCGTCGCGTTGCCACACATAAAATTTGCCTTCCTCGTGCTCCGAATCCGCATCCAGCGAGGAGTAGTAGCCCCCTTCGCCGGATTGCATCTCGTGCATCACCCAGGCGGCGCTCTGCTCGACGACGCGCGCAAACAGCGGGTCGCTGCTGCTCTGCCACGCGCCGCAATACAGGCCGAGCAGCAGGCCGTTGTCGTACAGCATCTTCTCGAAATGCGGAATGTCCCAGCGCTCGTCCACGCTGTAGCGGCAGAATCCGCCGCCGAGCTGGTCATACAGTCCGCCGTGCGCCATCTGTTGCAGCGTGAAATGCACGACATGCCGTGCCTGCCGGTCGCCGCCAACATGACTGCGGCGCAGCAGCAGATCAAGTTCCGCCGGATGCAGGAATTTCGGTGCGCCGCCCAATCCGCCGTGCACGTTATCGAAGTGACTGACGTTCTGCTGTACCGCCAGTGCCAGCGGGGCGTCGTTCAGCGCAACTTCCGAATTGCCCGGTCTTGGCAAGGAAGCGGCCAGCGCCTCGATCAGATGCTGACCCTGTTCGGCCAGTTCAATGCGGTTCTGCGCATACACCTGCGCCACGCGTTTGAGCAGGTCGGGAAAGGCCGGCAGATTGTAGCGGGCCTGCTTGGGAAAATAAGTGCCGCCGAAAAACGGCGTGCCGTCCGGGCTGAGGAACATCGTCAGCGGCCAGCCGCCGTTGCGCTGCGTCAGCAGGTGATGCGCGGTCTGGTAGACCTGGTCGAGGTCGGGGCGCTCCTCGCGGTCAACCTTGATGTTGATGAAAAGCGCGTTCATCACCGCGGCGACTTCCGCGTCCTCGAACGATTCGTGGGCCATTACATGGCACCAGTGGCAGGCCGAATAACCGATCGACAGCAGGACAGGCTTGTCCTGCTCGCGGGCGAGTTGCAGTGTTTCGGGTGACCATGCATGCCAGTCCACCGGGTTGTCCGCGTGCTGCTGCAGATAGGGGCTGGTTTCTTGTGCCAGATGATTAGCCATTTATAAAAATCCACATTTCATCCCAACTCCCGCGTTGCGCAAAAAATTTCTTGCTTGCATATGCATCATATGCGGCGCTGTGAAATATTTTTCGCGCCTTGCTGACGACTACGCACGGGCTGCCTTTGCCCGTAGCGGATCGGCGTCCCCTTGTGGGGCATTTGGGCGAACTCTGAATTTTTGAGACTCCCATCCGTTCAGCGGATCAAGTGTTTTAGTTCGCGCAGCACATTCAGCATGATGTGCTGCTGCGCGGCGGCAAGCGGATGCAGGTTGTCGGCCTGGAACTGATCCGCTGTCACGCCTTCCAGCAGAAACGGCAGCAGCAGGATGTGGTATTTTTTTGCGAGGCGGGGATACACATTCTCGAATTGTGCGATGTAGGGTTCTCCGTAATTGGGCGGCAATTTCATGCCGAGCAGCAGCACTTTGGCGCCGGAACGCTGTGACCGTTCGATGATATAGCCCAGGTTTGCCTCCATGGCCCTGATTGGCTCGCCGCGCAGCCCGTCATTTGCGCCGAGTTCCAAGATCACGATGCCGGGACGAAACTGGCGCAATGCCACGGCGATGCGTTGCCGCCCGCCAATGGTGGTCTCGCCGCTGATGCTGGCGTTTACAACGCGGTATTCGGGATGGCTGTGTTTCAGTTCATTTTGCAACAAATGAACCCAACTTTTGTCTAGGGCGAGGCCATATCCGGCTGATAGACTATCGCCAAACACCAGGATGTTTTTCGCGGCATGTGCACTGAGCGGCAAGCACAGTGCGGCAAGCAGTAAAACTTTTGAGGATAAAGATTTCATGGCAGCGATTGTGCAGGCAGTTGATCTCAGTAAGCAAGTATTAAGCGGCGACCAGCCCTTGACCATCCTGCACGAGGCAAGTTTCACGGTCGAAGCCGGCGACAGTCTTGCGATACTCGGCGCGTCCGGTTCCGGCAAGTCCACGCTGCTCGGGCTGCTGGCCGGGCTGGACTCGCCCAGCAGCGGCACGGTGTATCTGGACGGCACGGATATATTCTCGTTCGACGAGGACGGCCGTGCGCGTCTGCGCGGAAAGCTTGCCGGTTTCGTGTTCCAGTCCTTCCAGTTGCTGCCCGCGCTGACCGCGCTGGAGAACGTGATGCTGCCGCTGGAACTGCACGGGGCATCCGATGCGCGCGAGCGCGCCGCCGAAGCGCTGCAGCGCGTCGGATTGACGCAGCGCGCGCACCACCTGCCCAAACACCTTTCCGGCGGCGAGCAGCAGCGCGTGGCGATCGCGCGCGCCTTCGTCGTCAGGCCGAAGATATTGTTCGCCGACGAACCGACCGGCAACCTGGACGCCGCCACCGGCAGCCAGATCATCGAGTTGATGCTGGAACTGAACCGCGCGCAGGGCACCACGCTGATCCTGGTCACCCACGACGAAGTGCTGGCGCGGCGCTGCAACAGGCAGCTGCAGTTGGCGGACGGGCGGGTGTTGCAGTGAATTTATTGGGTGTTTCCCTCAGTCTGCTGCGCCGCGACTGGCGCGCCGGTGAATGGCGCGTGTTGTTGCTCGCGCTGGTGCTGGCGGTGGCCAGTATCTCCACGGTCGGCCTGTTTGCGGACCGGGTGAGGCTGGCGCTGCAACAGGAAGCGACCAGCCTGATCGGCGCGGACCTGCGCATCTCCTCGACGCGGCCCTTGCCGCCTGCCTATCGCGCAGCCGCGCAACAGCGCGGGTTGCGCGTGATCGCGTCGGATGCATTCCCCAGTATGGTGGAGGGCAAGAATGAGAATCTGCTGGCTGACATCATGTCGGTGGAGCAAGGCTATCCCCTGCGCGGCAAGATCATTATCGACGATGGCGCGCAGCATGTGATCCGCAACGAAAACAGTACTATTCCCGCGCGCGGCACGTTGTGGGCGGGTGAGCGCCTGATGCAGCGCCTGGGGTTGAAACTGGGCGACGAGGTGGGCATCGGCGCGCTGCACTTGCGGGTGGCGGCGCGCGTGGTGCGTTTTGTCGACCAGTCGGTCGGTTTTGCCAGTTTCGCACCGCGCGTGATCCTGAATGCGAAAGATTTGCCCGCCACCGGATTGATACAGGAAGGCAGCCGTATCGGTTACCGTTTGATGGTGGCAGGCGATGCGAAGCAAGTGGCCAGCCTGCGCAGCTGGTTGAAAACCCGGTTGACGCCGGGCGAGAAGATGGAGGATGTGCGCGACGCGCGGCCGGAGATACGCAGTGCGCTGGATCGTGCCGAACATTTTCTGGGTCTGGCCGCGCTGACCGCGGTGGTGCTGGCGGGTGTCGCCCTGGCGCTGGCCTCGCGGCATTTCATCTCGCGCCACCTGGACAGCTGCGCGATGATGCGCTGCCTCGGTGCGGAGCAGTCCCAGGTGCTGCGCATTTTCCTGTACCAGTTCCTGCTGCTCGGCGCGTGTGCTGTGCTGCTGGGGGAGCTGCTCGGTTATGTGTCGCAGGCCGCGCTGGTGGAATCCATCGCTTCGATGCGTGCCGCGGGTTTGCCCGCACCCGGCTGGACGCCGGTGTGGCAGGCAGCCGCAAGCGGCATGGCGCTGTTGCTGGGCTTTGCATTCCTGCCGCTGTGGCAACTGAAAAGCGTCTCGCCGCTGCGCGTGATCCGCCGCGAACTGGGCGCGCCGGAAGCGGGCACCGGCTTGTTGTATGCCTCGGGTGGTGCCGTGCTGTGCGGGCTGTTTCTGTGGCAGGCCGGATCGCTCAGGCTGGGGCTGACCGTATTGGGCGGATTGGTCGCCGGCTTGCTGGTGTTCGGCTTGCTTGCCTGGCTGATTGTGCGCGCACTGGCCAAATTTGGCAGTCATGCATTCTCCAATCTGGCGCGGCATGCGCGCGGCAACGCGGTGCAGATCGTCGCGCTCAGCCTGGGCGGGATGGCCTTGCTGCTGCTCACCTTCGTGCGCGCCGACCTGATGGACAGCTGGCGTTCGAGTTTGCCGCCGGATGCGCCCAACCGCTTCATCGTGAATATCCAGCCCGGCCAGCGCGCTGCAGTGCTGGATTTTTTCGCGCAGCAGAAACTATCGCGGCCGGAACTGTTCCCGATGGTGCGCGGCCGGCTGGTGGGGATCAACAATCGCACGATCAACGGTGACGATTATCCCGATCCGCGCGCGCGCGCACTGGTCGAGCGCGAGACCAACTTGTCCTGGCTGGATCATGTGCCAGACGGCAACGTATTGGTCCAGGGTAAATGGTTTGGCCCGGGGCGGAAGGAGGACGGCTCTGGACCGAAACTCGGCGAGTTGTCGGTGGAAGAGGGCATCGCCAAGACATTGGGCATACATGTGGGGGACGTGCTGACCTATGACGTGGCGGGCAACCAATTCAGCGCGAAGGTGGTGAACCTGCGCAAGGTGGAATGGGATTCGATGCGGGTGAATTTTTTCGTGATCGCCGCGCCCGGCATGCTGGACGATTTTCCGGCCAGCTACATCACCAGTTTCTATCTGCCGCCGGACCGGGCGCAGGCGATGAATGCGCTGATCAAAACCTTCCCCAACCTGCTGCTGATCAATGTCGAGGCGATGATCGAACAGGTGCGCCACATCATGGGCCAGATTTCGCAAACCATGAGCGCGGTGTTCATGTTCACGCTGCTGAGCGGGGTAGCGGTGCTGTATGCCGCATTGCTGGCGACACAGGACGAGCGCATCCATGAGGCCGCGATCCTGCGCACGCTGGGTGCGGACAGCCGCTACCTGCGGCGGCTGCACCTGAGCGAATTTGCCGTGCTGGGATTGTTGAGCGGCCTGTTTGCGGCGCTGGGGGCGGTATTGTTGGGCTGGGTGCTGGCGTTCAAGGTGCTGAATATCCCCTATCAGACCGGCATCGCAATCTGGTTGACCGGTGGGCTGGGCGGGATGATCGTGGTGGTGGCGGCGGGATGGCTGGGCACACGGCGGTTGACCATGCTGCCGCCATTGGCGATATTGCGCGAATAGTTTGTCGTGCAGATGGGGAGAATCATGGTGGATAAATTTTCAGGTGTGCTGTGTCTGATTATCATTGCGATGACTGCCGGATGCAGTTCCGACATGGCCAAACGGACCGCCTATGAAACGATGCAGAACGTCCGCCAGCAGGAATGCCTGAAGAATCCGGCCATGGAATGCGGGAAGCGGGAGAGTTACGACGATTATCAACGCCAGCGCAAGACCCTGGAACCGTCGCAATGATCCGGTTTCGGGCTTGGCCGCCACAGCGGATATCCGCCATGCTCATCCGCTGAGCGGTGGTCGTGACCGGACGATGGTGAACCATCCGGCAGCATGCCGGATAAGGTTGAGCGAAGTGGCGTATTGATGTTAGAATGCCGGCCGCTTTGGGAAAGTCACTTGTTGTTTATTCTTCCCGGGCAAATTTCCCGTTCGCGCAAGTTGGGGTGCTCTTCGGTCAAATCCGGGGAGTCAGGCTGGCGAACGGTAGTCAATAACCCTTACGATTGGAGTAATCATGGCTGTAACTATGCGTCAAATGTTGGAAGCGGGTGTGCATTTCGGACACCAGACACGTTTTTGGAATCCCAAGATGGCGCCGTTCATCTTCGGTCACCGCAACAAAATCCACATCATCAACCTGGAAAAGACCGTCACGATGTTCGCCGAGGCGGAAAACTTCGTGCGCAAGCTGTCCGCGAAAAAGGGCACCATCCTGTTCGTGGCGACCAAGCGCCAGGCACGCGACATTCTCCAGGAAGAGGCCGTGCGCGCGGATTCGCCGTTCGTGAATCATCGCTGGCTGGGCGGCATGCTGACCAACTACAAAACCGTGCAGGAATCCATCAAGCGCCTGCGCGAACTGGAACAGATGACTGCCGACGGTGCAAATGAGAAAGTTTCCAAGAAAGAAGCGCTGATGATGAAGCGCGAACTGGAAAAACTGGACCGCAGCCTGGGCGGCATCAAGGACATGAAAGGCCTGCCTGCAGCGCTGTTCGTGATCGACGTCGGTTACCAGAAGGGTGCCATCGTCGAAGCCCAGAAACTGGGCATCCCGGTGATCGGCATCGTGGATACCAACAACTCGCCGCTGGGCGTGGATTACATCATCCCAGGCAACGACGATTCGACCCAGGCGATCCGTCTGTATGCACGGGCCATGGCCGACGCGGTGCTGGAAGGCCGTGCCCAGGCGATGAATGAACTGGTCGAACAGATTGCCGAACAACCGGCCGAGCAGGCTGTCGAACAAGCGGTCTGATTTTAACCGGGCCGCAAAAAGGGGCGCGAGCCCCTTTTTTTATAAGCAATTATTCGGGGCAAATATCATGTCTGACAACCTCAGAAGCAAAATTGTCACCCAGGGTGTGCAACGCTCACCCAACCGCGCGATGTTGCGAGCGGTGGGATTCGGCGACAAGGATTTCGACAAGCCGATTGTCGGTGTGGCGAACGCGCACAGCACCATCACACCTTGCAATATGGGAATCGGCGCATTGGCCTTGCGTGCCGAAGCCGCGCTGAAAAAAGCCGGCGCGATGCCGCAAATATTTGGCACGATCACCATTTCGGACGGCATCTCGATGGGCACCGAAGGCATGAAATATTCGCTGGTGTCGCGCGAAGTGATCGCCGATTCAATTGAGACTGTGTGCAACGGCCAGAGCATGGACGGTGTGCTTGCCATCGGCGGCTGCGACAAGAACATGCCGGGTGCGATGATCGCGATCGCGCGCTTGAACATTCCTTCCGTCTTTGTCTACGGCGGCACGATCAAGCCGGGTCACTACCATGGTCACGACCTGACCATTGTGAGTTCGTTCGAGGCGGTGGGCCAGTATTCGGCGCAGAAGATCGATGAAACGGAGCTGACGGAAATCGAGCGCCATGCCTGTCCGGGTGCCGGTTCCTGCGGCGGCATGTATACCGCGAACACCATGTCCTCGGCCATCGAGGCGATGGGCATGAGCCTGATGTATTCCTCCACCATGGCGGCAGAGGATCTGGAAAAAGCCGAGAGTACCGCGAAGTCTGCCGAGGTGCTGGTGAACGCGATCAGGAAGCAGATACTGCCGCGCCAGATATTGACGCGCAAGGCCTTCGAGAATGCGATCGCGGTGATCATGGCGGTGGGCGGTTCAACCAATGCGGTGCTGCACCTGATGGCCATCGCGCATGCCGCGCAGGTGACGCTGACCATCGATGACTTTGAAATGATACGCGCCCGCGTGCCGGTGTTGTGCGACCTCAAGCCGTCCGGCAAATATGTCGCGACGGATCTGCATACTGCCGGCGGGATTCCCCAGGTAATGAAAATATTGCTGGCGAACGGCGCATTGCATGGCAATGAGATGACCATCACCGGCCAGACCATTGCGGAAGTGTTGAAGGATGTGCCGGATGAGCCGCGCAAGGATCAGGACGTGATCCGTCCGTGGAGCAATCCGATTTATGCGCAGGGGCACCTGGCGATACTGAAGGGCAACCTCGCCCAGGAAGGCGCGGTCGCCAAGATCACCGGTATCAAACTGGCGAAAATTACCGGTCCGGCGCGCGTGTTCGATTCGGAAGAGGCATGCATGGAAGCCATTCTCGCGCGGAAAATTCACGCCGGCGATGTGGTGATCATCCGCTACGAAGGCCCCAAGGGCGGCCCGGGCATGCGCGAGATGCTGTCGCCCACCTCGGCCATCATCGGCGAAGGTCTGGGTGATTCCGTCGGGCTGATCACCGATGGCCGGTTCTCCGGCGGCACTTATGGCATGGTGGTCGGGCATGTGGCTCCTGAAGCGGCAGTGGGTGGCACGATCGCGCTGGTCAACGAGGGTGACTCGGTGACCATCGATGCAGACCAGCGCTTGCTGCAACTGAATGTGAACGACGAGGAAGTCGCGCGCCGCCGCGCAGCGTGGCAACCGCCCGAACCGCGTTACACGCGCGGTGTGCTGGCGAAATACGCCAGGCTGGTGTCGACGGCGAGCAAGGGTGCCGTGACGGATTAAAATTTTCGAATATTTATTGATGGAGTGGAAGATGTCAGAAATTACTGCAAGTATGGTCAAGGAATTGCGCGAGATGACGGGTCTCGGCATGATGGAATGCAAACGGGCGCTGGTCGAATCCAAGGGTGATTTGAAGGCGGCCGAAGAACAGATGCGCATCAAGAGCGGTGCCAAGGCCAGCAAGGCGGCCAGCCGTGTAACCGCCGAAGGCGTAGTCAGCAGCTACATTTCGAATGATGGCAAGACCGGCGCAGTGGTTGAAGTGAACTGCGAGACCGACTTCGTCGCGAAGAACGATGATTTCGTCGCGTTCGCAAAAAACGTGGCCGAGACGGTGGCGAAGAACAATCCGGCCGATCTCGATGCGTTGTCCGGCATGGCGATCGTGAACGGTTCCGCAACCGTGGAGGAAACCCGCAAGGCGCTGGTGATGAAGCTGGGCGAGAATGTCAGCGTGCGCCGCTTCGAGCGCTATGCGACCACCACCGGCAAGTTGTCCAGCTATCTGCACGGCAGCAAGATCGGTGTGCTGTTGAACTTCACCGGCGGCGACGATGCGTTGGGGCGCGACATTTCCATGCACATCGCGGCGAGCAAGCCCAAGTCCATCGATGCTTCCGGGGTGAATCCTGAAGATATCGCGACCGAACGCCGCATTGCGATCGAAAAAGCGCGCGAAGGCGGCAAGCCGGAGGCAATGCTGGAAAAGATCGCCGACGGCACGGTGCAGAAGTTCCTCAAGGAAGTGACGCTGCTGGGGCAGGTATTCGTCAAGGCCGAAGACGGCAAGCAGACCATCGAGCAATTGCTGAAGTCCAAGGGCGCATCGGTGGTCGGTTTCCGGATGTTCGTGGTGGGCGAGGGTATCGAGAAGAAGGTCGAAGATTACGCTGCCGAGGTGGCCGCGGCCGCAGCAGAGGCAGCCAAGGGTTAATGTCATGAGCACACCCGTACCCGCCTATAAACGCATCCTGCTCAAACTCAGCGGCGAAGCCCTGATGGGCGACGACAGTTACGGCATCAACCGCGAGGTGATCGCGCGCATCGTGGCCGAGATTGCGGAAGTGGTCGAGTTGGGTGTGCAGGTGGCAATCGTGATCGGCGGCGGCAACATATTCCGCGGCGTGGCTCCGGCCGCGGCGGGGATGGACAGGGCGACTGCGGATTACATGGGCATGCTGGCCACGGTGATGAATTCGATGGCATTGCAGGATGCGATGACGCAGGCGGGCCTGGATTGCCGGGTGCAGTCCGCGTTGAATCTGGAACAGGTTGCGGAGCCGTTCATACGCGGCAAAGCACTGCGCTATCTGGAAGACGGCAAGGTGGTAATCTTCGCGGCCGGTATCGGCAGCCCGTTCTTTACCACCGACACCGCCGCCGCTTTGCGCGGCGTGGAGATGTCCGCCGAAGTGGTGATCAAGGCAACCAAGGTGGACGGCGTTTATACCGCCGATCCGAAAAAGGATCCGCATGCGATCCGCTATCAGAGCCTGAGCTTTGATGAGGCGATCAGCAAGAACCTCAAGATCATGGATGCGACGGCACTGACATTGTGCCGTGACCAGAAGTTGCCGATCATCGTGTTCAGTATTTTTAAACCCGGCGCGCTGAAGCGCGTGGTGTTTGGCGAGGGTGAGGGCACTCTTGTCCGTGTTGATTAGGATTGATTTTGATTGGCTCGGGAGAAAACCAATGATTGCAGAGGTTAATAACCATGATTGCTGAAATAAAGAAGACAACCGAACAGAAAATGCAGAAGTCGCTGGATGCCTTGAAAGCCGACCTGGGCAAGGTTCGCACCGGACGCGCGCACACCGGCCTGCTGGATCACGTGATGGTGGAATACTACGGGAACCCGACCCTGATCACCCAGGTCGCCAACGTCACGCTGATCGACGCGCGCACCATCGGCGTTCAACCCTGGGAAAAGAATATGGTGGGCCCGGTCGAGCGCGCGATACGCGATGGCGACCTGGGCTTGAACCCGGCCACCAACGGCGACCTGATACGCGTGCCGATGCCGATGCTGACCGAAGAGCGCCGCCGCGACCTGATCAAGGTGATCAAGGCCGAAGGCGAAACCGCCAAGGTGGCGGTGCGCAACATACGCCGTGATGCCAATCACACACTCAAGGAAGCGCTCAAGGACAAGGAAATCGCGGAAGACGAAGAACGCCGCACGCAGGACGAAATACAGAAGTTGACCGATCGCTACGTCGCCGAAATAGACAAGGCGCTGGTTGCCAAAGAAGCAGACCTGATGGCCGTTTGATTCCAAACGATCCTGGAATAATGGCCACGCTCCCATCCAGCTCCACCCGCACCATACCAGGCACGACCGCCATCCCGCGCCATATCGCGATCATCATGGACGGCAACGGGCGCTGGGCCAAACAGCGTTTCATGCCGCGCGTGGCGGGGCACCAGCGCGGGGTGGAAGCATTGCGCGAGGTGGTGAAATCCTGCCGGGATCTGGGTGTGGGATATCTGACGGTGTTTGCGTTCAGCAGCGAAAACTGGCGGCGCCCTGTCGATGAAGTTTCCTTCCTGATGTCATTGTTCCTGAAAATGCTGGAACGCGAAGTGGACAAATTGCACCAAAACAACATTCGCCTGAAAATTATCGGCGACCGCAGCCGTTTTGACGACAAGCTGCAGCAGACCATGCTGGATGCCGAGTTGCTTACCGCAGGCAATTCCGCGCTGACGCTGACCATCGCCGCGAATTATGGCGGACGCTGGGATGTGATGCGCGCAGTGAAGTCGATGCTCGGCGAGCATCCGGACCTTGCGCAAACCTTTACTGAGGAAGACCTGCAACCCTACCTGTCGATGAGCGACGCACCCGAGCCCGACCTGTTCATCCGCACCGGCGGCGAACAGCGCATCAGCAACTTCATGCTGTGGCAATTGGCCTATACCGAACTGTATTTTACCGACACGCTGTGGCCGGCTTTTGATCGCAACCAATTGAACAAGGCGATTACATCGTATCAACAGCGCGAGCGGCGTTTCGGCCGGACCAGTGAACAGCTGCATGGCCGGGCTGAAGGGGAGCAGAGTGCATAGGGCGCGAGTGATGCAAAAAACAGAATCAAGGTTAAAGGCCCAAGAGCCAAGGAATTGGTCTGATGCTTAAGTCGCGCGTGATTACGGCCGTTATTCTGCTGGTGTTGTTTTTGCTGGCCGCGTTCTTGTTGCCCGATGGCGGGTGGGCTGCATTGGTGACGGTGGTCGTGCTGCAGAGTGCTGCCGAATGGTCGCGATTGTCCAGGTTCGGCCATGCGGAAGCAAACCTGTTCTGGGGGCTGACGCTGGTGGTGATGCTCGGCTTGATCTGGTTCGATGCCAGCCATACGCCTGAGCAGACCTTGTACACGCATGTTGCGGTATTCACCTTGTCAGCCATACTCTGGCTGGTGATCGTGCCGGCCTGGCTGATAGCGGGCTGGAAGGTCCGGCTGCCTGACTCCGACACGTTACTGGCGAAGCCAGCCGATAGCGGGAGGAGGCAGGGGGACGGCATTCCCGCCCCGGATGCTTCGCAACGCCGTGTCATGCCGTCCGTGCTGATGGCATTGGTCGGATGGGCAGTGCTGATTCCGACCGGCCTGGCGATGCTCGATCTGCGTATCGGTCATCCCTGGTGGCTGTTGGGTATGATGAGTCTGGTATGGGTGGCGGATATCTCCGCCTATTTTGCCGGCCGCAAGTATGGCAAAACCAAGCTGGCTCCCAGCATCAGTCCCGGCAAGACCTGGGAAGGAGTTGCCGGTGCGATACTGGGCGTGTCGTTTTGCGTTTTGCTGGCATGGAGTTTCAGTCCCTACTCGAAGCATGTTGCATTCCTGCCCACCGTGCTGATGGCTTCCTGGTGCTGGGTGGGCCTGGCGGTTCTCGGCGATTTGTTCGAATCGGCGATCAAGCGCCAGGCAGGGGTCAAGGATAGCGGCGCCTTGCTGCCCGGCCACGGCGGATTGCTGGATCGCATCGATGCGTTGACTTCGACCCTGCCGATCGCCGCGCTGGCGATCCTGTTGCAACATATCGGCTGATTATCCATGCACCGGACCCCGCTTCAGCGCATTACCATTCTGGGTTCCACCGGCAGTATCGGCACCAGCACGCTGGACGTGGTGGCGCGCCATCCCGGCAAATTCAGGATCATTGCACTGACCGCGAACAGCCAGGTTGATCTGTTGTTCCAGCAATGCCGGCAATTCAAGCCGGACTTCGCGGTGATGCTGGATGCGGCAGCGGCCATAAAGCTGCGCCAGCGTGTTCGTGAAGCCGGGCTAGGCACCGAAGTATTGAGCGGGATAGCCGCACTGGAACAGGTCGCGGTGTTGCCGGAAGTGGATGCGGTGATGGCTGCCATCGTCGGGGCCGCCGGCTTGCGTCCTACCCTGGCTGCGGCGCAAGCCGGCAAAAAGATCTTGTTGGCGAACAAGGAAACGCTGGTGATGGCGGGCGATGTATTTATGGAAGCGGTGCGTGCCAGCGGTGCAATCCTGCTGCCGATCGACAGTGAACACAACGCGATATTCCAGGCATTGCCGCGCGGTTACGACGGCAACCTGGCCGCCAACGGGGTGCGCCGCATCCTGCTGACTGCATCGGGCGGCCCGTTTCGCGACACGCCCCTGGTTGATTTGCAAAATGTCACACCGGAACAGGCATGCGCGCACCCCAACTGGGTGATGGGGCGCAAGATCTCGGTGGACTCGGCAAGCATGATGAACAAGGGTCTGGAGGTCATCGAGGCACACTGGCTGTTCAATGCAGCTGCCGATGACATTCAGGTGGTGGTTCATCCGCAGAGCGTGATCCATTCGCTGGTAGAATATGTGGATGGATCGGTGCTGGCGCAGCTCGGCAATCCGGATATGCGTACCCCGATCGCCTATGGCCTGGCTTATCCGGAACGCATTGATGCCGGTGTGGCCCCGCTGGATCTGTTCAAGGTGGCGACGATGAATTTTACCGCGCCGGACTTCGGGCGTTTCCCTTGCCTGGCTTTGGCATACCAGGCACTGCGCACGGCAGGAACGGCTCCCGCGGTATTGAATGCCGCGAATGAAGTGGCGGTGGCGGCGTTTCTCGACCGGCAGATTTCTTTCCTGGCCATTCCTGCCGTGATCGGGGCGGTCCTGGATGCATTGCCGGTCGTTGCCGTTGACAGTCTGGATGATGTGCTTGGCGCGGACGCCGGGGCGCGGGCTGAAGCGCGACAACAAATTCACAAATTGGGCAAATGATTACAATACTGGCTTTTGTACTCGCGATCGCACTGTTGGTGGTGTTCCATGAATATGGGCACTACTGGATGGCGCGCCGCTGCGGAGTAAAGGTGCTGCGTTTTTCGCTGGGCTTTGGCAAAGTGATTTACACCAGGCGTTTTGCCAACAGCGATACCGAGTGGGTGATTTCCGCGATCCCGGTGGGCGGCTACGTCAAGATGCTGGACGAGCGGGAAGACGATGTCGCGCCGCAAGACTTGCCCTATGCATTCAACCGCAAACCGGTGCTGCAGCGCATGGCGATCGTGGTGGCCGGCCCGCTGGCCAATTTCCTGCTGGCAATACTGCTGTATTGGGGCCTGTTTGTGCACGGTGTGCCGGGACTGAAACCAATGCTGGGTGAGATTCCGCAAGGCACGCCTGCCGCGGCCGCGCGAATGCAGGCGCAGGAAACCATACTTGGAATCAATGGCAAGCCTGTACCGAGCTGGCAGGAATTGCATTGGATGTTGATGGAGTCGGTGGTCCGGCAGAATCCGGACGAGGTTAAAAATGGCAGGGTGAAAATTCAGGCGAAGACCGCCGGCGGCGAAACGGTTGATCAATTGCTGGATGTGAGCGGCCTGAGCGCGAAGGATCTTGATGGCGATTTTCTCGGCAAGCTCGGCTTGCATCTCTACCAGCCCGTGGTGCTGCCCGTCATCGGCAATATTGCCAAGGATAGCGTCGCGCAGCGTGCCGGACTGCAGCACGGAGACCATGTTCTCAGCGCCAATGGCGTAGCGATGAAGCACTGGATGGACCTTGTGAATACGATACGCGAACATCCGTCCCAAACCGTGCTGCTCGATGTCCGGCGCGGCGCAACGACCTTGCAAATCAAGGTGGTTCCGCAGGCGGTCGATGAATCCGGCAAGACCATCGGCCGGATCGGCGCGGGACCCGAAGTCGATGAAGCCGCATGGAAGGCGATGCTGGTCGATGTCAGTTACAGCCCGCTGAATGCGCTGATGCAATCCCTGCGCAAGACCTGGGAAACGTCCGCCATCAGCCTGGACATGATGGGCAAGATGGTGATCGGCGAGGTGTCGGTGAAAAATATCAGCGGCCCGATAACGATCGCCGATTACGCCGGACAGTCCGCAAAAATGGGCGCGGTGGCCTACCTGAGCTTTCTCGCGCTGATCAGTATCAGCCTCGGCGTATTGAATTTGTTGCCAATCCCGTTATTGGATGGGGGGCACTTGCTGTATTATGTCGTCGAATTGGTAAAAGGCGGTCCGGTCTCGGAAACGTCATGGGAATTCGGTCAGAAGATAGGCATCGCGCTGCTGGGCACGCTGATGGTTTTTGCAATATATAACGATTTAAACCGTTTTGTTTCAGGCTAAATAATGTACATAAAAAAACTGGCGGGATTGATATTCCTGCTCTGTATCATCTCGCGCGCCTGGGCAATCGAGCCATTCACCGTCAAGGCAATTCGCATCGTGGGCATACAGCGTACCGACCCCGGCGCCGTGTTCAGCTATCTGCCTGTCAAGGTGGGCGACACGATGGATAACGAGCAAGGCGCTGCGGCGATCCATGCCCTGTATGCCACGGGATTCTTCAAGGATGTTAAGCTGAAAGTCGATCGGGGCGTATTGATCGTTCAGGTAGTCGAGCGGCCCACGATAGCCAGTATCGTGATAAACGGCGCCAAGGAATTTCCCAAGGTGCAACTCATGCAGGCGATGAAGTATGAAGGGCTTGCCGAAGCGAAGATTTTCGACAAGGGAGCGCTGGAAAAGGCGACCCAGGAACTGAAGCGCCAGTATATCGCCCGTGGAAAATATGACGTCAAGGTGACAAATATTGTCACTGAACTGCCCCGCAACCGTGTCAGCATCGTGTTCAATGTGGTTGAAGGCGATGTTGCCAAAATAAAGCAGATCAATCTGATTGGCAATCATGTCTACCCTGAATCCCAATTGCTCGGTCTGATGAAACTGAGCACGCCGGGATGGTTTGCCTGGTTCAGCAGCAACGACCAGTATTCCAAGGAGAAGCTGGCTGGCGACCTGGAAACCCTGCGTTCGTTCTATATGGACAACGGTTACCTGGAGTTCAATATTGATTCGACCCAGGTTTCGATCACGCCGGACAAGAAGAGTATCTACATAACGATCAATGTGACCGAAGGCCCGAAATACACCGTCTCCAAGGTGACGGTATCCGGTGATACGGTGGTACCGAAAGCGGAAATAGAAAAGCTTGTGCAGGTGAAAGCAGGGGATACCTTTTCGCGCAAGGCAATGACCGAAACCAGCAAGAAAATCGGTGAACGCCTGGGGCGGGAAGGATATGCGTTTGCCAATGTGAATGCCATACCGCAAATCGACAAGACCAATCATACGGTCGCATTCAATTTCGTAGTGGATCCCGCCAGCCGGGTGTATGTCCGCCACATCAACATATCCGGAAACAATAAGACCCGGGATGAGGTGATACGCCGCGAATTCCGCCAGACTGAAGGCGAGTGGTTCGATGTGGACAAAATCAAGCGATCCAAACAGCGTGTCGACATGCTGAACTTCTTTTCCGAGGTGAATATTGAAACGCCACCGGTACAGGGCGCCGCAGACCAGGCCGATGTAAACATGTCGGTCAAGGAAAAATCGACCGGCAGCATTTCGGTGGGTGCGGGCTTCTCAAGCGGTGAAGGACTGATCCTGACCGGGAGCGTGACACAGGCCAACCTGTTTGGCTCCGGCAATTACCTGTCCACCCAGATCAATACCGGGAGAATCAACCAGATATACTCGGTTTCCTACACCAATCCCTATTTCACCGATGACGGTGTGAGTCGCGGGTTTGACCTTTACAAGCGCAACCTTGATTCGCAAACCACCGCAGTCAGCCAATACTCCTCGCATACCCTGGGTGCCGGCGTGCATTTTGGTGTGCCGATAAGCGAGCAACAGACCATCAGCTATGGCCTGGCGGCTGAAAACACACAATTGGGCCTGTTCACATCCAGTCCGACGCGCTTGATCGAATATGTCAACGTTGCCGGTGCAAAGAGCAACAGTTTGCTGGGAACGATCGGGTGGGGCAGGGATAGTCTGGATAGCGCAATCTATACCACATCAGGGTCGGTGCAACGCGCTACAGCAGAAGTTTCGCTGCCGGTATTCAACTTGCGTTACTACAAGCTGGATTATTTGCAGCAATGGTTTTACCCGGTAAGCAGCAACTTCACCCTGTTGGTCCATGGCGAGGCCGGTATCGCGGGCGGATATGGTGGCGAGCCGTTGCCATTCTTCAAGAATTTTTATGCGGGTGGCCCGGGTTCGGTGCGCGGCTATGAAGCAAATTCACTGGGTCCGCGCGATTCGACGGATTTGGTATTGGGCGGCCCGCGCAGGGTTGTTACCGGAGTTGAGTTGCTGTCGCCCTTTCCCGGGATGGGCAAAGAGCAGTCCGTGCGCCTGAGCGAGTTTATCGATGGCGGTGCGGTTTATGGACCCGGTGATCTGCCGGGCAGTGCCGGAATGCGCTATTCTGCAGGCGTGGCGTTTACCTGGATATCGCCGGTCGGACCGCTGAAATTCAGTTATGCTTTGCCTATCCACAAGCAGCCGCAGGACAAATTGCAAAAATTCCAGTTTACGCTGGGTTCGGTGTTCTGATGACGTGATGAAGCGTTGCATTGGGCCCGGGTGTGACAGGTCGTGGTACAGATACATCAGCAAGGCGTGCGCTGCTGTTGAAAAGGGTTGGAACAAAGTCTGGCAATTTGCCACTTTATATAGATACAGTACAAGATTGATGCAGCCTGCATATGCAGGCGGTTTTCATGATTAAGAGGAGTTGGCAATGAAGACATTGATCAAGGCGGTTATGTTGAGCCTGTTGCTGAGCGCCGGTGTAGCGCTGGCGGGAGACTTTAAGGTTGGGGTGGTGGATACCGAGCGTGTGTTGCGTGAATCCGCGCCGGCAATGAGGGCGGAGAGCAAAATCGAACAGGAATTTTCCGGGCGCGACCAGGCAATCAAGAAGCTGATGAAGCAGGCGAAAGATTTGCAAGCCACGCTGGATAATGATAACGGCAAACTTTCTGATACCGATCGCCGCAACAAGGAGCGCGAGCTGACCGCGATGAATGTGAACTTGCAGCGCATGCAGCGCGAATTCCGCGAGGACTTGAATTTGCGCAAGAACGAAGAACTGGCCATCGTGCTGGATCAGGCAAATAAAGCGATTCAGTCGATTGCCGTGTCGGAAAAGTATGACCTGATTCTGCAGGAAGCGGTATATCGGAATCCCAAAATTGATATTACCGACGAGGTCATCAAAAAACTTGCCGACGTCAAACCGGACAGCAAGGATGGTAACAATTCAGGCAAATAGTCCGGGCATTGCGTATGACTGTCAGCTACCGATTATCCGAGATTGCCGAGCGCCTTGGCGGGCGGGTATTGGGCCGGGCCGAAACCCGCATCTCGCAGGTTGCAACGCTGGAAACCGCATTGCCCGCCCATATCAGCTTCCTGGCCAACAGCAAGTATCGCGCGCAGTTGGACAGCACCAAAGCAGGCGCAGTCATTCTTGGCGAAGCCGACGCGGAAGCCACCGGTTTGCCGCGTATCATCTCGGACAACCCTTACGCGTATTTCGCCAGGGTTTCGGGTCTGCTGAATCCCTTGCCGCAGGTCAAGCCGGGTATAGCGCCCGGCGCAATCATCGGTGCGGGAGCAAAGATAGCCGCAACAGCCAGTATCGCGCCGACTGCCGTGATCGGCGAGGGTGCTACGATAGGCGCGTTCAGCGTGATCGGCGCGGGCTGTTATATCGGTGAAAATACGGTTGTCGGCAACCATGCGCGACTGTATCCGCGGGTGGTGGTATATCACGACTGCCTGATAGGCGATAATCTGATCGCGCATTCCGGTGTGGTGATCGGTGCGGACGGTTTCGGTATCGCGATGGATGAGGGGCGCTGGATCAAGATTCCGCAAATCGGCCGGGTGGTAATCGGCAACGATGTGGAGATCGGTGCCAACACCACCATCGACCGGGGCGCGCTTGACGACACCGTGATCGAGGACGGTGTGAAGCTGGACAACCAGATTCAGATCGCGCATAACGTGCGTATCGGTGCCCATACCGCAATCGCAGGGTGTGTGGGTATCGCGGGCAGCACCACCATCGGGCGATATTGCCTGATTGGCGGCAGTGCGGGAATTCTGGGGCATTTGCAGATAGCCGATCGGGTGGAGATCGCGGCATTTACCCTGATCGGGAAATCCATACACGAAGCCGGCTCCTACGCCGCGATTTTTCCGTTTTCCAAAACCGACGATTGGCGCAGGAACGCCGTACATCTGCGTCATCTGGACGATCTGGTAAAACGCGTCAGGAAGTTGGAACAGGAAATTAAGATCAAGAACCCGAAATTTTCAGACGGGCATCAAATAAAAGGGGAAGACTGATGGGCACGCAGATGGATATAAACGAAATCACCAGGCTTCTCCCGCACCGCTACCCGTTTTTGCTGGTAGACCGGGTGTTGTCGATGGAGCCCGACAAGAGCATCGTGGCGCTGAAAAACGTGACCATCAACGAACCGTTCTTCCCGGGACACTATCCGCATTTTCCGGTGATGCCCGGCGTGCTGATCATCGAGGCAATGGCGCAGGCCGCGGCGCTGTTGTCGTTCAAGTCAATGGGTGCCGGCGCGAGCGACAATTCGGTGTATTATTTTGCCGGCATCGACGGCGCGCGTTTCAAGCGCCCGATCGTGCCCGGCGACCAGATGATCATCAAGGTGTCGCTGATCCGCAGCATGCGCGGTCTGTTCAAGTTTGCCGGGACGGTCGAGGTCGACGGCCAGCTGGCCGCCGAGGCCGAACTGATGTGTACCGTCAAAGCCGTTCCGTAATGCGCCATCCCACCGCCATCGTTCACCCGAACGCCAGACTCGCCGATGATGTCGAGGTGGGCGCGTATTCCGTCATTGGCGAACATGTCGAGATCGGCGCGGGAACCTGGATCGGACCCCATGTCGTCATCGAGGGGCACACCCGCATCGGCAAGGCCAATCGCATCTTCCAGTTTTGCTCGGTAGGCGCCATACCCCAGGACAAGAAATATGCGGGTGAACCGACCCGGCTCGAGATCGGTGACAACAACACGATACGCGAATTCTGCACGCTCAATACCGGTACCGCGCAGGATGCCGGCGTGACCCGCATCGGCAGCGATAATTGGATCATGGCTTACGTGCATGTCGCGCACGATTGCCAGATCGGCAGCCATACCATCATGGCAAACGGGGCGACACTGGGCGGTCATGTGCATGTCGGTGACTGGGTGTTTCTGGGCGGCCTGTCCGGCGTACACCAGTTTGTGCGCATCGGCGCACACGCGATGACCGGTTTCCAAACGCGCTTGTCCCAGGATCTGCCGCCCTATGTCACTGCCGCAGACAATCCGGCGGTGGCGCACGGTATCAATTCGGAAGGATTGAAACGGCGCGGATTTTCCGGCGAATCCATCCTGGCGATAAAGCGCGCATACAAAACACTGTATCGGTCCGGGCTTAGCCTGGAAGATGCCAAAACCGCATTGCAATCACAGGCGGCAGAACATCCCGAGGTGCAGCTGCTGGCTGATTTTCTTGCCGCTGCCTCGCGCGGCATCATTCGTTAATTCCTTACTTTTTAATTCCCTTTTGTTATGGCAGAAAATGTTGTGATCGGAATAGTCGCGGGCGAAGCTTCGGGCGATCTGCTCGGCAGCCACTTGATGGCGGCACTCAAAGCAGCCCGTCCCGACTTGAAATTTGTCGGTATCGGCGGACCCAGGATGAAATCCGCCGGCATGGAAATTTTATTTCCGATGGAAAAACTTGCGGTGAACGGATACGTTGAAGTGCTGCGTCATTATTTTGAAATTGCCGGTATCCGCCGCAAGTTGCGCGCCTATTTTCTGGACAATCGTCCGGATTTGTTCATCGCGGTAGACGCGCCGGATTTCAATCTTGATCTGGAACTGGTGCTCAAGCGGCACGGTATCCCGACCATACACTATGTCAGCCCCTCAATCTGGGCGTGGCGCGGTGAACGCATACACAAGATCAAGCGTGCGGTTTCACACATGCTGGCATTGTTTCCGCATGAACCCGAGATATACCGGCAGGCCGGCGTGCCGGTGGATTTTGTCGGACACCCGCTTGCCGATATGTTTCCAATGCAACCCAAGCGTGCCGAGTTGCGCGAGAACATGCGCATTCCATTGCCGGCCAAGGTGTTTGCATTCCTTCCGGGCAGCCGCCAGAGTGAAGTAAAGCATCACGCGCTCGTCTATATCGAAACCGCCAGGCTGATCCTGAAAAAATATCCCGGCGCGCGATTTCTGGTGCCGCTGGCCAGCCGCGAAACTCGCCGGATTTTTGAACAGACCCTGTTTGACAACGAGGCCCAGGAGCTGCCCATTACCATGCTGTTCGGGCACGCGCAGGATGCGATGATCGTTGCAGATGGCGTGCTGGTCGCGTCGGGAACCGCCACACTCGAAGCAGCCCTGCTCAAGCGGCCGATGGTGATCACCTATCGCATGCCGGCTTTGTCCTGGTGGCTGATGAAGCGTAAGGGCTATCAGCCCTATTATGGTTTGCCCAACATATTGTGCGAGCGCTTCGTCGTGCCGGAGCTGATGCAGGAGGATGCCACGCCGGAAAACCTCGCCCAGGCATTGCTCAATCTGGTTAACGATGCCAATACGGTGGCGCAACTGGAAAAGACTTTCACTGAACTGCATCTGGCACTGCGCCAGAATACCGCGCAGAAAGCGGCTGAGGCCATCCTGCCGTAT